>CAYMEB010000026.1:0-32795 GCA_964389095.1 uncultured Hyphomicrobiaceae bacterium
CACCATCCCTACGACAGCTTCCAGACGGTCGTGGATTTCCTCGCGCAGGCTGCCCTCGACATTCTGGCGGCGCCAGCGGTTGCGCAGCGCGATCGCGACCGCGCGCTTGGCATCGCCCTGTCCGACGATGTGACGGTCCAGCTCGGAGACGATTTCGCGGGGAGAGAAGTTGGTCATGGAGTGCTTTCTCTCTGGGCCCTGTCGTGTTGCATGATCAGCGTATCGCCGGTGCGCCCGGAAAGAGGCGGACCGAGTCTCGACCCAATGACTGGCGCAACTACGCTCATCGGACGGAATCGAGGCTTTCCACCACAACGTTGGAATTCGTGTAGACGCAGATGTCCGCAGCGATCGCCATCGCGCGGCGGGCGATCTCCTCCGCACTCTTGTCGCTGTCCAGCAGCGCGCGTGCGGCAGCGAGCGCGTAGCTCCCGCCCGATCCTATCCCCATGCAATCCTGCTCGGGCTCCAGCACGTCGCCGTTGCCCGTCAGCACCAGGGTCCGCTCCCGGTCGGCGACGATCATCATCGCCTCGAGCCGGCGAAGGAAACGGTCGGTCCGCCAGTCCTTCGCCAGTTCGACGCACGCCCGCGTCAACTGCTCGGGGTACTGCTCGAGCTTCTTTTCAAGTCGCTCGAACAGCGTGAAGGCATCGGCCGTGGAGCCCGCGAAGCCGCCGATGACACGATTGGCGGCCCCGAGGGGGCGAACCTTGCGCGCGTTGGACTTGATCACCGTCGCGCCGAGGCTGACCTGCCCGTCGCCCGCGACGACGACGCGGCCGTTCTTGCGGACGGTCAGGATGGTCG
Source organism: uncultured Hyphomicrobiaceae bacterium (assembly GCA_964389095.1). GTDB lineage: Bacteria > Pseudomonadota > Alphaproteobacteria > Rhizobiales > Hyphomicrobiaceae > JABFRJ01. Next base: position 811 of record CAYMEB010000026.1, read on the forward strand.
TCCCGTACCAGATGTCGGGCCGGTGCTCGATCGTGCTCATGTGGTCGCTTCTTCATCGCCGCCGACGGCAGCCCCGAGACGTGTATGTCTTCACGATCCGCGGCCAAATCAAGAGGAGATCGGCTCGACGGCCCGATCAGGGCGTCTCCGGCCTCGTCTGCAACCCTGCGGCGAGGGGCGTATGGCGCTGAGCGCCTGGCACTGATAGATCCTGGCGGAACCGACAACGAGGCCAGCCGTGTCCCGCACCGCCACCATCGATCGCAAGACCAACGAGACGCGCATCAAGGCCACCGTCGATCTCGACGGCACCGGAAAGCACGACATCAAGACGGGGATCGGCTTCCTGGATCACATGCTGGAGCAGCTCTCCCGCCACGGGCTGATCGACATCACGATCGAGGCCAAGGGCGACTTGCATATCGATTTCCACCACACGGCCGAGGATTGCGGCATCGTGCTCGGACAGGCCGTCGCCAAGGCCCTCGGGGACAAGGGCGGCATCACCCGCTACGCCGATGTGCACCTGCCCATGGACGAGGCCATGACACGGGTCGCGGTCGACGTCTCCGGCCGTCCCTATCTGGTCTGGGACGTCACGTTCTCGCGCCCCAAGATCGGCGAGATGGACACCGAGCTGTTCCGGGAATGGTTCCAGGCCTTCGCCCAGAACGCCGGGATCACGTTGCACGTCGCCAACCTCTATGGCGAGAACAACCACCATATCGCCGAGACCTGCTTCAAGGGGCTGGCCCGGGCACTGCGCGCGGCCGTCACTCCCGATCCGCGCCAGGCGGGTCGCGTGCCCTCGACGAAAGGCACATTGTCGTCATAAGGGAACCCTCGCAGAAGCGTCCGAGGTCACCATACCGTGCTGTTCCGTCTGCTGTTCGGCGGCGACCAGGTGTCGAGCTACACCGTGTTCGAAGCGCCTGAGCCACCGGCCGATCGCCTCGATCGCGCCGGCGCGCTGGTTTTCGTGAAGGACGGGTTCTCGATCCAGGCGATGCTGTTCGCGCCGCTATGGCTGATGACGAGGCGCGCCTGGCTGGCTTTGCTGGGCTATGTCCTCTGGGTTGCGGCCTTGATCGCGGTCGACCTCGTGTTCGCCGTCGATGCGGCCTATCTCCTGACCGCTCTCGCCGCTCTGCATCTGATCGTCGGTTACGAGGCCGGCGCTATCGAGCGCCACGCGTTCGAACATCGGGGCTGGTCGCGGCTGGGCGAACTCGTCGGCAGCAGCCTGCAGGATTGCGAGCGGCGGTTCCTCGATATCTGGCTGCCGATGCAGCCGGGAGTGCGCACGAGTTCGACAGCGGCGCGACCGGCGGACAAGGCTCCGGCCCAGCCATCGACCACGACGGCGGAGCGGCCGCGCGGCGTAGTCGCCCGCCTCCTCCGCCGCAAGAGTTGAGAGGCCATGCAGACCGTCGCGATTATCGACTACGGCTCCGGCAATCTCCACTCCGCGGCCAAAGCGTTCGAGCGGGCCGCGCGCGACAATGAGATCGCGAGCCGCATCCTGGTGACGAGCGATCCCAACGCTGTCGAGCGCGCAGACCGCATCGTCCTGCCCGGCGTCGGCGCCTTCGCCGACTGTGCCCTCGGCCTGTCGGCAGTTCAGGGAATGCGGGATGCCCTCGAGCGCAGCGTCCGCCAGCGCGGACGACCGTTTCTCGGCATCTGCGTCGGTATGCAGCTCATGGCCGAACGCGGGCTCGAGTTCACGGTGACCCAGGGGCTCGGCTGGGTTCGAGGCGATGTCACCGCGATCAAGCCATCGGACCCGTCACTCAAAATTCCACATATGGGCTGGAACGTCCTGCAGCAGTTCAAGCAGCATCCCCTTCTCGACGGCTGTCCGTTGGGACCAGACGGGTTGCACGCCTATTTCGTACACTCGTTCCATCTGGCGACGAGCGACCGGGACATCATCATCGCCGAGACCGACTACGGCGGTCCAGTCACCGCCGTGATCGGGCGCGACAACATGGCCGGCACACAGTTCCACCCGGAGAAGAGCCAGACACTCGGCCTGCGGTTGATCGCGAATTTCCTGCGCTGGTCGCCCTGACGACCACGCAAGAGCATTGATCGACGACGTATCGCCGCCCCGCGTTCTGTCGCGGGGCGGCGCACGCATCTCAAACGATGGCGAGTGCAGAGGCTCGCGCCTCAGGCAGCAGCGATCTGTCGGGGCTCGGGCGACGACGATCCGATCGCGATCTGGCGCGGCTTCAGCCGCTCGGGAACATTGCGCTGCAGCTCGATGTGCAGAAGCCCGTCCCTCAACTCGGCTCCCTTCACCTCGACGTAGTCCGCAAGCTGAAAACGACGCTCGAACGCACGCGCCGCGATGCCGCGATGCAGGAACTTGCGGTCCTTGCCGTTCTCCGCCTTCTGGCCCTTGACCGTCAGAAGCTGCTCTTTCTGTTCGATCGACAGCTCGGCATCTGAGAAACCGGCAACCGCCATCGTCACGCGGTAGGCGTTCTCACCGAGGCGCTCGATATCGTAGGGGGGATAGGCCTGTGCCTCGCTCTCCAAACCAGGGCCGTCGAGCAACTGGAACAGACGGTCGAAGCCGACCGTCGAGCGATAGAGAGGGGCAAAATCAACAGCACGCATGGATAAGCCTCCGTGTGAAGCGACTGTAGGTGGCCTGCCCGTGGGGCCAGGCCCATGTCCGTGCACCCCGGACGGGCGTGCACGAGCGAGATTTGGGAAGCGCTTTCCCCGTTTCAAGTCGTGGCTGCCGTGACACGAGATGCGCCGAAACGACCGCCGGAGGCCGCAACCGCGCCCGCCAGCCGGTGATTTTCATTGACCATTCATGTTCGAAGCCCCAGCGTTCCGATGCGGGAACGGGAGGGAGAGCCCATCGCCCGAAAGGGCGAGGGATGCGTCCAGGAGCATGTCGATGTCCCTTATCCTAAGGCGTTCCGGCCCGATCGCGGCCGTACTCGCCGCTGTCTGCGCCGCCAGTGGCGGTTCGTCATTCGCCGCCGACCTCAGCTACGACGACCCGCCGAACGATCGCTGGTCGAGCGCCTACGAGGATCCGCGATATAATTACTTGTATGGGCGCGAGCCGGCTCCGCCTCCGCCGGTCTACGTCGAAGGGCAACCGCCGCGTCCCTATGGGTTCGATCGCGTGCCGGTGCCGAGGGAACCGGTTTATCCCGAAGCGCGTCGCCTGCCCCCGCGCTATGCCGAGGCGCCCCGGCACTACGCCTATTCCGCTCGTCCCGGCTGCATCTCCAAGGACGCCGCGCGCTACGAGCTGGAACGCATGGGCTGGACCGACTTCCACGATCCCCACGTAGCCGACCAGGACACCGCCTACGTGAAGGCGCGTCGCCCCAGCGGACGGCTGTTCCAGTTGCAGGTCGATCGCTGCACCGGCGACATCATGAGTGCGACGCCATTGGAGCCGCGCTATCGCCCCTACGCGGAACGCTGGGAATGGCGGCCGCCGCGCACGTATTGAGCCCTGAACGGACGCATCGGGCTCCTCACTCACAGACCCGGCCGGGGCGCGTTCCCGCCGGATACACTGAGCCGGTCGAGGGATACAAATCCGCGGACGACGATGCGCGTCCGCCCGGATTGGCTTAAATTGCAGGCTTCGACTCGGCGGCGCGCTTCGCGCGCAAGAAGCGGCTTGCAACATGACCGGCGGTTGGCGCGCGACAGTCCTGACGCTCTTTCCCGAAATCTTTCCGGGGCCGCTCGGCGCGTCGCTGGTCGGCAGGGCGCTGACCGAGGGCGTCTGGTCGCTGACGACCGTGCAGATCCGCGACTTCGGCATCGGCCGCCATCGCACGGTCGACGACACGCCGGCCGGCGGTGGCGCCGGGATGGTCCTTCGCGCCGACGTGACGGCCGCCGCTGTCGATCATGCCGCCACAATCTCCGGCGACGTGCCGCGACTGTACCTGAGCCCCAGAGGACAACCGCTCACGCAGGCGCGGGTTCGCGCGCTGGCAGACGGCCCGGGAGTGATGCTGCTCGCGGGCCGCTTCGAAGGCCTCGACCAGCGCGTCATCGATGCGCGCGGACTGGAAGAAGTTTCGATCGGTGACTACGTCCTCTCCGGGGGTGAACTTGCGGCGATGGTGCTGATCGACGCCGTCGTCCGCTTGTTGCCGGGCGTGATCGGAGCGAGTGAGAGTCTCTGCGAGGAGAGCTTCGAGAACGGCCTCTTGGAGTATCCCCAGTACACACGGCCCAGAGAGTGGGAAGGACGCGAGATCCCCGAAGTCCTTCTCGGCGGTGATCACGCCAAGATCCGCGCGTGGCGCCGCGAACAGGCGATGGAACTGACCCGGGCTCGCCGGCCGGATCTGGCGGGCGCAGCGGACGCCGAACCGTCAGCGGCGCGCCGGCGCAAGCCACGTGAGAGCGATACCTGAGGAGGTCGCCATGAAAGTCTATCAGCGCGTCGTCGTACTGACCGGCGCCGGCATTTCGAAGGAATCGGGCATCTCGACATTCCGCGATGCGGACGGTCTGTGGGCAAAGTACGATGTGGAGGAAGTGGCGACGCCCGAGGCCTTCGCGCGAAATCCGGCGCTGGTCCACGAGTTCTACAATATGCGTCGCCGCGAAGTGCAGAAGGTCAGGCCGAACCCGGCGCACGATGCCCTGGTCCGTCTCGAACGGGAGTATTCGGGCCGCGTGACCGTGGTGACGCAGAACGTCGACCCGTTGCATGGCCAGGCCGGAAGCCGTCGGCTCGTGCACATGCACGGTGAACTGCTCAAGGCCTGGTGCCGCTCCTGCAATTCGCGCATGCCTTGGACGGACGACATCGAGACGACGACGGCATGCCCCAAGTGTCGCGCCGCGGGCGCGATGCGCCCCGACATCGTCTGGTTCGGCGAGATGCCCTACCACATGGAGGAGATCTACGCGGCCCTGCAGAAGTGCGACCTCTTCATCTCGATCGGCACCAGCGGCAACGTCTATCCGGCGGCGGGCTTCGTTGCCGCAGCCCGGTCGACAGGCGCCCATACCGTCGAACTCAATCTGGAGCCGTCCGAAGGGGTCAGTTTGTTCGCCGAGGCGATCCACGGCCCGGCGACCGCCATCGTGCCGGCGTTCATCGACCGGCTGCTCGCCGCGGGCGGCAGGAAGGCATAGCGCTCCGGGGGCCACCTCCCCTGTGCGCTATCTCTTGGCCGACGGCGCGGTGGATGCCCCGCCGATCGACCAAAGCGACGCGTAACTGGTGGACGGCGTCGTCGCGAAATCCCAGGCCAGTCCGAGCAGCATCAATCCCGCCACCGCGCCGACCACGCCACGCATCACGTTCTTGTGACGCAGATTGATGGCCTTGATCTCGTCGGCCGTCACGGGCGTGTTCTCCGCAACATCGGTCGCGAGCCCCATCGCGCGCTTGCGGATGGAGCGGCGGACGACGCCGTGGTCCTTTACAGTCAAGCCGGCGCGCCGCGCGATCTCCTCGCCGATCTGAGGATAGGGAAACGAACGGTCGTCGCTATGCTCGTTGACGTAGCCCAGCACGGTGTGGGTGCCGTCCTTGAATGTGAGCCGCGTCGACTTCAGCAACGCGGGCGCCAGCGCCTCGCTGTAAACCTCGCTGCGGGTGTCGACGGCGGCGACATCCGAATAGGGAAACTTCCGCGTTTCGAACCGCAGCAGCGGCGTCGGACCGCGCTTCAATGCCGGAAGCGTGCAGCTCACGCCGTCCTTGTCGAGCTTGACCCGCGACCGCACGGAATGGACGAGATGGGCGAGCACCATCGCCATCAGAACCGTAAACAACAGCCCGACGATGCCTAGCCCGATCGTGTCCAGCCATAGCCCGTGCCAAAGTCGAAAGAACAGCATCGGACCGATGCTGAGGTAGAACGGGAGCAGGATCAGGAACAGGAACGACAGCAAGACCGTCCGCGTGCCCCCGACAGTCCAGCGCAGCACCTCCTGCTGCGGCTCCGGGGGCGTCGTCGCGGACACTGCGCTCGCTTCAGCCATGGTGCATCCTCCCATCACGGGCCACTGACGCGGGTTTGACCGCGCCCCGATGGCGGCGCGGTACCGGCTCCCTTATATCCTATCCCACTGCACGTTGCCGCCAACCCTACCACGAAGGAGACCGTCGTGTTGTTCCGCAAAAAGGCTGAGATGCCCGCGCGCGAAGCTGCATTACCCGGCCGCGACGCCCCGATCCCGACAGCCCGCGAGCACTACATTTCCGGCCGTCCCCTCAAAGGCCCCTATCCCCAGGGCCACGAGATGGCGCTGTTCGGCATGGGCTGCTTCTGGGGCGCGGAGCGCAAGTTCTGGCAGCTCGGGGCCGGCATCCATGTGACGGCCGTGGGCTATGCGGCGGGTTACACGCCCAATCCCACGTACGAGGAGGTCTGCTCCGGCCGAACCGGCCACAACGAGGTCGTCCTGGTTGTCTTCGATCCCGCGCGCATTCCCTATGAGACGTTGCTCCAGACCTTCTGGGAAAGCCATGACCCGACCCAGGGCATGCGCCAGGGCAACGACGTCGGCACCCAATACCGTTCCGGGATCTATGTCTTCTCACCGGCCCAGCGGGCCGCTGCGGAGGCGACGAAGACCGCGTTCGGTCGGGTGCTCGCAGCAATCGGTTATGGTCCCGTGACCACCGAGATCGTCGACGCCGGACCCTTCTACTTCGCGGAGGATTACCACCAGCAGTACCTGGCCAAGGTTCCCCACGGATACTGCGGGCTCGGCGGGACCGGCCTGTCCTGCCCCGTCGGCACCGGCGTCCGCGCCGGCTCGAACGGCTAGCCGAACCGGACTGCGCAGAAGGGCGATAATGCGCGAGCCGACGAAGATAGGCATATGTCTGCGCAGGGCGCCCTGGTGTTCCTGGACATAGGAGCGCGCCCGGGGATTGTCGCGAAAGACCACATCGAGCGCATCGCGAGCGATCACCGGGCGCCGCACTGTCGGGACAGGCGACGTGACGCTGGATGTCCGGCGTGAAGACAACTGCGGCCATCGCGCTCACCCCGGTCTTGCAAGGGCCGCGCGCCCGCGTCGTGCCGTCATCGCCCAGCGACTGGCCCGCCCTCGCCGTTCTCGAGGTAAGAGGCGCTATCGCCGACGTCGCCGCTTTCGAGGCGGAACAGCGTGCGCAGGTGCACCTCGTCGGGACCATCGTAGATGCGCATGGCGCGCGCCGCCGCATATGCCTGCGCGACGGGCGCATCGTCGCTGATCCCCATGGCCCCGAAGATCTGCACCGCCCGATCGGCCACGGCGCTGAACGTGCGCGCCACGGACACCTTGATCATCGCGACTTCCGCCTTGGCGGCATCATAGCCGCCCCGGTCCAGCAACCACGCGGTCTTCAGAACCATCAGCCGCGCCTGCTCGATCTCGATCCGCGACATCGCCACCGAATCCTGAACGTTCGCGTAATCCGAGACGCGCCGTCCGAATGTGCTGCGCTGGTCGGCGCGCTCGCGCATCAACTGCACCAGGACGTCGCACTGCCCCAGGGCGCGCATGCAATGATGGACGCGCGCCGGTCCCAGGCGAGCCTGGCCGACCGCGAAGCCCATCCCCTCGCCCCCGAGCAGGTTCCCGCGCGGCACGCGCACCTCCTCGAACGCGATTTCCATCGGCGCCTCGATATTGTCGAAGCGACCCAATTGGGGGAGCTTGCGCACCAGCCGAACGCCCGGTGTCTCGCGCGGCACCAGAACCACCGAATGGCGCGAGGCAGCGCCCCCGTCGGGCGCGGTGACACCCATCACCAGGAGGAGATCGCAATCGGGATGTCCCGCCCCGGAGATGTACCACTTGCGGCCGTCGATCACGTAGTCGGGGCCATCCCGCCTGATGCTGGTGCGGATGTTGCGGGCGTCGGATGAGGCAACGTCCGGCTCGGTCATCGCGAACGCCGACATCTTCCGGCCCTCGAGCAACGGCAGCAGCCAGCGCGCCTGCTGCTCCCGCGTTCCGTAGCGGATCAGCACTTCCATGTTCGGCACGTTGGGCGCATTGCAGTTGAACACGGTCGGCGCCCAGGGCAACCGCCCCATGATCCCCGCCAGCGGCGCGAACTCGAGGTTCGTGAGCCGGGTGCCGGGAGCGCCGGCAGGCAACGCCGGTAGCGCGAGGTTCCACAATCCGGCCGCCCGCGCCTCGCTCTTGAGCGCATCGAGAAACGCCGGCTTGGGGCTGCCGGCCCGAGCCGCGTCGAGCCACTCGTGATGCCTCGGCAGGATGCGATCGCGGAAGAACCGCTCGGTCTGCCGCAGCAGCTCCATGCTCTGCGGACTGAATGCAAAATCCATGGCCGCCTCCGTTCAGCGCGTCACCAGTACGGCATCGAGCGCCAGAGCACCTTGGCCCCGGGCCCGAACCAGGAAGGGATTGACGTCGATGGTCTCGAGCCGCTCGCCGAGTTCCGCCGCCAACCGCGACAGCGCCACCAGCGCATCGCACAGCGCGTCGATATCGCAGGGAGGCCCGCCGCGAACACCGTCGAGCACTGCCGCGCCCCTGATCTGGCGGATCATCGCCAACGCCTCTTCCCGCCCGAACGGTGCTACCCTGAAAGCGACATCGCCGAGGACTTCGACCAGCACGCCACCCAGCCCGAACATCACCACCGGACCGAACGTCGGATCCCATTGCGCGCCGAGGATGCACTCGACACCGCCGGAAATCATCGGCGCGATCAGGACACCATCGATCCGCGTGTTGGAATCGTACCGCTGCGCGTTCGATGTGACCGCCTCGAAGGCCTCCCGCACGGCTGCGCCATCCGATAGCCGGAGCCGAACACCGCCGGCTTCCGATTTGTGCAGGATGTCGCGCGAGACGACCTTCGCCACGACGGGGCCACCAACGCGGCTGGCGGCCTCCACCGCCGCATCCGCGGTTCGGCAGAGCGTGACAGACACGGCCGGAACGCCCGCCTCGGCCAGGACACGCAGCGCGTCCACCTCGTTGGCCACACCGGCTCCAGTGTGCAGCCCCGCGGGCGAATGCGATGGCCGCGTGTCGCCCCCCGCAGGGCGAGCCAAAGCAGCCCCGATCCGCTGCAGCGCCGCCAGCGCCCGGATCATGCGGCTGGGATCCTCGAACGCCAGGCAGCCTTGCTCATCGAGGCCGCGCCTCACCTCCGGCCGAAACACCGAACAGAACGCCGTCACCACGTCGGGACGGGTCCGCCGGATGTCGCCGGCGATGCGGACCAGATGTTCGCCGCCATGCGGGGTGAGACCGGAAGCGGCGAAAAAGCCCGCGAACAGATCGTAGCCGCCGGTCCCCAGCATCGCCGCTATGGCCTTGTCCATCAGCGAGGGATCGTTGGTGACCTGACCGGTGATGTCGAGCGGATTGCGGGTCGCCGCGAACGGTACCAACTCCCGCACGGCCTTCTGGGCGGACGCCGGCATTTCAGAGACATCGAGACCATAGCGCTCGCAGTCGTCCGCCATCAACACGCCGACACCGCCCGAAACGGTGAACAGGCCGATCCGGCCTCCCTTCGCGACGCCGGCGCGGGAGGCCGCATAGCCGACGTCGAAGAACTCTTCCACGGTCTCCGCACGATAGGCCCCGCACTGGCGCAGCACCGCATCGTACACGCGGTCCTCGCCGGCCAGCGCGGACGTGTGAGACGCCGCCGCTGCTGCGCCGATGGCTGTACGACCGACTTTGGTGGCGACTACAGGCTTGCCGGCCGCGCGGGCCATCTCGAGTGCGGCCATGAGCTTGCGACCATCCTTCGCCCCCTCCAGGTAGGCCAGGATGACCGACGTGTCGGCATCGCCGGCGAGCCAGGCGATGCATTCGGCGACGTCCACGTCGCACTCGTTGCCACTCGCCACCCATTTCGACAGCCCGAGCCCGCGCTCGCGGGCGAGCGTGTAGGCGAACGCGCCGAAAGCGCCGCTCTGGCTGACGATCGCCACGTTTCCCGCTTTCGCCTGACCCATGCCGATCACCGGCGAGAACGAGGCATAGACGCCGCGCGCGACATCGGCGACGCCCATGCAGTTCGGGCCGACGATTCTCATGTCTGCGGCCCGCGCGATCTTGACGATATCGGCCTGCGCCGCAGCTCCGGCGGCATCGACTTCCGCAAATCCGGCGCTGAAGACGATGAGAGCCTTCACGCCTTTCGCGGCCGCGTCCTCGACCGTCGCCCGCACCAGCGGCGCACCGACCGCCACGATCGCCAGATCGACGGGGCCCTCGATTGCGCGCAACGACGCATATGCGGGCAAGCCCCGAACCTCGGCAGCTTTGGGATTGACCGGAAGGATACGCCCTGAAAAACCGAGCCGCCTGAGGTAATCGACCGGCCGGCCGCCGATCTTGGTCGCGTCTGCAGAGGCGCCAACGACCGCGACCGAGCGCGGCCCGAAAAGCGCATCGAGCGAGCTGACGTCGAAACCCATGGGAAACTCCGGATCTGCGGCCATCGAACGATAGGAAGGTGCCGCGCACTTGGCGAGGACCGCAGCCCCGACCGCACGGAGACCTACATGGGAAGCCGGATGGTCGCCTTGAGACCGCCCAGGCCACCGCGGTCGAGCACGATGTCCCCGCCGTGGCTCTTGGCGATATCCAGAGCGATCGCCAAGCCCAGTCCCGAATGACCCTGCGAATCTCCGGTCCTCGCCTTCTCCACACGATAGAACGGCTTGAAGACGTTCTTGCGTTCGCCCGGCGGAATGCCCGGACCGTCGTCCTCGACCTCGATCCGCAGCCACTCCCGGTCGAAGGCGCTCCTCACCACCACGACGCTGCCGAAACGGGCGGCGTTCGACACCAGGTTGATGATTGCACGCTTGATCGCCTGCCGCTTCAACGGAACCTGCAGGTCACCGCCACGCCGTGCGTGCTCGAGCTTGATGTCCGCGTCGAAATGCTGGCTGTCCTCCACGATTTCTTCCAGCAGTTCTTTCACGCTCGTGCGGGCCGCCACTTCACCGCCGTCACCGCGCGCGAAGGCGAGGTAGTCTTCCAGCATGTGCTGCATCTCGACCACGTCGGCTTTCATCGCCTGAGCCTCGGGGCTGTCCCCAAGAAGCTCCAGCTCCAGCTTGAAGCGTGTGAGGACGGTGCGCAGATCGTGGCTCACGCCGGCCAGCATGGTCGTGCGCTGATCGACGTGCTGCGTGATGCGCTCGCCCATTTCGATGAAAGCGTGCGCCGCATCGCGCACTTCTCGCGCGCCGCGCGGCTTGAAGTCGGGCGGGAACCCGCGTCCCTTGCCGAAGGCGTTCGCCGCCTCCGCGAGCCGCAGGATCGGACGGATCTGGTTGCGCAGCAGCAGGATCGCGGCGGTCAGCAGCACCACCGATGTGCCGACCATCCAGACCAGGAAGATGTGGCTGTTCGATGCATAGATCTGGTTGCGCGGGGCGATGAACCGCAGGACCGCCGTGTCGGTCTTGACCCGGATCTCGACATGGCCCGAGCGGCCCACGGTATCGAGCCAGAACGGCCGCTGGACGTGGGTGGCGAGTTCCTCCGAAAGCTTGCGATCGAGCAGGCCGAAGAACGGCTTGGGCTGGCTGATCGGCAGGTTGCCAGGCGGCATCACCTGGAGGGACGTCAATCCCAGCTTGCCCTGCGCGATGTCGATCAGCCGCGAGTGGTTGACGTCGGAATTGAGGGACTCGTAGATCTCGACGATCGCGCCCACATCGCGCGCCGTCGCTTCCGAGAGCCGGCGCGTCACCTGGTTCCAATGGCGCTCCATGAACGTGAACGCAACCACACTTTCGAGCAGCACGATGGGCGCGATGATGATCAGCAGGGCGCGCGCATAGAGGCCCTTGGGCAGCAACTCCCCGAGAAATCCCGCGAAGCGGCCGCGCACTCGCGACACCAGCCGCCGCAATTGAGCGGCAGGAGCCCTCTCCCCCTGTTGTTCAGCCAGCGCCATGCTCTCAATCCGTGTAGAGGATGTAGCCTTTTCCGCGCACGGTCTGCAGGTACACCGGATTCGAGGGGTCACGCTCGATCTTGCGGCGCAGACGATTGATCTGGACATCGATCGCCCGCTCGCTGCCGGTCGCGTCGTCGCTGGTGAGCAGTTCGTGGCGCGCCACCGGAAGCCCGGGGCGCAGCGCGAACATGCGCATCAGGTCGCGCTCGCGCTCGGTGAGCTTGATGGTCTCCTCGTTCCGCCTCAGCTCCCCCCGCGCCACCGAGAACGTGAACTCCCCCAAGCGGATCTCATCGCGCGTCCCACCGCCGGATGCTCCCCGCCGCAGGATGTTCTTGAGCCTCAGCACCAGCTCCCGCGGCTCGAAAGGCTTGGCGACATAGTCGTCGACGCCGATCTCCAGACCCAGGATGCGGTCGTTGGCGTCCGAACGCGCCGTCAGCATGCATATGGGAATCGTCGAGCCCTGCTTGAGGCTGCGGGCGAGCGACAGCCCGTCCTCGCCCGGCATCATCACGTCGAGCACCAGGAGATCGAAGGCTAGGCCCCGCATGGCAGCACGCGCGCTCGCCGCATCCCCGGCCGGCGTCACGCGGAAGCCATGCTCCGTCAAGTAGCGGGTCAGCAGATCGCGAATGCGCTTGTCGTCGTCCACCACCAGCACGTGGGGAGCGTTGTCCGGGAGGGACTCTCCCTTGCGCGCGACCGGAGGCGCAGAGCCCGGCGTCTTCATATCCGCTCCTTTCCATCCTTGGCGGCGGCCAGCGCCGCGAGGCGGCTTTCGATCGAACCCTGCTGATCCTTGGCCAGCATGCCAACGAGGAAACGCCGCAGGTGAACCTCGCTGCCCGGTCCGGCCGCCTCCAGCGCCATCATGATACGCTTGACCTGCCCCGCCGCGAGCCGTGCGGCGAGAGCCTTGCCCTTCACAGTGGTGAAAAGGAGGCGCTCGCGGCGATCCACTTCTCCCGACTGTGTCTCGATCCAGCCATCGCGGACAAGCTGCTTGAGCACCCGCGCCAGGCTCTGCTTGGTGATGGTCAGTATCTCCAGAAGATCGGCCACGCGCAGACCCGGCTCGCGGTTCACGAAATGCAGCACCCGATGATGCGCGCGACCCAGACCGTAGTCGGCGAGGATCTTGTCCGGTTCGCCGGTGAAATCACGGTAGGCGAAGAACAGCAGTTCCACGAACTGCAGCAGCTCCTCGTCCCGGAGTCCGGCGGGCGCGCGCCTCCCGGTGGTGCCGGCGGAGGTCGAAGCGCGTTTTATGGCAGTCATGTTGACTTATTTGACGCCGATTGTTACTCGTGGCAAGCCCATAGTGGCGCACGGCGGCGGACGCAATCAAATTGCTTTTCAAGCGCTTCGCCGTGACGCACAGGCATATGCCGCGCCGTCGGCTCGTCTGTCCAACCGGGGAGTTCCACCATGTCCGGCCTGCTGCCGTTCGACGATCGCGATGGCTACATCTGGCTCGACGGCAAGGTGGTGGCTTGGCGCGACGCGAAGCTGCACGTGCTGAGCCATGGTCTCCATTACGGCTCCTGCGTGTTCGAGGGCGAGCGCGCCTATGGCGGCAAGATCTTCAAGTCGCGCGAGCACACCGAGCGCTTCCACCGCTCGGCTGAGCTGCTGGACTTCAAGATCCCCTACAGCGTCGACCAGATCGAGGCCGCCAAGGCCGAGGTCCTGAAGCTCAACGGCGGTGGTGACCAGTACATCCGCCCGGTCGCCTGGCGCGGCAGCGAGATGATGGCGGTCGCCGCCCAGCACTCGACCATCCACGTCGCGATCGCCACCTGGTCGTGGCCGTCGATGTTCGACGCTGCGACCAAGATGAAGGGCATCCGCCTCGACATCTCCGATTACCGCCGGCCTGATCCGGCCTGTGCACCCGCCCACTCCAAGGCGGCCGGCCTGTACATGATCTGCACGATCTCGAAGCACCGCGCCGAGAAGAAGGGCTACGCGGACGCACTGATGTTCGACTGGCAGGGCCGCGTCGCCGAATGCACAGGCGCCAACGTGTTCTTCATCAAGGACGGCAAGATCCACACTCCGATCGCCGACTGCTTCCTTGACGGGATCACGCGGCGTACCGTGATCGACCTGGCGCGCCTGCGTCAGATCGAGGTCGTGGAGCGCCGGATCATGCCGGAGGAACTCGCCAGCTTCGAGGAGTGCTTCATCTGCGGCACCGGCGCCGAAGTCACGCCCGTCTCAGAGGCCGGCCCTTACAAATTCAAGCCCGGCAAGCTCACCGAGACCGTACTCAACGACTATTCCGCCGCCGTGAGACGGTGAGCCCAAGGGCGCCGCCGGGCGTCCGCAGCGTGACGGCGAGGAGCAGCCATGGTCCGCGTGTACCAGCTTCCACTCGCCGTGATCGCTCTTTTGGCCTGCGCTTCCACTGACGCACTCGCCCAGCGCTGCCCGTCGCCGGTCCTGGACCCTGTCGAGATTGCCGACCTCATTGAACAGGCGACGAGTTGCCGGGCCGCCTACCGCGTACTGGAGGCCTGCCAGCGCGGTTCATCGGGTGACGTGCGCGTCGCCCGACAAGTGGTCGAGAAGTGCGAGGCGACGTTCCTGTCGCGCCTGAGCAGCGCCGAAGCCGGCCGATACGCCCGGGAGAAGGCGGAGTGCAATGCCCGCCACGCCGGCAAGCAGGGGGCCGAGTTTTCCTCGTTCTCGTCGTTCTGCGAGGCCCAGACGGCGGTGCGCTACGCACGGGACTGACCGTCTCGCGCCTGGGCCCTGCCTCTGCCTGTCGTCCCTCAGGCCGCCTGCACCAGCCGGCGATAGAGATGCCAGGTCGTGTGGCCGAGGATCGGCAGGGTTACGAGCAGACCCAGGAACAGCGGCAGCGCCGAGACGATCAGCAGCGCGACCACGATGGCGGCCCAGCCGATCATCGGGACCGGATTGAGCGAGACCGAGCGCACGCTGGTGATCATTGCGGTCACGAAGTCGACGTCCCGGTCCAGCAGGATCGGGAACGACACCACCGAGATCGAGAACAACACCAGCGACAGCACCGCGCCGATCACGTTGCCGAGGACGAGGAACATCCAGCCGCTGCTGGTCGTGAACACGATTTGGAGGAACTCCTGCAGGCTTGCGAACGAGCCGGCATTGGCGAGGAACAGGGCGAGCAGCAGGCGCACCTGATACATCCAGATCACGAAGAAGAAGCCGACGACGAACGCCATCCAGCGGATTTCCCGGCGTGACTTGATGGTCGCCCAGATGCGCCGGAACGAGGGCGGCGTGCCGGCCTCCAGATCTCGGCTTACCTGATAGAGACCGACGGCGACGAACGGTCCCACGATGGCGAAGCCGGCTGCCAGCGGATAGGCGAGATAGGTCATCTTGAGCGCCGACAGGACCAGCACGATGGCGATGCCGCCGAGGGCGTAGAAGAGCCCGAAGAACAATCCGTAGCCGGGCGCGCGCTGAAAATCCCGCACACCCTGCGCCAGAGCGTCGACGATGTCGGAGACCGCGATCGGTCGCACAACCGGATCGGGTGGCCGTGCATTGCCAGTCATTTCTTTCCTCACCCCACGGAGTTGCCGATGCCAGTTTTTCCTCTCAAAAGGCGGCCAATTGCCTCCCCCTCCATTGACCTGGATCAAATGCACCGGCGGCATGACCTCCTCGGCGGCGCTCACGCCCCGATGGCGAAGGCGCGCGCGGCGTGCTAGCAAGGCGCAGGACGAGCCCCATGACCATCGCGACCGAACATCTTCCCACACTCATCCTGCGCCGCCTGCGCCGCGCGATGACGATGCGCCCCGCTCGAATGCGGTGACGGCATCGCGCCCGTGCGCGAGGACGCCGTTCCACGACCCGCCGTTCCACCTGTTTTCCGACCATCACCCCGATCGAGAGAGCGCCACGCCATGAGCGCGCGAGAGAAATTCTACATCACCACGCCGATCTTCTATCCCAACGGCGTCCCGCACATCGGCCACGCCTATACGGCGCTCGCCACCGATGCCATCGCCCGCTTCGAGCGGCTCGACGGCCGGGACGTGTTCCACCTGACGGGAACGGATGAGCACGGCCTCAAGATGAAGCAGACGGCCGCAGCGGAGGGCCTGACGCCCCAGCAGCTCGCCGACCGCAACTCCGCCGTCTTCCGCGACATGGAGGACAAGCTGGGGTGCGCCTACGACGATTTCATCCGCACCACCGAGCCGCGCCACTACGAGGCTTGCGCCGAGCTGTGGCAGCGCATGGAGAAGGCCGGCGACATCTATGTCGCCAAGTACGCCGGCTGGTACTCGGTGCGCCAGGAAGCCTATTTCGACGAGAAGGAAACGACGGTCGGCACCGATGGCGTTCGCCGTGAGCCGCTGGGCTCTCCGGTCGAATGGACGGAGGAAGAGACCTATTTCTTCCGCCTGTCCGCCTATCAGGAGCGGCTGCTCGCACACTACAAGGCAAACCCGGAGTTCATCCTTCCGCAAGAGCGGCGCAACGAGGTGGTGAGCTTCGTCGAAGGCGGCCTGCAGGATCTGTCGATCTCGCGCGCGTCGCTGGACTGGGGCATCAAGGTGCCCGGCAACCCCAAGCACGTGATGTACGTGTGGGTCGATGCACTCAACAACTACGTGACCGCGACCGGCCTGCTCAACAAGGGCGAGCAGCCCCGTTCCCGGTACTGGCCGGCCGACGTGCACGTCATCGGCAAGGACATCGTGCGCTTCCACGCGGTCTATTGGCCCGCGTTCCTGATGAGCGCGGGACTGGAGCTGCCGCACCGCGTATTCGCCCACGGTTTTCTCTATAACCGCGGGGAAAAGATGTCGAAGTCGGTCGGCAACGTCGTCGACCCGTACGACCTGATCAAGGCCTACGGCGTCGACCAGACCCGATACTTCTTTCTCCGCGAGGCCCAGTTCGGCCAGGACGGCAGCTACAGCCACGAGGCGATCGTCAATCGCATCAACGCAGACCTCGCCAACGGTCTTGGAAACCTCGCACAGCGCTCGCTGTCGATGATCTACAAGAACTGCGACGGGAAGATCCCGGCTCCGGGTACGTTCACCACGGCCGACACCGAGATGCTGGCTGCCGCGGACGCCCTTTACGGGAAGGCGCGCGAGGCCATGAACTCGCAGGCGATCACCCGCGCCCTCGACGCGGCCTGGGCAGTCGTTGCGGACGCCGACCGCTACTTCGCGGCCGAGGAGCCATGGGCGAAGAAAAAGACCGATCCCAAGCGCATGGAGACGATCCTCTACGTGACCGCCGAGGTCGTTCGTCAGATCACGCTGCTCACCCAACCGGCGATGCCGGTGTCGTGCGCGCGATTGCTCGACAATCTCGCTCTGCCCTCGGGCGCGCGCACGTTCAAGGCGATGGGCGCCGAGGGACGCCTCGAGCCCGGCACGGCGATCCCCGAGCCTAAGGGGGTATTCCCGCGTTGGATCGATCCGGAGGAAGCCGCTCGCCGGGCGGCCGAAGGCGCCGCGAAGCCGGCGAAGAAGGACGGCAAGAAGGCCAAGTGACGGCTAGGGCGATCGCTCAATTGCGGCGATCGCCGTTCCGTTTGGCATCGGGTTGCGCGCGCGGCACCTCGATGGCGCCGCTGTCTTCGAGCAGCTGACGCAGCTCGCGCACTTCGGAACGCACGGTCCGGTATTCAAGCGCGCTCGGCCCTCCGAGCCACGATACGAGCAGCAGTGCGCAGGCGGCCGGAGCCAACAGAAGCGAGAACTGCGAGGCAACACGCAGGATCGTGGTCCACAGCACCGCCAGCAGCAGTCCCAGCGCGACGATCGCCCAGCCGCCGACTATCGTCCCGTCGAGCCCGCGCGCGGCGGCGAACAGCATCGAAAAAACCAGGGCGACCAGACCGATCAGAATCGGCAGACCCGGCCGGTTGGCGTGCCACTGCCCCATGGGCCAGTTGTAACGCGTGGCGAACATCCGGTAGGTCGCGAGCGAGAGCCCCCACCCCATGGCGAGGACGGCGAAAAAGAATGGAAGATCGGCCATGAAGGACATGCTTGCATCCGCAGGCTGAGGGGCGACACCACGTACAGTATCGCAAAATCCTCCGTATCCGTCACGGCCGCGGCCACAGCGATCAGCCACCAGCGGCCTCATTTCTCCGGTTAACCTTTCGGCCAGAGCCGGAACCCGTAGCCCAAAGACGTGAACGGCCCGCCGGTTTTGGCGGCGGGCCGTCGAAGTATCGCGCTGTGTTCGGTTTCCCCGGCCTCAGCGGCCGTTCGGGCCGCCGCCTGCATCGGGCACCGAGCCGCCACCATCGGCGGGGCGGTTGCGGCGGTCGGCCATGAACTGGTCGAACTCCGCCTTGTCCTTGGCATGGCGCAGCCGGTCGAGGAACGACTTGAACTCCTGCGCCTCCTGCTCGAGCCGGGTCAGCATTTCCTCCCGGTACTCGTCGAAGGCGCGATTGCCGCTGGGCGCAAACCCGGCCGGCCGGCGAAACCCGCTGCGGCCGCCTTCAGCCTGCCAGCGGTCCATCTTCTCCTGCAAGCGCGTCATCTGGCGCTGCCAGCGTTCCCTGGGATCTTGCCCCCAGGCCGACATGCGTGAGCATCCCATGCGTCCACTCCAGATCAGATAGGCCAGGATTGCGAGCCCGATCGGCCAGAACAGGACGAAAGCCACGACCATCAGCGCGATCCACGCCGGTCGGCCCCAGTCGTCCAGCTTAGCGACCATGTCAGTCATCACGAACTCTCCCTAATGTGAATGTTATTCACATTCACATATGTGGTGCAGGTGCTCCCGTCTGTCAAGAGGCTCCCACGGAACCTCCCAATCGACGCGGCAGATCGGATGCTAGAACGCTGCGCGAAGGCCGAATCCGGCGCGCGGCCCATACGCTGCAGGGTCCGATCAGCGTCCGGCCGCCGCTCTGAGGCCGTCGAAGTAGACCAGCATGGCCGCTTCCAGCAGTTCCTCCGGCGACATCGGAAGCGGCCGGCGTGCGGCGTCCCCGCGAGCAAAGAGGCTGGCGATACCGTGGGTCTGGGACCACACGTGCAGGGCGACCATGAGTGTCGGCGGCCGACGGCCCGCAGGAAACGAGCCCAGCACGGCCTCGCACGCCTCCGTCACGACCGCGAAGGCGGCATCGGCGGCGACCTTGAGCCGGGGATGTGCTGTTGCAGGCACGCCGGACTCGAACATCGCGGCATAGAGCGACGGCTCCTCGCACGCGAACTTCAGATAGGCCCGGCCGACCCTCTCGAAGGCTTTCGACGGCGTCGGCCGCCCGGCATCCCAGGCCTCCCGCAGGGCCGCGCCGAACACCTCGAAGCCGCGCCCAGCGACGTCGGCGAGGAGTTCGTCGCGGTCGCGGAAATGCCGGTAGGGCGCTGCCGGACTGACACCGGCCGCCCGCGCCGCCTCAGCGAAGGTGAAGCCCGCAGGTCCCTTTTCGCCGATCAGCCGCAGAGCGGCCTCGATCAGCGCCTCGCGCAGATTGCCGTGATGATAACCGCGCCGCTTGCCGGGCGGATCGTCGTGCCATGACATGGCTGAGCTATAACCGGTTTCGGACTTGGGGCAGAGTCCCGTAGGGACCCGATCACCCTGCCACAGGATCGCCGAGAAGCATCGACACTGAACGCCCCGTCGCACAGGCACCGGATCGATCGGCAGTTGCCGTTGGCACTCCGGTCCAGGCTGCGCGACAAGCGGTGCCAACCCGAACAGCAGAGCCTTCCCAGCATGGACGTCACGGCCAAGTCGATCACCAGGTCAGCACCTGCCGTCCGCCCGCTCTGCTCCGCGGCGATGCTCCTCGCGTCCGCGTCGGCGGCAACGGCCCAAGCCCCGCCCGCCGGCCAATGGCCAGCCAAGGTCCGTGCGACCTACGAGATCACCTACGCCGGCCTGAAGGTCGGCGGGTTCGAGTTCACATCCACCACCGACGGCCAAGGCTACACGCTGGAGGGACACGGAAAGGTTTCCGTCCTGATGGGCGCCATGCGCTGGACCGGCGGCGCTTCTGCTACCGGCCGTCTCGCCCGGCTGGACCCGCGCCCGCAGCAGTTCTCCTTCCAGCTCAAAGGCACGACGAAGTCTGGAACGACCAAGATCACGTTCGAGGGCGACAAGGTCGGCGCCAGCGAGGTGACTCCCACCCCGAAGACGAAGGAGGATCGCATCGCCGTCGAGCCCCGCCATCTGGTCAACGTTCTGGACCCGATGGCAGCGGTGATGGCCATCACCAAGGCGGGCCCGGACCCGTGCTCCCGCCGTGTTCCGATCTACGACGGCTCCACCCGCTTCGATCTCGCGCTGGCACCGGCGCGGCAGGTCGTCCATGCCGCAATGGGTCCGGGTGGCGGGCGGCCCGCCGGGCTGGTCTGCAATGTACGCCCGGAACTGGTCGCCGGACACAGCCCTGGCCAGGCCGAAAAGTACATGGCCGCCGACAAGGCCATCGAAATGGTGTTGCGGCCGGTGGCCGCCGCCGGCGGCGTCTACGTGCCGGTCGAGTTCGTCGCGCCGAGCAAACTCGGCGTCGTGCGGGTCGTCGCCACCGAGGTCCGGCTCACGCCTCACGGTGGTGCCGACGTCGTCGTGCGACCGTGAGGACGGCGGCGCCCGACTCGCCCTCCAGGCAAGTGACCGAGCTGCCGCCTTGTCATCCGCCGCCGATCCCATCATGGATTGGACGGCAAACGACAATCGAGGACCACATGCCCTCAGCACCCGCGCCCAGTCCGGCGGTCATCTCGGAGCTCACCACGACCGGTGCCCTCCGGGCGGCCATCAACATGTCGAACTTCCTGCTGGTTACGGGCAAGTCGCCCAACGGAGACCCGCAAGGGGTCTCGCCCGACGTGGCCGCGGAGATCGCACGACGGCTCGGAGCGCCCCTGAAGCTGCTGCCCTATCCCAATCCTGGCGCACTCGCCGATGCGGCCGAGACCGGCGCCTGGGATATCGGCAACATCGGTGCCGAGCCCCAGCGCGCACGCTCAATCGCGTTCACGGCGGCCTACTGCGAAATCCAGGCGACCTACCTCGTGCCGGCCGGGTCGACCATTCGCACAATCGCCGAAGTCGACCGCCCGGACGTCCGCATCGCGGTCATGGGGCGTAGCGCCTACGGCCTTTGGCTGGAGAACAATATCAAGCAGGCGACACTCGTGCGCACCGACTCGATCGGCAGCTCGTTCGAGCTGTTCCGCGATCAGGGCCTCGATGCCCTGGCCGGCCTGAAGCCTCGCCTGATCGAGGATGTCGCCAAGCTTCCCGGCTCCCGTATCCTGGAGGGCCAGTTCTCGGCCGTGCAACAGGCCGTCGGAACACCGCGCAAGAACACGGCCGCGGCCCAGTGGCTCGCCGCCGTCGTCGAGGAACTGAAGCAGAGCGGCGAGATCGCCCGTCTCATCGCGAAGCACAAGGTCGTCGGCCTGTCCGTCGCGCCGCCGGCCTGACCCATCCTCGGCGTATCTGGCCGCGACATGGACTGGCGGGCCGAACCGGGCACCGGCCGACCCGCCATCCTGTTTCAGCCACCGCTCAGTACCGGACCGAGGCACCGGCCTGGTTGGTGTCCGTCTCGCGCAAGCTCTTGCGCACCTTTTCCCACTCGTCGGGCCTGGCCGAGGGCGCCGCAGCCGCGCGCCCGGAAGCCTCGAGCTGCTGCCGGATGAGGTTGTTGTCGATGCCGTAGGCGCTGGTGGCGCGCCGCAGCGTCTCGGTTGTTTCCTCGAACTTCCGCTTCGCTTCGTCGTGACGGCCGGCATCGCGCAGGCGCAGAGCCTCCTCCTTCTGTTCGCGGGCAGTCAACAGCGCAAACTCTCCCATCACTTCGCGATCGACGCTGGCGTCGCTTTCCGCCACGAGCGAGGTCGCGCGGGTGCCGACAGCGATTTCGCTCTAGTGCCGCGTGACGCCGTCGGCGCCCAGATAACGCGCGCGAACGCGTGCGATCGGTCGCGGCTCGCCCGCCGTCAATGCAGGCACATCGAGCCCGATCAGCACCGCCTGCTCCGCTCCCGCCATGGCCAGGGAGAAACGGTACGTCGCCTTCCCGCCGGAAATGTCCGCCTGTCGCCCCAGGCTGCGATTGGGAGCGACACCGGGCGCGCACTCGATCTCGATCAGCACGTCCTGCGCGATCACGCTCTGAGCATCGTCTAACTGCCTCGCGAAGAACTGCACGAGGTCGGCGGGTTCGGCGACGAACTTGTGCGTTCCGTCGGCGTTGATGGCGAGCTTAGCCATCAGGTCCTCGTTGTAGCCGTTGCCCAAGCCGATGGTGGAAACGGTGATTCCCTCGCCGGCCAATTCACAACCTAGGCTTGCGAATTCGTCCGGCCGGCTCGGGCCCACGTTGGCAAGACCATCGGAGAGCAGGATGATCTTGTTGACGTAGGCGCGCGACTTGAACTTTCGGACCTCGTCCGCACCGCGCTGCAAGCCGGCCCAGATCGCCGTGGAGCCCCGTGCGGTCAGGCGCGAAATCCGCTCTTTCGCCGACCGCGGGTCGCTCGCGCGCGTCGCGGGAACATCCACCTCGACACGATCGTCGTAGCTCACCACCGAGACGAGGTCCCGCGACGTCAGCCGGTCGACAGCCATGCGGGCGGCCTCCTTCGCCGCCTCGATCCTCGGTCCGCTCATCGATCCCGAGCGGTCGATCACGAGCGCCACGTTGATCGGCATGCGACCTTCGCGGGACGGCGCGGCCTTGGCCAGAAGCCCGACCCGCAGGTGCAGGGTCTGCGCGGCGCCGGCCAGCGGCGCGGCGCGCGCCAGACGCGCGGAAAGCTCGAGCGGTAGCGCCGCCTTCTCGGCTGCGTGCGCGAGGGGCGCGGACACGAGGGCCAAGAGAAGTGCGATTGGACGCGCGAGCATTGGACGACCTCCGGTGCGGTGACGGCATGCACGCTCGGTCGGGGCCGCGGCCACAACTGGCCGTCATTGCGGCAGACCCCGTACGAACCGCCGGCGGAAGTGAGGCGGCGTCGGTTTCACTCGCGGCTGTGGCGGGGCTGCACCGCCCGCCGCGCAGCCCTCGGACAAGGGACGTTGACTTTCCTCAACGACGCTGCGCCCGGCGCGGTGCAGGTTGACGTCATCGTCATCCCGGCAGCGGAAGGAAACCCCATGTACAAAACCATTCTCGTGGCGACCGATGGGTCCGACCTCTCGGACAAGGCCGTCGACCATGCCGTCGCGTTGGCGTCCAAGACCGGAGCCAAGCTGATCTCCGTGATCGTGCGCCGTCCCTTCGACGCCGTGTTCGCCGAAGGCATGGTGATCGAGGTTCCCGAAAGCGTGCGCAAGCAGATCACCGAGAACGCCAAGGCGACGCTCGCCGCGGTCACCGCCAAGGCGAAGGCCGCAGGCGTCGCCTCGGAGGAACAGGTGATGGTGCACACCTTCCCGTGGGAAGCGATCCTCGAGACCGCCAAGACCAAACAGGCCGATCTCATCGTCATGGCCTCGCACGGCCGCCGCGGCGTCTCCGCATTGCTGATCGGCAGCGAGACCCAGAAGGTGCTCTCTCACGGCACCGTCCCGGTTCTGGTCGTTCGCTGACCTCGCAGGCGTGGCCCGCGTTCGGCCGCTGTTGACATGACGGAAAACGGGGCACTTACTTTGCCGGATATCCCGGCAAGCAGGTGTCCCGTGCCCATGTCCGAGCCCAAGGTCAACGGCCGCTTCGTCGACGACGATGCCCCGATCACTTACATGCAGCGCACGCGCGACTATTACCTCGCGCTCGGCTACGACAATCCTTATCGGTGGGCCCATTACAAGGACGTCCCGTTCACGCGGCTGAAGGTGCCGCTCGCCCGGGCACGCGTCGGCATCGTCACGACCGCGGCGCCTTACCAGCCGGACAAGGGTGACCAGGGACCGGGCGCGGCCTATAATTCGGCTGCGAAGTTCTACAAGGTCTACTCCGGCGAGAGTGCCGCGGCGTACGATCTGCGCATCTCCCACATCGGCTACGACCGCATCCACACGAGGGCCACCGACCAGCGCTGCTGGTTCCCGCTCGACGCGCTGAAGACCGCCCAGAAGCAGGGCCGCATCGGCGCCGTCGCCCGCCACTATTTCGGCCTGCCGACGAACCGCAGCCAGGCGACTACGATCGACATCGACGCCCCCGAAGTGGTCACGCGCTGCCTCTCGGACAAGCTGGACGCCGTTCTCGTGGTCCCCAATTGCCCCGTGTGCCACCAGGTCGCCGCGATTACCGCACGCCAACTCGAATCCGCCGGCATCCCCACCGTCGTCATGGGCTGCGCCAAGGACATCGTCGAGCGCTGTGGCGTGCCACGCTTCCTGTTCAGCGACTTCCCGCTCGGCAACGCCTGCGGGCGGCCGCACGACGAGGCTTCCCAGGCCGAGACGATGGAACTGGCGTTGAAGCTGCTCGAGAGCGCTCCAGGCCCGCGCACCACGTTCCAATCACCGCTGCGCTGGAGCGACAGCGCCGACTGGAAGCTCGATCATCTCAATCTGGATCGGATGTCCGCCGAGGAAGTGGCCCGCCGCCGGGCCGAGAACGACCGCCAAAAAGCGATCGCAAAGGCGATCCGGGCGGACGCCGGGCTGGTGAAGGCTGCAAACTGAAATCGGAACGGCACGGGCCGTTGATCGCCGAGACCGGCTACCCCATGTAGACGGCATGGCCAAATTCGTGCGCGGGGACGAAGGGTGAGCGACAACGAGGAGAACCGGTTCACGGCACGGGCCGCGCGCTACGTGCGGGTCGGCGCGAACGTCGGCAGCGTCGCCGCGAAGGTCGCCGGCCAGCGTCTCCTCGGCATCGAAGCCGACGATCAGAAGAACGCCGCGGCTCTGGCGGCGGCGCTCGGCGGCCTCAAGGGGCCGATCATGAAGGTTGCACAGCTGCTCTCGACGATCCCGGAAGCGCTGCCCAAGGAGTACGCGGCGGAACTCGCGCAGTTGCAGAGCCAGGCGCCGCCGATGGGGCCCGCGTTCGTGCGCCGGCGCATGCAGGCCGAGCTGGGGCCGGATTGGCAGTCGCGGTTCGGCTCGTTCGATCTGGGTTCGAGCGCGTCCGCCTCGCTGGGCCAGGTGCACAAGGCCGAGGCGTCCGGTGGCGGCACGCTGGCCTGCAAGCTCCAGTATCCCGACATGCAGTCGGCTGTGGAGGCCGACCTCGCGCAGCTCAAGGTCGTCTTCGCTCTCCATGCCCGCATGAACCCGGCGATCGACACGACGGAGATCCTCAAAGAGATTTCCGCGCGCCTGCGCGAAGAACTCGATTATCGCCTGGAGGAGCGCCATATGGCGCTCTACGGACGCATCTTCGAAGGCGATGCGCAGGTCCGCATTCCGCCGGTGATCGCCCCTCTATCGACGGCGCGCCTGCTGACGATGGGATGGCTGCATGGCAGGCCGCTGCTCACGTTCAAGGAAGCGCCGATCGAGCACCGCAACGCCATCGCACGCGCGATGTTCCGCGCCTGGTGGTTCCCGTTCTCCCACTACGGCGTGATCCATGGCGATCCGCATCTGGGCAACTACACGATCTTCGAGGAGGGCGGAGCGCCGGCGGGCTTGAACCTGCTCGATTACGGCTGCATCCGCACGTTCCCGCCCTCCTTCGTCGGCGGCGTGGTGGAACTGCGCCAGGGCCTGATCGAGAACGATCGGTCCCGCCTCGTGCACGCTTACGAGATCTGGGGGTTCAAGGGGCTCACGAACGAGCTGATCGACACCATGAACATCTGGGCGCGCTTCATCTATGGCCCGCTGATCGACGACCGCGAGCGCGAGATCGCCGAGGACGTGCCCCCGGGAGAGTATGGCCGGCGCGAGGCGTTCTCGGTGCACAAGGCTTTGAAGGAGAAAGGGCCGGTGACGGTCCCGCGGGAGTTCGTCTTCATGGATCGCGCCGCCATCGGGCTCGGCGGCGTATTCCTGCATCTGCGCGCCAGGCTCAACTGGTGCCGGATGTTCGAGGACGCGCTCGGTAGCTTCAGCCTCGAGGCGGTCACCGGCCGCCAGCGCGAGGCGTTCGAGGCGACCGGCGTCCCCCTGCCGTGAAGGCGGCTTCGGCCGCGCCTTGACCACGCCCCTCCTACCTGTCACAAGGCCTTCGAACCGGTGATGCAGGCCTTCTGTTCCGCGCGCCAATGCGGGACGTCGAAGTGTCCGGCACCCGGCCAGCGCTCTCCAAAGGCGGCCTTCATGCTCATCCTGATCGATAACTACGACAGCTTCACCTACAATCTCGTCCATTACCTCGGCGAACTCGGCGCCGACGTGGAAGTCCACCGAAACGACCGCATCGCCGTCGCGGACGTCCTCGCAAAGAAGCCCAAGGGCATCGTCCTGTCGCCCGGGCCCTGCACCCCCAACGAAGCCGGCATCTGTCTCTCGCTGATCCGCGAAGCGGGTCCAAAGGTCCCCCTGCTCGGCGTCTGCCTCGGCCACCAGGCCATCGGCCAATCCTACGGCGGCATCGTCGAGCGCGCACCTGCCCCCATGCACGGCAAGCTTTCGCGCATCACGACGCGCGGCAAGGGCGTCTTCAAGGGCCTGCCGAAGCGCTACGAGGTGACGCGCTATCACTCGCTCGTCGTGAGGCGCTCCGCGCTGCCCGCCGATCTCGAAGTGACCGCGGAGACCGACGACGGCCTGATCATGGGGCTGCAACACCGCCGCCATCCGGTTCACGGTGTGCAGTTCCATCCCGAGAGCATCGCCTCCGAGCATGGCCACGCACTGCTGGCCAACTTCCTCGAATTGGCCGGCATCTCGCCGCGCCGCCGCAATGTGAGAGTCGAAAGGGTCGCGGCATGACAATCGAACAGGATCCCGCGGCACTGAAGCCGTACATCTCGCGCGCCATCGAATCCGCTCTGCCTCAGAACGAGGCCGAGGAAGCCTTCGACGTCATCATGTCGGGCAAGGCGACACCCTCGCAGATCGGCGGATTCCTCATGATCCTGCGTCTGCGCGGGGAATCCATCGAGGAGATCACCGGCGCGGCCACCATCATGCGTGCCAAGGCCAAGCGAGTGACCGCCCCATCCGGCGCCATCGACATCGTCGGCACCGGCGGCGACGGGCGCGGCACGCTCAACATCTCCACCGCGGCCGCACTGACGGTCGCGAGCCTGGACGTGCCGGTCGCCAAGCATGGCAACAAGGCACAGTCTTCGAAGTCCGGCGCCGCCGACGCTCTGGCCGCACTCGGCATGGACATCAATGCCCCGGTGCAGGTCATCGAGAGATCGCTGCGTGAAACCGGATTCGGCTACATGAATGCGCCGAACCATCACGCAGCGATGCGCCACGTGATGCCGGCGCGCATCGAGCTCGGCGTACGTACCGTGTTCAACATCCTGGGGCCGCTGACAAACCCAGCCGGCGTCAAGCGCCAGCTGACCGGCGTCTTCACCCGTGCGCTCGTGCGCCCCCTCGCCGAGACGCTCCGCGCACTCGGCTCCGAACGGGCCTGGGTGGTCCACGGCGCCGACGGCACCGACGAGGTCTCGATCACGGGGCCCACGTTCGTGGCAGCGTTGGAGAACGGCGTGGTAAGACAGTTCCAGCTGATCCCGGAAGAAGTCGGATTGCCCGAGCATCCGCTGGGCCACATCCTGGGCAGCACGCCCGAAGCGAACACGGTGAAGCTCCATCGCCTGTTCGACGGCGACAAATCGGCCGAGATCGCGGCCTTCCGCGATGCGGTGGCCTTGAATGCGGCGGCCGGGCTCCTGATCGCGGATCGTGTAGGCTCCCTGCAGGACGGCGTGGCCCTGGCCAAGGCCGCCTTCGACGACGGCCGCGTCAAGGCGAACCTCGCGCGCATCGTCGCGCTCTCGAAATCCGGCACGGCCTGATCGGCCTTTGTGCACCCCGCCGCGTGCTGCGGCGTTGACGAGCTGCCCCCCGCGCTGTCATGGACGGGGTGGGAGAGCCGAATGCGCACGTTCGACGTGGACATACTGATCGTGCCCGGGTGGACGGGCTCGGGTCCCGATCATTGGCAGAGCCGCTGGGAGCGACGGTTGCGCCATGCGCGGCGCGTCGAGCAGGACGACTGGGAGACGGTCGACCTCACGAAGTGGACCGCGCGCCTCCTCGAAGCCGTTGCAGAAGCCACAAAGCCGGTTCTGCTCGTCGCCCACTCCTGCGGAGTCGTCACGATCGCCCACGCGGCGTCCCGATTTCCCGATGACAAAGTGGTCGGAGGCTTCCTGGTCGCCCCGCCGTCGGAAGCCGCAGCCGCCACGATCCCAGGGATCGACCCGGCGTTCCTGACCTATCCTCGTGATCCTCTTCCCTTCCCGTCGCTGCTGATCGCGAGCCGCAACGACCCCCATTGCAGCATCGACGATGCCGGCGATCTTGCGCTCGCATGGGGCAGCGCCCTGATCGATGCCGGCGACGCTGGCCACATCAACACCGCGAGCGGGCACGGCCCCTGGCCGGAAGGCGCGCTCAAGTTCGGCCAGTTCCTGAAACAGCTCGGCCGGCCGCGAGGCTGACTCGCAACCGGCCGAAGATGCGCCACGGTACGGGCGGGACCGATCAGCTCTTGGTCGCTTCGATCTCACCGACCGCCTTGGCGAGCATTTCGCCCATCTGCTTGCGGATCTCCGTATCGGCGATCGAGAGTCCCTTTGCCGCGAGGTCCGCCTTGATCTTGCGGAAGACGTCGTCGTCGCCCTTCTCGGCGAGATCGGCCTTACGCACCGCCTTGATGTAGTCCGCGAGCGCGGCCCCCGTGAAGCCGAGCTTCGCTCCCGCCCATTCGGCGATGTACTTGTTCCGGCGCGCCTCCGACTTGAATTTGAGGTCGGCGTCGTGGGCGAACTTCTTCTCGAAGGCCTTCTCGCGCTCGTCGAAAGTAGTCATGCCGCTCTCCGGTTGTTGCAAGCAGATCCGCAACATCGTTGCAAAAATGCCGCATTGTGGCACTCCGGCCCCGGCCGGTGCGCTATTCAGCGTGGATATAGAGGCTCGCTCGCAGCGGTTCAACTGGCGTTCCCGTCTCAGTCCGGCTTCGAGTTGCACTTTCAATGCCCGAATTCACCCTGCCGCGCACAACGAGGGCAAGCGGTCCGCCAACATTGTTTCGCCCCCCTCGTTCGGCTAGACTCTCTCCTGTGTGCCGGGTCCGGTACCCGGCGTGCGCCGACAGCGGCGTCGTGGAGAAACGTGCTGTAATTTCAACGATGACGTGCCACGCAGACCGATCGCGCGCGGCCCCCACCTCGATGCGCGAGCAAACAAGGGATCATGAAGATGAACAGGCGTCGACGCGTCTACGAAGGCAAGGCCAAGGTGCTCTACGAAGGCCCCGAGCCCGGCACGCTCATCCAACACTTCAAGGATGACGCGACCGCTTTCAACAACAAGAAGCACGCGCTCATCGACGGCAAGGGCGTGTTGAACAACCGCATCTCGGAATACATCTTCCAGAAGCTGAACGAGATCGGCGTGCCCACGCACTTCATGCGACGGCTCAACATGCGCGAGCAGTTGATCCGCGAGGTGGAGATCATTCCGCTCGAGGTCGTTGTGCGCAATGTCGCTGCCGGTTCGCTGGCGACGCGGCTTGGTCTCGAAGAAGGCATGCAGCTGCCCCGTTCGATCATCGAGTTCTACTACAAGCAGGACAGCCTCAACGACCCGATGGTGTCGGAGGAGCACATCACCGCGTTCGGCTGGGCGACCCCCCAGGAGATCGACGAGATCATGAGCCTTGCGCTCCGGATCAACGACTTCATGGTCGGTCTGTTCCTGGGCATCGGCATCCGCCTCGTCGACTTCAAGGTGGAGTTCGGCCGCCTGTGGGAGAACGACATGGCGCGGATCGTTCTGGCCGACGAGATCAGCCCCGACAGCTGCCGGCTCTGGGACGTCCAGTCCGGTGACAAGCTCGACAAGGACCGCTTCCGCCGCGATCTCGGCGGGGTGCTGGAGGCCTACCAGGAAGTCGCCCGCCGCCTGGGCGTGCTGACCGAGACGCCCCGGCCGCGGGGCACCGGACCGGTCCTGGTGTCCACGAATGGGCAGAAGCCCAATTGAACGCGGCGCGAAGCCCGCGTTCTGAGGTATCGTGAGCAGGCAGGGAGATTCGCACCTGCCGCTCACTTTGCGATGTCCGCCTGCTTCCCCGTTGCCGACCACAAGCGCAGCACGCCCATGAAAGCCCGCATCAAGATCACATTGAAGAACGGCGTCCTGGATCCCCAGGGCAAAGCCATCCAGAACGCCCTGGGTGCCATGGGCATCGGCGGGGTCGCCGATGTCCGCCAGGGCAAGTACATCGAGGTCGATCTCGCTGAGACCGACGAGAAGAGCGCGCGAGAGACCGTCGAGCGGATGTGCCGCGACCTGCTGGCCAACACGGTGATCGAGAACTATGCCTTCGAGCTCGTGCGCTGACGTGCGGCGCGTGTCGCGCGCCCTTTCGGTCCTTGCCGTCGTGCTCTTGATGCAGACCGGGACCGCCGCCCTCGGCCAGACTTCCCCCCCGCCGATGCGCCCGTTCGAGAACGTCGAGCTGCGCTTTGCGGTAGCGCTGCCGGCGGATTGCCGCCACGAGGAAGGCCCCGGTACACTCGAAGCGATCTGCGCCGCCGATTTCGATCCCGCTCGAAGCCGTGATGCGGCAGCCGCGTCGGCCATACTCCTGGAAGTCGACGCGGAACCGGTTCCCGCCGACGCCAAGCCCTACGACGGCGAGGCCTTCAAGAGCGACCTCGCGGAATCCGTCTGTGGCGAAGCCGGCATCGACCGCATCGTGACCCGCGACATCGCCGAGACGCCGAGTGGCGCCGCGACCGTCTTCTCGGCCAACGTCGTGTGCCCGGAGATCAAGTTCCTGGGGCTGCCGACGCGCAATGCGGACGTCAAGGTTCTGATCTATCCCCGTTTCCGCTACCGGCTGATCGCGCGCTGGCCCTCCGACGCGTCGGCCGCAGCCGGGCTGGTCAAGGATGCGTTCTTTGCCAGCTTCCGCACCACGGCAGGAGAAGCACAATGAAGTCGGCGGTCGTCGTGTTTCCCGGCAGCAACCGCGAGCGTGACGTCGCCGACGTCCTGGCGATGGTGTCGGGCCGGCCGGCCACAATGGTCTGGCACGGCGAGAGCGCGCTGCCGGC
The DNA here is from genome assembly GCA_964389095.1 of uncultured Hyphomicrobiaceae bacterium. Classification (GTDB taxonomy): domain Bacteria; phylum Pseudomonadota; class Alphaproteobacteria; order Rhizobiales; family Hyphomicrobiaceae; genus JABFRJ01. The sequence continues at coordinate 31,858 of CAYMEB010000026.1, forward strand.
CGCCGACCTGATCGTCCTGCCCGGCGGATTCTCCTATGGCGACTACCTGCGCTGCGGCGCGATGGCTGCCCATTCGCCGATCATGCGCGACGTGATAGCCAGGGCGCGCGCCGGAGTGCCCGTGCTGGGGATCTGCAACGGGTTCCAGATCTTGTGCGAGGCCGGCCTTCTGCCCGGCGTTCTCCAGCGCAATGCGTCGCTCAAATTCATCTGCAAGGACGTTCACCTCAAGGTCGAGAACAACCGGACGCCGTTCACGCGGCGCTACGCCGAGGGTGAAATCGCCAAGGTCATCTGTGCCCATGGCGATGGCAACTACTTCGCGGACCGCGACACCCTCGACCGTCTCGAGGGCGAAGGCCGCGTAGTCTTCCGTTATTGCGACCATACCGGCGCCGTCACCGCCGCCGCGAACGCCAACGGGGCCCAGCGCAACATCGCCGGCGTCTGCGACCCGACCGGCCGTATTCTGGGCATGATGCCCCATCCCGAGAATGCCGCCGAGCCGGCCATGGGCTCCACCGACGGCCGCAAGCTGTTCGAGAGCGTGGTGGACGCACTGGCGGCGTGACTATCGCGGCCGTTCATCGTCTTCGATCATCCACGCGCAACACCACTTGTCAGTCCAGCACTCTTAATGCAATTTTCGGTTGCGACCTTAAAGACGGCATCGCGTGTTCTATTGTTTAGGTTTGAGAGATTTGCGCTTCATGAGGCATTCGGGATTCCTCGCATCATTTCTGCTCGTACTGGCACTAACCACCAGTCAGGTTTTGGCGCAAGCTGCATCGCCAATGTCATTCTGGTCCCCTCAGGAAACCGCCGACTCCATCCGCCAGAAACTCGCCGACCTGAAAGCCGCTGGGTCCTTGCCCGCCCGCGACACAAACCTGTCCCCTTAGTTCCGGCACAATCGTCGTATAGCTGAATGTGGCCAA
>CAYMEB010000027.1:0-32744 GCA_964389095.1 uncultured Hyphomicrobiaceae bacterium
CGAGAGACAGATTGATCTTCTCTACCGCGAGCTTCCGGAACGCGTTGGCGTCGTGGCCGTCGGGCACGACGATGGCGGACACCGTGTCGGAAACCCGCGCGGGATCAGCACAGAGCAGTTCGAGCGCCTCGACCTTGCCGTCGATGCCTTTCGAGGAAACCTTGATCGCATTGCGCCGGTTTCCTCCCCAATGAGAGATCGCCGCGCGCACGGCGTCGGCAAGGCGCCTGTGCCGCCGGAACACGTTCTCCAGCCCCTCCTCGTCGATGATCCGGATGGCTTCATCCAACCCGAAGAACAGATGCACCGGCGTCGTGCCGGGAAACCGTTGTGGCTTCATGGATTGCATCGAAGCCCAGTCCCAATAGCTGCGGCGCACTTTGGTGACGGCCGACTTCTCCATGGCCTTGCGGCTGATCCCGGTGAACCCTAGGCCAGTGACCATCATCAGGCCCTTCTGGCTGCCGCCGACGGCGATGTCGACGCCCCACTCGTCCATCCGGAAATCGAACGACCCGAGCGAGGAGATCGTATCGACCAGCAGCAATGCCGGATGCTTGGCCTTGTCCAGGCTGCGGCGGACGTCCGCGATCGGATGGGCGAGACCGGTCGCGGTCTCGTTGTGAACGACCATAACGCCCTTGATCGCATGCCCCTTGTCGACCGCGAGCCGCTTGTCGAGATCCGCCAGCGCGATGCCGTGCCGCCAATCGGCTCCGAGCGTCTCCACTTCGAGGCCGAGATCACGCGCCATCTGACCCCAGTTCGCAGAAAAATGTCCGCTTTCGAGCACCAGGACCTGATCGCCTGGGACGAAGCAATTGACGAGGCCGGCTTCCCACGCGCCATGACCGTTCGACGCATAGAACAACACGTGCTGCTTGGTCTTGAGCACGCGCATGACGCCGGCGTGCGCCCGCTCCAGGACCGGCTGGAACTCGGCGCCGAAAAAATCGACCGTCGGGCGATGCATCGCGCCGAGCACACGGTCGGGGATGTTCGTCGGCCCCGGATTGAAAAAGAATTGTCGGCCGCGCGGCGGAATGGTCATGGAATGCCTCAATTCGTCTGGATGCGGGGAAGGGTGGCGTGCTCTTCCGCCAATGTCCAGCATCGGGGCACGGCCCGAGCCGGTCGTCGGTGGATCCACCGGCACGCAATGCAGCCATGCTGCGGCATCCGGGTCACGTCGACAGCGGCTGTGGAGGGCACCGGAACGCAATCATGCCGTGCATCGCGGTGGCCGGAACTTAACACCCGGGATCACTTGTGCTGAAGTCTCGCAGCGACGATCCGCGCAAAGTTGCCGGAATGCCCGACACGAGCCCGCTCCAAGTGGGAGCTTGGGAACCGGGCATTGCCACGGGCAGCTTCGGTGAGGATCAACGGGGGTCAAGAGCAAACCGGGTAACCCACAAAGAGAGTGGCTGGCCGCGCATCCGGTGTAGAGTGGGTCGAGACAGTGTTGCGAACGGCTGACCCTGCCTGCTGCGGCATAGGGATGGTCGGAGCCCGCGACGGGGCAGCGAGGGGGGCGAGGCATTGAAGGGGGCAGGCAATCTTGTCAGCAGCCGGACGCTTGGTCGGCTATTGCTCAACGGCGCCGCGGGATTGGCGCTGGCCTACATTCTGTTGCCGCTGTTCTTCGTGACATGGCTTGCATTCTTCGCGCAGGAGATCCCCTCGTTTCCGCCCGAAGGCTACTCGCTCAAGTGGTTTCGCGCGATCGCGGGCAACGACCGCTTCGTTTCGGGCTTCCTGCTGAGCCTGCAGGTCGCCGTGGTGGCGACCTCGATCGGTCTATTGCTCGGCGTGCCCGCGGCCCTGGCGTTGGATCGATCCCGTTTCCGAGGGCGCGAAGCACTCAACAGCCTGCTCCTGATGCCGCTGGTGGTGCCCGGCATCGTCCTCGGTATCGCTCTCTACGTATTTCATGTCGAGCTCGAAATCGCGACACACTGGCAGGTCTTGGGCTCGCTCGGCGGCTTGATCGCCGGCCACGTCCTCGTCGTCGTGCCGTGGACCGTTCGGCTCGTGACTGCGAGCCTTGCCGGAATGGACCGAGCAGTCGAGGAGGCCGCCCAGAGTCTCGGCGCGAACCGCTTCACGACCTTTCGCCGCGTGACTTTGCCGTCCATCCTGCCGGGCGTCGTGGCCGCCGCCTTGTTCGGATTCATAGCCTCGTTCGGAAATCTCGAGATGAGCCTTTTCATCGTGGGGCCCGGGCGGACGACCTTGCCGATCGCCATCCTTCAGTATCTGGAATGGAAGATCGACCCTACGATCGCGGCGGTGTCCGTGCTGCAGATCCTGTTCATCGGCGGCGCGATGTTGTTGACCGACCGCTTCGTCAAGATCAGCAGAGTGGTTTGAGCGAATGGCGCGCCTTCAACTTACCGCTGTTTCCAAGCGCTACGGCGACAATGTCGCGGTGGACGACGTCTCGCTCGACATTGCGGACGGCGAGTTCCTGGTCCTGCTCGGTCCCTCGGGCTGCGGGAAGACCACGACGCTGCGCATCGTCGCCGGTTTCGTGGAGCCGACGTCGGGCTCCGTGCAACTTGGTGGGCAGGACGTCACCGCATTGCCACCATGGAAGCGCAACGCTGGTCTCGTCTTTCAGAGCTATGCCCTGTTCCCCCACCTGACGGTCGACAAGAACGTGGCATTCGGGCTGGAGATGCGACGCGTGCCGGCATCCGACATCGCACCCCGCGTCAAGGAAGCGCTGCGTCTCGTCCGCCTCGAACACCTCGGCCAGCGGCTTCCGCGCCAGCTTTCCGGCGGCCAGCAGCAGCGGGTCGCACTCGCCAGAGCTCTCGTCTTCCGGCCCGACATTCTTCTGCTCGACGAACCGCTCTCAAATCTCGATGCGAAACTGCGACAGGACGTCAGGGTCGAGATCCGCGAGCTCCAACGGAAGCTGGGACTTACGACCGTGATGGTCACCCATGACCAAGAAGAGGCTCTGACGATGGCGGACCGCCTCGTCGTGATGAACGAAGGGCGCATTCGTCAGGTCGGTTCGCAGCAAGATCTCTATGAACGGCCGGCCGATCGCTTCGTGGCCGGCTTCGTGGGAAGATCGACCTTCATGGAAGGGCGCGTGGAGGCGCCGGGACGGTTCGTTTCTGCCGGCGGTCTCGTGGTCGCGTGCGACGCGGAAACGATCGGTCCCGCCACCCTGGCCTTGAGGCCCGAACGGGTCGTGCACCTAGCCTCGGACGACGCCGGAGCCTCCAACCGCTTCGAGGGCGTCGTCGAATTCGTGTCGTATCTGGGCGCGAGCGTCGACGCGCACGTCCGCCTCTCGGCGAGTGAGCGTGTGGTCCTTCAGCTGCCGAATCTGCCCGAGCGCCCGACACCGTCGATCGGCGACCGCATCACCGTCGGATGGGGGCGCTCGACTCCCCGCATCTTCATGGGCTGAGCGGACCGCGAGTTCCCAGTGCGTGTCGCGAGGCCGGGGGGAGCCCCGCGCTCAGTTTCGCTGGATCTGGAATGGCATCGCGAATTCCACGCGATCGTCGAACGGCGCAACCGCCACCCAAGCTGCCGTTGCGAACATCGCCAAAGCAAATACACCGATCAGCGCTGTCTTGACGCTCATGGCTGCGCCTCTTTTTTTTGGCCGGCCGCTGGACGGCGGGCGATCGTGGCAGGCCGGTTTGGGGGCCTACCGTCCCATCTCTTGGCCGCAAGCTACTCCGCCGACCGTGATGTCGGGCTGAACAGGTCGTTCATCGTCGGTTCATCGGCCAGGCGAGCGCACGGCGACGCTTGACGGCTCCGCGGGGCTCGCCACTTATGGGGGGTCAGCCGGCCGGACGGTCGCTGCCGGTGAGGCGCTTGCGCCGAACTCCGGTGGAGGAAAGTCCGGGCTCCAAGGACGAACGGTGGCGGCTAACGGCCGCCGGGGGCGACCCCAGGGACAGTGCAACAGAGAGTAGACCGCCGCGGGCTCGCCCGCGGTAAGGGTGAAACGGTGGAGTAAGAGCCCACCGCGCCGCCGGCAACGGCGGTGGCACGGCAAACCCCACCGGGAGCAAGACCATATAGGGGCGGCCGAGGGCGCGGGAAACTGCGGCCCGGGGCGATCGTTCTCGCCTGTCGCCCGGGTTGGTTGCTCGAGGCGCGCAGCAATGCGCGCCCCAGATGAATGGCCGTCGCGGAAGGAAACTTCCAGACAGAACCCGGCTTACAGGCCGGCTGACACGTATCCATGGCTGCAGGGCGAACACCTTCGAGCACCGAGTGTATCCCGCCCGTCCGGGCCGACGACGGGCCGAGCATGCCGTCGAGCCGCGCGCGACGTCGCAACGCCGTTTCAGGCCGGCTCCGGCGCGCGGCGCGGTCATCCGACAATCTTGCGCAGAGGTTGCCGGAGCGGGGGAAAGCTCGCCCCCGACCTGCCCAGCCTCTTGCTTTGCCGGCGCTTTCCTGCTCAACGTCCCCTCCAAAGAAGGATCAGGAGCGTGCATGGCGAAGGAAGAGCTGCTCGAGTTTCCAGGATTCGTCTCGGAGCTGTTGCCGAATGCGACCTTCAAGGTAAAGCTTGAGAACGGGCACGAGATCATCGCCCATACGGCGGGCAAGATGCGCAAAAATCGCATCCGTGTCCTTGCCGGTGACAAAGTTCTCGTCGAGATGACACCCTATGACCTCAGTAAAGGCCGGATTACTTACCGTTTTAAGTAGAACGGACAGTCCGCGACGCGAGACTTTGCGGCGCGAGCTGGCCCGATCCCGGTCGGGCGGGCGACGGGGGGAACAGCGCCCCAAACTGGTATTGGCCAGCGCCTCGCCTCGGCGGATGACGCTCCTTGCCCAGGTCGGCATCGAGCCGGATGCGCTTCGCCCTTCTTCCATCGACGAAACACCGCGCAAAGGCGAAATGCCGCGCGCGCTCGTATCCCGGCTGGCTCGCGCGAAGGCTGAAGAGGCCCGAGACCAGATCGCCAACGACCGCGACATCGCCGATGCGTTCGTACTCGCGGCCGACACCGTGGTCGCCGTCGGCCGCCGCATTCTGGTGACGCCGAAGTTCGTCGAAGAGGCCGTCGCTTCCCTGCAATACTTGTCGGGACGCAATCATCGCGTTCTCACCTGCGTCTGCCTGATCACGCCGGAAGATCGCCTCCGCCTCAAGATCGTGGACACCCGCGTCCGCTTCCGGCGGCTGTCGAAGGCGGACATCGAAGCCTACATCGCCTCGCGCGAGTGGCGCGACAAGGCCGGCGGCTACGCGATCCAGGGACTTGCCGGCTGTTTCGTGCAGCGCATTGTCGGCTCGTACACGAACGTCGTCGGGCTCCCGGTCACCGATACCGTCAACATGCTGGCTGCCGAAGGCTTCCCGATCCACTTCAACTGGTTGAAGGCGGGCGAGCACGAGCCCGCCTGACGGTCCGACCCGCTCAGAGATGACCAGAGTTCTCGAAGCCCCAACTGGACGCTGCCCCATCTGTAGCGGGCCGGCTGATCCTTCGCTGCGACCGTTCTGCTCCTCGATGTGCGCCGATATCGACCTGCTGCGGTGGCTGCGCGGCGGCTACGCGGTTCCTGTCGAAAATGACGACGACGACGAGGACGGCGACGGCACGCGGCCTGCGGGAACAGGCGAAGCGTCCGACCCGGATTGAGACGGCGGCCGCTCCCGAAGCCGGTACTCAGATGCGCCCTGCCGCCACGGTGCGATGCAACAGCAGCACAGGGATGAGGCCCACTGCGACGATGACCAGCGCGCCGATCGAAGCAGCCTCGAATTGTTCGAGCGCGGCCTTCGCATAGACGTGCGTGGCAAGCGTCTCGAAGTCGAGCGGCCGCAACAGCAGCGTCGCCGGCAGCTCTTTCATGCAATCGACGAAAACCAGAAGCGCCGAGGCGCCCAGCGCCGGGATCAGCAGAGGCACATGCACGCGCCAGAGCGCGGACCATGACGTCTCTCCCAGCGCCCGCGCGGCGGCATCCAGGTTCGGCGACAGCTTCTCCAGGCCCGCATCGATGCTTGCGGTCGAGACCGAAAGGAAGCGGACGACGTAGGCAAGGATCAGGATCGTGAGCCCGCCGGTGACGAGAAGACCGGTCGACAGTCCAAACCATGTGCGCGCAAGCTGATCGATCCGGTTGTCGAAGCCGGCGAGGGCGTACATCAGGCCCAGCGCGAGGATCGTGCCCGGCAAGGCGTAGCCCAGGCTGGCCACCGTGCCTATCGCTCCCATGACGGGGGAACGAACGACCCTTCTCGCATAAGCCAGCGCAAGCGCGACCGCGACGCACGCCCCGGCCGCGAGCAGCGAAAGGACGATCGAGTTCATGATCGCCCGCGCGAGCCCAGCTTCCCATAAGCCGTCGATGTGCGTGATCGCTCGATGGCCGAGCAGGGCGACAGGTACGACAAAGCCGAGCAGAACAGGAAGTGCGCACAGGGCGAGCGCGAGCATGCCTCGAAAGCCGGGCAAGTCCTGGAACGGGATCGACCGGTAACGGCCGGTCGTGTGGTGCACCAGCGCCCCCATCCGTGCGAAGCGTTCCGCAAGCAAGAGCGCCAGCACGCCGACGAGGGCAAAAGATGCGATCTGCGCCGCCCCGCTCAGGCTGCCGCGCTGCAGCCAGGTGGCATAGATCGAGACACTGAGCGTCTCGATCCCCAGATACTGTGTCGCGCCGAGATCGTTCAGCACTTCCATCAGCACCAGTGAGACGCCTGCGGCGAGCGCCGGCCGGGACAGCGGCAATGCAACCGCGGTGAATGCGCCGATCGAGGTGCGGCCCAGCGTTCGCGCGACTTCCAGCACACAAACCGACTGCTGCACGAAACTCGCCCGCGCCGTCAGATAGACGTAGGGATAGAGAACGGTGGAAAGGATCAGAATGCCGCCGGGCAGGGAGCGAACGTCGGGAAACCAGTACTCGCGCGCCGAGGTCCAGCCGCCGAGCTTCCGCAGCATGGATTGCACGGGACCGGCATAGTCCAGCAGTTCCACGTAGGCGTAGGCGACGATGTAGGTCGGGATTGCGAAGGGAAGAACCAGCAAGCGGTCGATGAGGCTACGCCCCGGAAAGCGATACATCGTCACCAACCAGGCAGCCCCTGTCCCAACGGCCAGGCTGACCGTGCCGACGCCGACAAGCAGGAGCGCCGTCTCCTTCAGAGTTCGGCCGAGATTGAGCGTCGGCAATGCAGCTCCGCCGCCCGCAGCGACCGGGCCCATCGCGAGGGCGAGGATTGCGAACACGGGAAGCAGAAGCAGGCCGACGAGCAATCCGAAAAAAACGAGTGGCCCCACGCCGATCCCGTGCAGCAGATGCCCCCCGAGCGCGCGAGCCGAAGCATCGCCGCTCCGTGCGGGCGTGCCCGGTCCAACAGGGTTCGTCTCGGGCTGCGGCGCCATGTCGAGTTACTCTGCGTCCTTCCGCGTACCGGCTTGTCTGGCTCGGGCGACCGCGCCCGGGCCTGGCTTCAGTTCGAAGCGAGTACCAACAGCCCCTGTATACAGGATCGGAGGCGGATACGGATGGTAACGATTGTCACGAGTCCCGTGTTGCCGGACGGGATCGGGTTGCGCTTCGACACGCACGAAGCGGCAGAGCCGCGCCGCATCACTCGGCACCGGACGGCGGGCTTCTGGCCCAGGGATCAGCCCTTCATTCCGCCACTCGTCAACCCGCCCACGACCCGTTCCTGGAACACGGCGATCAGGATGCAGATCGGCACGATCGCGATCACGAGAGCGGCCGAGATGATCGGCCAGGGGAACGAGAACTCGCCCTGGTAGAGCGTGATGCCCACCGGCAAAGTCCGGCTGGCGATCTTGGGAGATAGCGTCAGGGCCAGCAGGAACTCGTCCCAGGCGTTCACGAACGCGAGAATTGCGGCCGTGAACACCCCGGGTGCGGTCAACGGTATGACCACGTGCCACAGAGCCCCCAGCCGCGTGCAGCCGTCGATCATCGCGGCATTCTCGAGGTCTCTGGGAATGTCCTGGAAGAACGACACCAGGACCATCGTGCAGACCGGCATCGACAGAACGGCATAAGGCAGAATGAGCGCAGGCCAGCGGTTCAGCATTCCCGCATCGCGCATCACCGTGAACAACGGCACCACGAGCGAGATCAAGGGGAACATCGCCACGGCCATGAGCACAGAAAGGATGATCCCGGGCGCCGGAAGACGCAGCCTGACGAGCGCATAGGCGGCCAACGCGGAAACGGCGACACAGAGGACGGTCGCCGCGGTCGCCACCACCACGGAGTTCCACAGGAACAGACCGATCGGCTGATCGACGAACACACGCAGATAGTTCTCCAGCGTGGGTGCAGCCGGCCAGAGCGTAATCGGCACCGTCATCAGTTCACGCTCGGTCTTGAGCGACGTGAACAACACCCACAATGCCGGGAAGAAGCCATTGGCGGCCACGATCAGCGCGGCAATCCAGACCACGGCACGCCTGTTGGAAAACACCTTCATCAGGCCCTCCCCGAACTCGGGTCGCGGCGCGTGTGCCGCAGGTAGCCGGCCGTGGCGATCACGGAGACGACGAACATCAGGACGGCGAGCGCCGAGCCGTATCCGAAGTCCAGTGCGTCGATCGTGGTCTTGTGAATGTACATCGCCAAGGTCTCGGTCGCGGTCCCCGGGCCGCCGTTCGTCATCGCATAGGGAATGTCGAAGGTCTGGATGGCGGTGATGGTGCGGAAAATCAGTGCGACCACGATCGCGGGTCGCAGCATCGGCAGCGTGATCTCTCTGAACTGCTGCCAAGACGATGCGCCGTCCACCTCCGCCGCCTCGTAGAGCGATCTGGGGATCGTCTGGAGGCCGGCCAACAAGACCAGCGCCACGAAGCTCGACGACTTCCAGACGATGGACAGACAGATGGCGAAAAACGCCAGACCCGGACTGCTCAGCCAATTCTGAGGCGTGCCGCCGAACAGCTTGATCACATGATTGACGATGCCGACTTCGTACTCGAAGAACCACCGAAAGATCAGGCCGGCGAACACCAGGGGCAGCGCCCATGGCAGCAGCAGACCGAGGCGCACCGGCCATTTGATCCGGAACGGTTGGTTCGCGAGCAGGGCCAGGCCGAGCCCAACGACGATCGCACCGGGTACCGTCACCAGGATGTAAAGAACCGTGTGCCACGTCGCCTCCCAGAACCGGGGATCGGCGAATGCACGCGCATAGTTCTCCAGACCGACGAACGGTGTGCCGCGCCAGGGTTGCGCCAAGTGGTTGAAGTACAGGGATCCGACCAGCAGATCGAAGATCGGATAGACGACAACCAACCCGAGGAGAAGAAAGGCGGGCGCCAGCATCGCGTAGCCCAGCCGGCGCTCCGACCGCTCGAGGGGCGTTAGAGTGTGGCGCACGGGCGTGACCGGACTCATCCTGCCGCTCCAGTTCCTGAAGAAACGACGCTGCCGGTCGCCATCGACATCGCCCATGCGGGAAAGCCGTTGGCAGCGGCCTTTTCGCTGGCAGCATCCCAATCGTAGTCGACAATCAGCATCTCGGCGGCCCACCGGCTGCCGCGCCTGGTGAGGATTGCATAACGCGCATGGGGTGAGCGCGGCTCGAGAGTCGCGGCAGCCGGACTGTCGGCGAACAACGGGCAGCCGACACTGCCTGGGTTCAGGATGAGCGCGCCGCCAGGCAACTGAAGCAGGAACTGGCGATGACTGTGCCCACACAGGACGACCTGATGCTGCGCGTGAGCGCCGAGCCGCGTCGCGATCGCCTCCCGCGAGCTGGGTATCAGGCGGCCATGGTGGACCTCTTCGGTCAGGTACTCGGCATCGTTGCCCGGCGTCCCGTGGATGGCCAGAACGCCTGAGCCGAGGTCGAGCGCCGCCGGCAACCCGCCGAGCCGGGAGCGCTGTGTCTCCGTGAGAGCATCGAACGTGAACCGGGCTGCGGGGCTGAGCGTGTCGCGCGCGCCAGTGGCGAGCCACCGGTCGTGATTGCCGCGCACGGTCGGTAGCGCCAGCGCTTCCAACGTCTCGAACGTCTCGCGCGGCCAGAGCGGCGAAGTGCAGCAATCACCGAGATTGATCGTACGGTCGACACCGCGGTGCGCGATATCGGCAAGAACCGCTTCGAGCGCCGCAAGATTGCCGTGGATGTCGCTGATCACCGCCAGGCGCATACGAATTCCAGCCCGAAGCACTATGGGAGCGCGCCCCTCCCTCCGCGTTGGGAAGGGACGGGCGCGTCCATGCTCACTTGAAGATCGGCGAGAGCTTGGCCGTCATGTCGGCCAGAGCCGCGTCGGCGTTCTTCGTGCCTGCGAGGAACGCATTCATGTTGGTCCGGATGACCTCCGACACTTCCGTGTAGCGGGCCGAAACCGGTCGCGAGCGCGCCGACTGCACGACGGGCAGCGCGTCCTTGAACCAGGGGTTCTTCGCCAGAACCTCGGGATCAGTGTAGACCTCGGCGAACACCGGCAGATGCGAGGCTTCGATCGCCTGCATCTTCGAGACTTCGGGCGAGGACAACCAGCGGGCAAGCTTCACAGCTTCGGCCTTGTTCTTGGAGAACGAGGTGACCGCGAGCTGCCAGCCACCGATGCAGGTTGCAGCCTTGTCGGCCGTGAATCCTGGAAGCGGAACCACGCCCGTTTTCCCCTTCACGGTGGAGTCGGCATCGTTCTGCGTGCGGTTCCAGACGTAGCCCCAGGTCATCCCGAACACGAGGTTGCCGGCTTGGAAGTTCTGCCGAATGCGATCGGTGGGAATCTCAGCCAGGTTTGGCGGCGTGATGTTCGCCTTCTTCAACGTGTCCCACAGCTCGAAGGGCTTCTTGGCCGCGTCGCCGGTCAGGGTCAGCTTGCCGCCAGCATCGGTCAGGTTTCCGCCAGCACCCCACATCGGCACGAGATACGTGCAGACAGTGCCCTCGATCGGTGCGCCGGCAGTCTGGAAGCCGGACAGCTGCGGATTGCCCTCCGCCTTCTGGATCTTCTCGGAGGCCGCCTGCAGTTCGGCCCAGGTCTTGGGCGGCTGCACGCCATGCTTCTCGAGCAGATCCTTGCGATAGTAGAGCAGTTGAACATCGGCGAAGTACGGCAACGCGATCACCTTACCGCCGACGATGTTCGCCTCCCGGTAGGCCGGCAGGTACTTGCTCATGACCGCGTCCTTCTCGGCGCCCAGGTAGCTGTCGAGCGGCTCGGCCCATTGCGCTGCGGCCCACTGCGCCGGCCGGATCACATCGATCAGCACCACGTCGAGGGCGCTGTCCTTCGCCGCCAGAACCGTGTTGAGGTACTGCTGCTGCTGCTCCGACGTGGCGCCGCCGACCTCCACTTCCACCTTCACGTTCGGATTGCGCGACTGGTAGACGTCGAGAATCTTGCGCATCACGTCGGGCCGCTGCTGGCCGCCGGTGAAGATGCGCAGCTGCGTCTGCGCCATGGCCGACGAAGCCATGACAATCGTCAGCGCCACCCCGAGGGCGGCTTTCGTCAATTTGCGCGGCATCAGTGGGATCTCCCTAGGCTTGCTGCTACTAGCGTTCTCGGGCGTCCCGCCCGAACTCCTGGAATGGCGATCTCAGGTGTGGATCGCCTCTCCGCCGTCGGCATCGAACAGATGCATCCTGTTCATCGCGAGGCCGATTTCGATGTTCATGCCCGCCGTGAGACCTGCGTCCGGCGGAAAGCGGCCGGTCATTTCGACCTCGCCGATTCGCAGCAAGGCCAGCGTTTCCGCCCCGAGCGGCTCGATGAGTACGACGTTCGCAGGCACACGCGTCTCTCCCGTCAGAGAAAGATGCTCCGGCCTGATCCCGAAGGTCGCCTTCCGGCCGGCGGACCGAGCGACAACGCTTGAAATCGCCGTTGGAACCGGAAGCCGCACATTGCCGTTCAGCACGATCGCCCGGCCTTCCGCCTCGACGACGCAGGGCGCGAAATTCATCGGCGGCGAGCCCGTGAAGCCGGCGACGAACCTTGTCTTCGGGTGATGATAGATGTCGTCGGGACTGCCGAGTTGCTCGAGATGGCCGGCGCGCATCACCGCGATCCGATCGGCGAGCGTCATGGCTTCGACCTGATCGTGGGTCACATAGACGATGGTGTTCCCAAGGCGCTGATGGAGCTTCTTGATCTCGATGCGCATCTCCGCGCGCAACTGCGCGTCGAGGTTCGACAACGGTTCATCGAACAAGAAAAGCTTGGGATTGCGCACGATGGCGCGGCCCATCGCAACGCGCTGTCGCTGTCCGCCGGACAATTGCCCGGGCCGTCGCTCCAGCAGGTGGCCGATCTGGAGGATTTGCGCCGCTTCGTCCACGCGCCGCCTGATCTCCTTCGGTGCGGCCCCGCGCATGCGCAAGCCGAAGGCGATGTTGTCTGCCACCGTCTTGTGGGGGTAGAGCGCGTAGTCCTGGAACACCATTGCGATGTCCCGCTCACGCGGCGCCAGATCGTTAACCACACTGCCGCCGATCCGGATTTCGCCCGAAGTGATGGATTCGAGCCCCGCGATCATGCGCAGCAGCGTGGACTTGCCGCATCCCGACGGGCCGACGAGCACCAGGAACTCGCCATCGGCAATCGAAATGTCGACGCCGTGCAGCACCGGCTGCGTGCCGTATGCCTTGACCGCCCGCCTGATATCCAGCGTCGCCACCCGAGCACTCCCGACCTCAAGTCTTATATAAGTCTTGCTCGAAAGTCCGGGTTAGTCAACGCCCGAGAGTAGCGCTCGACAGTTTGCTTCAGCGCCCCGGGGAGGCCGTCGAACTGCCGCTCCGGCGTGCTTGCGCCATCCCGCTGCGACGCAGCCAGTGGCACCTCACCATTCGCCGAAGCGATAGCCCCGCCGCCGCGCGCCACCGGTCATGCGGCGGATGAAATCGTGCGTCACCGTCGTCCGGGTCTTCAGCGACGACAGCCAGTCGAACAGCCGATCCTTCATCTGGATGCGGATTTCCGCATGGAGGGGCGAAGTCCCCAGGTCATCGAGTTCGCGGGGATCGGCGTCCAGGTCGAACAGCTGAGGCGGAAACTTCTCGAAGTGCACATACTTCCAGCGCCGCGTCCGGACCATGAACCCGCGCGCCTCGTCGACGTCCAAACCAAGAGTATTGCGCGCATGCCGAAGCGCGAAGTCGGAGTCGCAGAACACCGCATCTCGTTGCTCCGTCCCGGCCGTGCCCTCGATCAACGAAGCCAAGGACATGCCTTCGAGCCGATGCGGCTGCTGCTCGCCGCCGGCCCACTCGAGAAATGTCGGAACAAGGTCGATCGCCTGCACCAGTGCGTCACTGGTGCTGCCGCGGCTCCCCTCGGCGCTGGCGCGCGGGTCCATGACGATCATGGGAATCCGCACGATCTCCTCGTGAAACAGGTCCTTTTCACCGAGCCAATGATCGCCGAGATAGTCGCCGTGATCCGAGGTGACGATGATGATGGTGTCGTCGCACAGACCCCGCTTCTCGAGGTGCGCGACAACGCGGCCGACGTGGTGGTCGAACTGCGAGATCAGCCCCATGTAGGTCGGGATCACCGCCTCGCGCACCTCTTGGCGAGAAAAATGGACGCTCTCGTCGTGACGCATGAAGGCAGCGATCACCGGATGCGGCTTGCTCCGTTCGGCCTCGCTGCGGTTTGCCGCCGGCACATGCTGCGGCCCGTACATGTCGTGATAGGGCGCGGGCGCGACGTACGGCCAGTGCGGCTTGATATAGGACAGATGCAGGCACCAAGGCTGGTCGCCACGCTCGGCCTGATGGCGATCGATGAACTCCAGGGCGCGGTCGGTCATGTAGGCCGTCTCGGAGTGCTCCTCCTTGACGCGTGCCGGCCGCCGGGCATTGCGCATCGACCAGCCTGAAAGCACCTCGCCGTTGTCGCCTTCGACGGAGTTGGCCCAGCTGTGCCAAGGATTTTCTCCTTGGTAGCCGAGCTGATTGAGCCACCGGTTGTAGGCGATGTCCTTGTCCCCGGTTTCGTCGGGATGCAGCCCGTCGTCACGCTCGAATGCCTCGAACCCACACTGCCAGTACGGCAGTCCCGGATTTGTGCCCGGGTCGATGCCGATCCGCGCCATGCTCTCCAGGTCCGGCTTGAAGTGCGTCTTGCCCACCAGCACCGACCGATATCCAAGTGGGCGCAGGTAGTCGCCCATCGTCATTTCGTCGATGCGCAGAGGAAAGTTGTTGTAGGTCGCGCCGTGCGTGATGTTGTAGCGGCCCGAATAGAAGCACATGCGGGAGCCGCCGCAGACGGGCGATTGGATGAAACAGCGGTCGAAACGAACGCCCCTGGCCGCGAGCGCATCGATGTTGGGTGTCTTGATGTACGGGTTGCCGCTGCAGCCCAGGTAGTCCCAGCGCAGCTGGTCGGCCATGATGAAAAGGATGTTCGGCTTGCGGCTCAAGACGCTGTCTCCCGGGCAGTTCGATGTCGGGAGATGTTAGCCGCCGCGCCATACAATTGCGACCGACGTGCGCGTCAGCCGCCCGAGAAAGAGCCGCCACGACTGCCGAAGACGCCGCGCGTCACGCCGCTCGAATGGGAAGCGGTACTCGAGACGCCGCCGAGCCCTTGCGCAGAACTTTCGCGCCGGACCGGCGTACTGGCGCTGCCCCAGCGGCTCGAACGCCATCCCGAGGATGATGACGAGCCGCGGCACGCCGTTCCGGGCTGCCCCTTCGCCACCCTGATCGTGTCGGGTTTGCGCTGCCCGTAGAACATAGCGTACCCAGCGCCGCGGTCCTCGGAGTTGCAACTCGACGGACGCCCGTTTCGCACCCGGTAGACGGGGCCGAAATATCTCTCTCCGTCAGCCCGCCCCAGGCGCATGCAATCGTCGGCGGAACAGTCGGCGAAGGACGCATAGACGTTGCGCTGCCAGTGCGTGGATCCGCATCCTGACAGCCCGAACGCCATGGCCCCGCCGGTGAGCCCAACGAGCATCACCTGCCGACTCCTCATGCGCTTGGAGCGAGAGGGAGAGGCAGTCATGGCGTCATGCTGGCCGCGTTGATCAGGCCGAGTGCGATCCCGATGCTGCCGGTGAGAATGCCGGCGGAGACCTGGCCGCGCTCGATCTCCTCGTGAAGCCGCGGAAACATCATGGAGAGGACCGCGTGCCCCAGACACTGAACGATCAGAGCGATCACCCCCCAAAGGGCCGTTTCTCCGATCCAGGTGCTGACGGTGATGGCCCGCGACAGCGCCAGCACGAAGCCGATCATGGCGCCGCACAGGGCGATCGTGGCGGCGACGTTACCCTCCCGGATGAGCCTGAGCTCCTCCTGCGGCGTCACCCTTGCGTAGGCGAAGAGGAACAGCACCACCATCGCAGATGAAACTGCGATATGGGCACTGAAGGCGAGCAGCGCCTTGACCAGCGAGTATTCCATGCGTCGCTCCAACCCCGGACGATCCTGACCGAGGGGCAAGCTAGCCGAAAATTCTTCAAATTCTCTTATGAGAGGGGGACCGAGGCTCAAGCCGCCGGCTGAGGCGCCACTGCGTCCTGTCCGCTGGGGGGCCGCGTCAGGTACGTCGCCGATCGCATCTCCATCAGCCGCGACGCCGTCCGCTCGAACAGGAAAGCCTCCTTGCCGTCCGCATAGAGCCGGTCGGGTTGCGCGTCGGCCGAAACGATCAGAGCGACGCGCGCGTCATAGAGCGTGTCGATCAAATTGATGAACCGGCGAGCTTCGGCGCGCTTCTCCGGCGGAAGTTGCGGCACGCCGGCAAGGATGATGGTGTGGAACGCTTCCGCGATCGCCAGATAGTCCCCGGTGCCAAGCGGCTGCTCGCACAGATCTGCGAAAGTCACGAAGGCAACGCCCTCCGACGCCTCACGGATGGCCACTTTCCGACCGCCGACATCGAGCGCACGAGGCGCGCCCCGTCCGGATCCCGTCAGCTCCAGGAAATGCGCGCGCAGACCAGCGTCCGCCGCCGCGTCACATGGACTGAAATAGAGCTGGCGATCGACCAGCCTTTCCAGCCGGAAATCCCGCGCAGCCACGAGTTCCAGCACTTCCATGTTGGCTTCGATCGCAGCGATCGCCGGCAAGAACAACTGCCTATTCAGACCCTGCCAGTACAGCCGCTCGGGTGGAACGTTGGAGGTGGCGACCACCACCACACCTTGCTCGAACAACGTCGAAAACAAGCGCCCCAGGATCATGGCGTCCGCGATGTCGGTGACGTGAAACTCGTCGAAACAGAGCAGCCGCGCCCCGGCGGCGATCTCGCTCGCGACCCGGGGAATGGGATCGCCCTGTGTCGAAAGGCGCGCTTTGGCGATCAGCCCGTGCACCTCGTTCATGAACGCATGGAAGTGCACCCGTCGGCGAGGCTCGACGCGAACCACGTCGTGCAACAGGTCCATCAGCATCGTCTTGCCCCGGCCGACCTTGCCGTGGATGTAGAGGCCACGAGGTGCGGCCGACTGGCCGCTGATCAGCCGGCGCAGCAGGCCGGGCGACGGGCGCCATACGGCGAGCGCCTCCGCCAGCGCGTCGAGGCGCTCGGCAACCGCCTGCTGCGCGGGGTCCGCGCGCGCCTCCCCCGACGCGATCCGGCCGGCCAGAAGGGCGCTTGTCGTAGTCGGATTTGACTTGGCCATCGGGTCGCGGTCCCGGCTTCGAACGCGCGAGGGCGCTAGCGCGCTCCCGGGCCGCGGTCAATCGTCGTCGTCGCCAAGTCGGCGCAGGCCGCGGGGCACGGTTGGGAGCGGCAACGGCAAAAATTGACGTATACGTCAAACCTAAGCCCGACCGAAAAACCAACATGTTGTTCAAATTTTGTGCATCGCATTATTGACTAACAATCTGTAAAAAAACATATTTCTATGATTTGTGCTTCGCACTATTTTTCTTGTGCAACGCATCATGATCGGTGTAGAGAGTCACTCGGCATGTGGTTAACTCGCACTCCGATCGTCATCTGGTGAAAGGGAGCGGTCATGACCGAGGCCCATCCGACTGGCCACACGATCCGCAAGCTGTGGCCCAACGAAGCTGAGAAGTTTCGCGACTACTTGCTGCGGCTGGATCGCAACAGCCGCCGCATGCGGTTCGCCCACAGCGTCTCCGATACCTTCATCGAGGACTACGCGGCCCGCATGAGCGAGATGGGAAGCGTCGTCTACGGCCTCATCGACGGCGGCGACGTCAGGGCGGCTGCAGAATTGCGCAAGCTCGGCGACCGCTGGGGCCCGGAAGCCGAAGCGGCATTCTCGGTCGAACCTCAATTGCAGGATCAAGGGATCGGCAGCGAAATGATGGGGCGCGTGATCCGCGCGGCCCGGAACCGGGGCGTGCAGCGGTTGTACATGAGCTGCCTCGCCGAGAATTCGAAGATGCAGGCGATCGCGCGCAAGTACGAAGCCGATCTGCGCTTCGAATACGGCGAGGTCATCGGCGAAATCGTGCCGCAGAACCCCAACTACTTCTCGCTGTTGGCCGAAGCGGTCGAAGACAGGGTCGGCTTCATGATGGCCGTTCTGGATCTCCAGAACCGCCTGCTGCGGGCCGCCTGAACGCCGCGGGCACGCGATCATACGGTCCCATGGTCCGCTTTTCGCCGGTGCCGCTGCGGAATCGGGGATCCTGCGCTTGTGCCACCGTCGCACCGGATGGTATTGGCCCGCCGTACCTTTTCGTAGTCCGGACCGCCGAGCCATGCCGAGCACTGTCCAACGCAATGCGAACTTTCTAACCGTGGCTCACGAATTGGCCGATCTCTCCGCGAAGGCCGTGCTGCCCCATTTCAGGCGCGCGATCCGAGTGGAGAACAAGGCCTCGGCCGGGTCGTTCGATCCGGTGACGCGCGCCGACAAGGCCGCCGAGCGCGCGATGCGCAAGCACCTCTCCCTTCAACTCCCCGGTCATGGCATCGTCGGCGAAGAATACGCCGACCACGCTGGCGACAGCGAATTCGACTGGGTTCTCGATCCCATCGACGGCACGCGGGCGTTCATCATGGGGTACCCCCTCTGGGGCACCCTGATCGGCCTCCTGGAGCGCGGCAATCCGGTCCTCGGCATGATGGACCAGCCCTTTACGCGCGAGCGCTTCTGGGCCGCGGGCAAAGGCAGTTTCCGGCGGGAGCCGGACGGCACGATGCGGCGGAACAAGACCCGCAAGTGCCCGACGCTGGCCGACGCGGTCTTGGGCTGCACGACGCCCGACATGTTCAAGACGAAAGCCGAGCGCGACGGGTTCGCCGCAGTCTCGAAGGCGGCCAAAATGACCCGCTTCGGAGGCGATTGCTACGCCTATTGCCTGCTGGCGGCGGGCCACGTCGATCTCGTGATCGAAGCGTCGCTCAAGGCCGTCGACATCGTGGCGCTGATCCCCATCATCGAGGAGGCCGGCGGCCGCGTCACGGACTGGCAGGGCGGCCCGGCGACCCGCGGCGGTCAGGTGATCGCCGCCGGCGACCCGATTGTCCACGCCGCCGCCCTGGACCTGCTCGGACACTGACGGCAGGTCAGGACGAGGCGGTCGCGTCGGTGACGTAGGCGTCGAAGGCGGCCCAGAACCGTCCGCGGATTTCGTCGTTCTCCTGCAGGATCTCGTGACGCGACGTCCCGATCAGAACGTGCGTCCCCAGCTTGAGCCGCAGGGCGAATTCCTCGATCTCGGGAGTTGACACGATCTTGTCGTCCCCCGCCGCGACCAGCAGCAAGGGTACGCGCACGCTGGAGGGATAGTCCGGCGCCTGTAACGCCGCTGTCGAGCGCAGACATGCGCGCAGCCAACCCACTGTCGGCGAACCGATCGCCATATCCGGCGCCGCTTCCAGAACTGCATTCGCACGTTGGAAGCGCTCACGGTCGGACGTGAGCAGATTGCCTTCGAACTGAGGGTGTGCCTCCGGCGGCCCGCCGCCGGGGACGTATCTCGCCGACGCTCCGAACACACACCCGAACTCGGTAGCCAAGCGCGCGACGCCCTGCGAGCGTCCGAGCTGGCTGGGGTGAACCCTGATGAGCGGCGCCGACAACACCATGCGCGCGAACGCAGAATGCTTGTCGCTCGCCATTCGCAGCAGCACATGACCGCCCATCGAGTGCCCGAGCGCGATGTACGGGGGCGGGCAGGATTGGACTACGACGTCCGCGACGAAACGCTCCACATCCATCTCGTACTCGCGGAACGAGCCGATGTGCCCCTTCTGCCGGTCCGCGAGTGCGCGGTGGGAGCGCCCCTGTCCCCGCAGGTCCATGATGGCTACCGCGAACCCTCGGCGGCGCAGGTCGGCGACGACCTCGAAATACTTTTCGATGAACTCCGTCCGCCCAGGCACGATAACCACCGTGCCGCGCAGCGGAGCCCGCGTCGCATCCCAGCGCGCGAAGCGCATTTCCTCCCCGTCGTAGCCCTTGCAGGTCCCCACCAGCGCGCCGCCGGGAACAGGGTTCTTTCCGAGTGAGACGAGGGTCATGGCTGGGCCCAGAGGCGTGGAACTCGATTTCGGTCGCTTCGCCCGGAGGCCGCGCGAGGCCCGCCCTTCTAGCAGAACCCGAGGGCTGGTGATATTGCACCTGCGCCTTACAGCTGCTGTCCGCCAGAAGCCGGTTTCGGACCGGGCAGCGACAGTGGGCGCTCACCCGAAAACCGAGGGCAGAATGACCCAGTCTGCACCCCACACCCCGAAGTTCCCCGACGGGATCCGCACGCCGGCCTACGTGCTCGACGCTCGCCGCCTCGACGCCAATCTCGAGCGTGCCCGGAAGATCAAGTCCGCTGCCGGCTGCCGTATTCTGCTCGCGACCAAGGCGTTCGCGCTGCCCGCCGCCTTTCCGGCGATGCGCACCGTGCTCGATGGCACGACGGCCAGCGGCGAATACGAGGCCCGCCTGGGCCGCGAGGAATTCGGCAAGGAGGTTCACGTCTACGCGCCGGCTTACACCGCCTCGGAGATGGAGGCGCTCTGCGGCACCGCGGACCACATCTACTTCAACTCGCCGGCCCAATTGCGCAGACATCTGCCCGCAGTCCGCGCCGCCGGACGCCGGACCGGGCTGCGCATCAATCCAGGTTACTCGAACGCCACCCTCGGCGGCCACCTCTACGACCCCTGTGCGCCCAACTCCCGCTTCGGCGCGCCCCGCGAAATGCTCGACGATGCCCCCTGGGGCGACATCGACGTTCTCCATGCCCACGCACTGTGCGAGGCACGGCACGACGGCTCGGTCGGCCTGATCAGGCACGTGGCGGAGCATTTCGGCCGCTACGTGCGCAAAGTCTCTGCCGTGAACTTCGGCGGCGGGCACTTCTTCAACAAACCCGACTACGACGTGACGAAGCTCGTCGACGCGGTCACGGCCTTCCGCCGTGAGTTCGGCGTGGATGTGATCCTGGAGCCCGGCGCCGGGCTCGTGGTCGACGCCGGATACCTGCTCGCGCGCGTCCTCGACCTGCACCGCAACGGCAAGGAGATCGCCATCCTGGACGCCTCTGCCTCGACCCACATGCCCGACGTCCTCGAGGTGCCCTACACCCCGCCGTTGCTCGGAGCCGCCCTCCCGGGCCAGGCGCCGCACGCTTACATTCTGGGCGGCAAGACCTGCATGACCGGCGACGTGATCGGCGAGTATGCCTTCCACAGGCCACTGGAAGTCGGCCAGCTGCTGATTTTCGAAGACATGATGCAGTACACGTTCGTGAAAAACACGACGTTCAATGGAACGCCGCTCCCGGATCTCGCGGTGCTGGAAGCCGACGGGACCTACCGGGTGCTGCGGCAATTCGGCTACGAAGAGTTCCGCCGCCGCCTGGGCTGAAGCGGTGGCGCAAAGGCGCGTCGGCGCCCTGCCGGCCGGTTTGCGCCAGCGCATTCCTGCAGACATAATTCCCCGCTAGTGAACTGCTATCGACGCGAAAGTTTCCAAGAACGTTCGAGGAGTGTCATGCGGGTGGCACGGGCACTGGTTTGGTTGGGTCTGGCTTTGCTGGCGCTGCTTCCCGCGGCGAGCGGCACATCTGCGCAGACCTTGAGCACGGCAGATGCCGACAGCGCGCTGCACACCAGAGCGTGTCCCACGCTCAAGAGCGCCACCGGCACGTCCGGGTCGCAGTTGACCTGCACGCCCAGCGCGGGGGCACGACAGAACCTCGACCGCGTACTCGCCGATCCCGGCCAGCTGGCTTTCGTCCCGCGCGATCTCGCATTGGCGGAGATCCAGCGGCGGGGCAACGGCGCGCTTCGGGAATTGCGCGTGGAAAGCCACTTTGCCTGCGTTTTCGCCGTCGTCGGAGACGCCGACCTTTTCACCTCCTCGGACGTAGTCAGTGCTGCCCAGTCCCGCGAGCTGAACGTGCCTGGCGCACAATCCGGCGTGGGCGACACCCTCGCCCTCCTGCGCCAGCTGGACCCCAGAGGTCTCGGCAGATCCGGCGAGCCGCGAGCAGCAGCCAACCGCGACGCGGCGATCAAGGCGGCGATCTCTGAGAAGGGCATCGCGATCCTGGTCGAGCCCGCCGAGGATGCCGACAGGTTGGCCCGCCAAATCGCCGCTCAGGGCGGAAGGCTCGTGCCGCTGCAGGTGCGACGGGCTCTCGGCCACCGTGTCCTCGACGAGGTCGTGTTCGTTCAGCGCGACGTGCGGCTGGGGACCGACGGCGAACCCGCCTTGTGCACGCCGTATGTCGTCGTCACTGGTGAGACCGGCCGTATCGCCGACCAAGCCGCACGCGAGCGCCACGCCCGCGTCGCCTCGGTGATGATCGCGATGCCGCAGCCCGGCCGACAGGCGTTGCAAACGCCGGTCGCGGTTTCCGTGAGTGCGGAGTCGACAGCGAGGCGCGAAGCCGCCCCGCCAGCGACCCGAGGCATGCGAACGCAGCCGCCGCCCGCGCCGCCGTCACGGCCCCGGATCGAAGCGGATGCCCCTCCCGCGACCGCGCCGCCGGCGACCCCCGACGACAAGCCCTTCACTGCGATACCGGTCTACTTCGGGACCGATCGCAATCGCACCTCGACGCCGGCAGGAACGTTGACCTTCGGCACGGACGGCGCGGACCGCCTCTCGCTTGGCCAGGCGATCGTCACCATTCCGCGCAATCACCGGGTCGACCGGGGCGTGGAGCGCCCGTCCTGGCTCGACGTGCTGTCGCTCCGCAATCCGTTCCGGGAAGATCCCGCGCTCCATTTCACGCTCGACCGCCTCGACGTGTTCTCGAACGAGGAACAGTTCCTCGGCGCCGTTCGCGCGCGCATGAGCGAGGCGCGCGAGTTCAAGAACCAGGCCCTGGTCTTCGTGCACGGCTATCGCAACACGTTCGACGACGGTCTCTTTCGGGCAGCTCAGATCGCCTACGACACCGGCTTCGACGGAGCGACGTTCCTCTACAGCTGGCCGTCGGCGGGGGGCATCCGATTCTACGTTCTCGACGAGAACAATGCACGCGACGCCGTCCCCCACCTGGAGGCGTTTCTCGATCTCGTCGTGCAGCGCAGCGGTGCCGAGACGGTGCACGTCATCGCGCACAGCATGGGGAACCTGCCGCTGCTTTCGGCGTTGAAGTCGATGGCCAGCAGATCGGGCCCCCGCACGAGCTTCAAGACTCTGGTCATGGCTGCGCCCGACGTGAGCTGGCGCCAGATGCAGGAGACGGCTACGGCCGTGGCCGGTGTGTCACGAGCCTCGACCCTTTACGCGTCTCAGAACGATCGGGCCTTGCAGGTGTCGCGCGAGCTCAGGCGGGGTCAGCCGCGGGCCGGCGACGTCACCAAGGACGGCCCCATCGTCGTGGAGGGCGTCGACAGCATCGACGTCAGCGCAACCGGGACCGAATTGTTCGCCCTCAATCACAGCGGCTTCGCCGAGGCGAAGGAACTGGTCGAGGACCTGAAGCTGATCCTGCGCAGCGGAAAACGGATGCCGGACAGGAACGACCGGCTCTTGCGCGCGGGCGCACGGCCCCGGCTTTGGTGGCGCGTTCCCGCACCGGCCTCGCCATAGGGTGCTGCCCGATCGAGGGCCGAGGCGCCGGGACGTCCGGGCGGTCTCCGATTCAGTCATTGCCGGGCGCAGCTTGCGGCGCGCAGAAGTGCCGGTAGAGGATCGCGATGATCTCCTTCGCGGCCGGGTGGCTCAACGTGTAGTAGACGT
Source organism: uncultured Hyphomicrobiaceae bacterium (assembly GCA_964389095.1). GTDB lineage: Bacteria > Pseudomonadota > Alphaproteobacteria > Rhizobiales > Hyphomicrobiaceae > JABFRJ01. The sequence goes on from CAYMEB010000027.1 coordinate 23,101, forward strand.
AGTGCCCCTGCCGGTCCGGCTTGACCAATCCGTCGAGGCGTAGCCGCGACAGATGCTGCGAGGCCAAGCTCTGGCGCATCCCTGTCGCATCGCAGATCTCGGTCACCGTCCGCGGCCCCTCGGCCAGTAGGCACAGGATCTGGAGCCTGTAGGCGGACCCTATCGCGCGCAGCAGTTCGGCCGCGGCCTCGGCCGACGCCTGCATCGACTGCATCAGCGTCGCACTTTCCGGCGGCGGCAGATCGCCGATGACGTCGGGAAGAATTTCGTTCGCAGGCCGCATGTTAGCCCTCGCGGTACGAGCGGAGCCCGCCGCATTGCCGATTTTCGCGGAAGCATATTCGCATCTGCGAATGTTTGCAAATTCGGGTACACCACGGCAAAGTCGAGCGACGATGCAGCGCTGCTGGGCCGGCAGCCACCCGAAATCGGTTGCAGGTCGATCGAGGAGAGCGACATGGACGGTAGCATGCCGCGGACCTGGTGGTCGCGACTGGCCGCGATCGAGGCCCTGGAAGATGTCGACCTGGACCGTGATCTCGTCGGGGAGATGGAGTTCAAGGCGCTCGGGCGGACGCCGAGCCCGATCCGGTTCTCCACGCCGACCTTCAAGGAGTACGCGACGGACGACGTCAAAGGGTGCGGAAAGAACTCGTTCCCGGCATTCTCGGTGACCGGCGGCGCGTGCGCTCTCGATTGCGACCATTGCCGGGCCAAGATCCTGGAGCCGATGATCCCGGCGACAACGCCCGAAATGCTCGACCGCAAGGTGCGCGATCTGGTTCTCCTGCAGGACCTGCAGGGCTTCCTGCTCTCGGGCGGTTCGAACCGGCGCAACGAGATCAAGTACGAGAAATTCTACCCCGTCATCGAACGGCTGAAGCGCGACTTCCCGCACTTGAAGGTGGCAATCCACTCCGCCCTCCTGGATGAACCCAGGGCGCGCATGATGGAGGCTGCCGGGGTCAATACCGCGATGATGGACGTGATCGGGGCGCAGGACACCATCCGCGACGTCTATCACCTCGACCGCTCCGTGGCCGATTTTGAGGAAACGCTCGCGGCATTGTGCACGACGCGCATGGAAGTCGTGCCCCACATCGTCATCGGCCTGCACTACGGCCGAATTCTGGGCGAGGCGACCGCGCTCGACATCTGCGCGCGCCACAGGATCCATTCGCTCGTCCTGGTGGTGGTGATGCCTTTCTATGCCAAGCCCGGATCGTTCGTCGTGCCCGACGCACACGAGGTCGGCCGCTTGTTCATGACCGCCCGTGAGCGCCTTGGCGAAAGGCCGGTGCTGCTCGGCTGCGCGCGGCCGCCGGGACTGCACAAACGGGTCGTCGACGCCTACGCGGTGATGGCCGGACTGGACGGCATCGCATTTCCCGCCGAGGGCGCGGTGGCGGTATGCCGCGAGATCGGCCGGCCCTTCGAACAGCAGCACGCCTGTTGCTCGGTCAAGATCGGCGGCACAGCATCTGTCACGGGAGGATGCGGCGCGTGACGCCATCGCCGTCCACGGTGGATGTGCTGGTCGTCGGGCTGGGCCCGGCAGGCGCCGCAGCGGCGCGTGCCGCAGCGCTGGCCGGCGCCGGCGTCCTTGCGCTCGATCGCCGAGCCGAGCCCGGCACGCCGGTGCAATGCGCGGAATTCGTTCCCTCTCTGATCGGGCAGAACACGCAGCGCTTGCTGGGCTCGCGAACGCAGAGCATCGAGGGAATGATGACATTCCTGCCAGGATCTGCCGAGCGACAGGAGACCTTCCGCGGCACCATGATCGATCGACGGGCATTCGACGCCGCATTGGTCACCGACGCCGTTGCCGCAGGCGCCCGCTGCAGGTTTGCGTCCTCGGTCCGCAGTATCGGGCAAGACGGCACAGTCGCGCTCTCGGATGGATCGACCGTTTCGGCGGCCGTCATCATCGGCGCCGACGGACCGCGGTCGATCGTCGGCTCCGCCATCGGACGAACCAACCGCGCCCTCGCCGAGACGCGCCAGGTCACGGTCGAACTCACCGAGCCGTTCGAGACGACCGACATCTTTCTGGCGCCGGAGATCATCGGGGGCTACGGCTGGCTTTTCCCGCGCGGCAGGCTCGGCAACCTCGGCATCGGAATAGACGCCGCGTACCGGGGGCGCCTCAAGCCGCTGCTGGAGAACCTGCGCGGGCGGCTGGTGGCTGAGGGCCGCATCAGAACGGCCGTCGTCGGACACACGGGCGGCGCGATCCCGGTCGGAGGCGCGCTGCAGCCTGAAGGCACACTTGGCGCATCGCGCGTTCTTCTTGCCGGCGACGCCGCGGGATTGACGAACCCCGTCACCGGAGCGGGCATCGCATCGGCCGTACAATCCGGGGCCATGGCCGGCGAAGCGGCAGCGGCGGCGGTCGCGGGACGATACGGCGCAATCGACGATTATGCCGACGAAATCGCCGATCTGTTCGGGCCGTCACTGGCCAGAGCCGTTCGCCGGCGCACGGAACTGTCGGCGATCTGGAGCCTTCGCTCCCCGACACCACACGAACTTCGGCGCGGCTGGATCGCGTTCCCCGAATACTGGAGCAACCGGGCCGGGCGGCCCCCATCAGAGATGTCGACACATGTCATGCCTCAAGCGTGAGACTGCCCTGCCTGGGCGCATCGGCGCCGACGGCCTCGACTTCAATCCCGCGAGCGTGATGACCCCGCGGGCGCCGGGCCAGATTCCCGCCGCGGCGCGCAACGGCGCGCGCGTGAAGTCGACGAACGTCCCACCCGAAGGCGTTTACCTGCCCAACAACAACCGGCTGACGCCGCACATGCGGTCGCCGGAGTACGTGCAGATGTCCACAGCAGCCGCGATCACGCTCGGGATCATGCCGGGAAAGATGCACCGTTGCGCGTGCACGCGTTGCCTCAACCTCCTGCTGACGTATCCCGAAGGCTGCCGCGCCAACTGCGCCTACTGCGGTCTGGCGCGCCACCGGGAAGCCGATCGCGATTATGCGGACCGGAACTTCATCCGTGTGGACTGGCCGGCGGTACCGATGGCCCAGATCGTGGACAAGGTCGCCGCCGACGGCGAAAAGACGCCGTTCCACCGCATGTGCATCTCCATGATCACGCACCCCAACTCCGACGAAGATACGGTGTCGGTGCTGAAGCAGTGGACGAGCAGGATCGACCCCTCCGCAGTTCCGGTTTCCATCCTTTCGAACCCGACGACGATGACCCGCGCGGACGTGGCGCGCTTGAAGGACCTCGGCGCCGACATCTTCACGGTGGCGCTCGACGCGGTGACGCCGGAGATCTTCGACCGCACCCGCGGCAAGGGCGTCGCTTCGCCCCATTCGTGGGCCAAGTACTGGGAAATCTTGGAAGATGCGCGTGACATTTTCGGTCCCCAGAAGTTCGGGGCGCACCTGATCGTCGGCATGGGCGAAACCGAGGCCGAGACACTCACGCTGATCCAGCGCATCGTGGATATGGGCGGACACAGCCACATGTTCTGCTTCTTCCCCGAAAAGGGTTCGCTGATGGATCATCTGCCCGCGACACCGCGCGACCAGTGGCGCCGCGTCCAGCTCGCGCGCTACCTGATCGACTATCGCGGCGTCCGGGTCGACCAGATGCGCTTCGACGATCAGGGCCGGGTCTCCGACTTCGGCATTCCAGCATCAGAGCTCGATACGGTCGTCGACCAAGGGCTCGCATTCCGGACCTCCGGTTGCCCCGGCAAGATCCAGGAGGACATCTCGGCCTGCGACCGACCCTACGGCGACAGCCCGCCCTCGAACATCGCGAGTTATCCGTTCCAGCCCGCTGCCGCGGACCTGCGCAAGATCCGCCGGCAGCTCGGCATGGAACGAGCCGGCGATCCCTATGTCGAAGGCGAGGAGATAGAAACGGCTGGCTGAACTACCCAGCCCAACAGGAGATCCCCCGACATATCCACGCTTCGCCGCCCCGTCGCGATTGGCATGGGGCGGGAACTCTGTATAGCGTTGCCGCGATCCGGACAGGCGGGGCGGACATCGATGACAAATACCGAGAAATCACCGATCCTGATCGCACCGTCGATCCTGTCGGCCGATTTTGCACGGCTGGGCGAGGAGGTGCGCGCGATCGACGCCGCGGGCTGCGACTGGGTGCACGTGGACGTGATGGACGGGCACTTCGTGCCGAACATCACCATCGGTCCGGACGTCGTGAAGGCGCTCAGGCCACGCACCAAAAAGCCCCTCGACGTTCATCTCATGATCGCGCCCGCCGACCCCTATCTCGAGGCATTCGCCAAGGCGGGCTCGGACATCATCACCGTCCACGCCGAGGCAGGTCCGCACCTCGATCGTTCGCTCCAGACGATCCGCGCACTCGGCAAGAAGGCCGGCGTATCGCTGACACCTCACACTCCAGAGAGCGTCATCGAATACGTGCTCGACCGTCTGGACCTGGTTCTGGTGATGAGCGTCAATCCCGGCTTCGGCGGCCAGTCCTTCATCCCTGCGATGGTCGAGAAGATGCGTCGCATCAGCCGTATGATCGCAGGGCGCCCGATCGCGCTCGAGGTCGACGGGGGCGTGACGCCGGAAACGGCCGCCGCCTGCGCCGCGGCAGGCGCAACGGCGCTCGTGGCCGGCTCCGCGGTCTTCAAGGGCGGCGCCTATGCCGCGAACATCGCCGCAATCCGAGCCTCGGCCGAAGCCGCCCGCTGATTGGTCTTACTTCCCGCCCCTGGCGGCGATGAGCCTGGCGACTTCCGTCTGGCCGCGCTGGCGGGCATGCGCGAGCGGCGTGACACCCTTCTTGTCGGCGATCGACGGATCGGCACCGGCATCGAGCACGAGTTTCGTAATCTCGACGAAACGCGGCCCGCCGTCGCCCAGGATCACGATCTCCAGCAGACACGTCCAACCCAGGTTGTTGATGTGGTTCACGTCGATGCGGCTCTCCGCGAGCAGCAGACGCACGGTATCGACGTGTCCGCGCTCACAGGCGGGGATCAGCGCGTTTCCTCCGAAGCGGTTGCGGATCGTGAGGTCGGGCCCCTTCGGGATCATCAGGCGCAACATCTGGGTTCTGCCGAGCGCCCCTGCCAGCAACCATGGCGTATCGTGGTTCAACGCCTGCTGATTGATGTCGGCACCTTCCGAGAGAAGCGCAGTGAAGGCGTCGAGACGGTTCTCCTGGACGGCGAGCAGAAGCGGTGACCGCCCCATGTCGTCGGCGACGTTCACTTTGGCGCCGACCGTGACGAGGCGATGGATCGCGCCGACATCGCCCACCGAAACGGCAGCGAGCATGGCACGGCGCTGCCGTTCGGTCTGATCCTGCGCAGTCGCGGCATTCATGACCATGATCGAGACAAGTGCGGCGGCGAACGAGCGGAGCAGCACGCGAGTCTTCCCTGATGAGAATTGCGACGAAACGGCAACCTGCCACAGAACGAGGCAGTGGACCAACTGGCCTCGTCCGCTCAGTTGGCGGCGGGCACCCGAGCCAGCCTCCGCGAGGCCCACGTCGCCACACATAACAGAGCCAGACCGCCCAGCATGACCGGGACGGCCTGCCCCAGGTGGGACAGCGCGAAGCGATAGACGACCGGCCCGATCGCCTGACCGGTGAAGAAGATGAAGGCGAAGACCGCGATGCCGGACGCACGCGCTTGCGGCGCCAGTTCCACCCCCACCGCCTGAAGGCTGTTGTGCAGCATGAAGAAGCCGACGCCGACTGCCATGAAGCACATGGCCTCCATCCACCAGCTCACGCTGAAAGCGACCCCGAAGAATGCGGCGCAGGCGATCGCGCCGCCGACCTGCATCATCGTCTCGCGGCCGAGCCGGTCCAGAAGCCGCCGCACCAGGAATGTGAACAGAATGCCGCCGACGCTCATCGCACCGATCACGACACCCGCCTGGGACAGTCCGCCGAGCCCTCGACTCTGCAGGCGCGCCGCCACGAAGGGCAGCAGCCCGAACATGGCCACACCCTCGACGAACACGCCCACGAGACACGGCAGCGCGAGAGGGCTGGCGAAAACGGAGCGAAATCCTTTGTTCACACCCGCAAGGCTGAAGGGCACGCGTTCGACCTGCGTGCGCGCCGGCAACGATCGCAACAGCACTGCGAATGCGAGTAACGCCAGAAGACTTGGCCCCGCGAACATGGCTCGCCAGCTCCACACTGTGGCGACGATGCCGCCCGCGACGGACCCGGCGAGAATTGAGATCTGCGACGCCATCACAAGTTTCGAGAGTGCGACTTGCCGTTCGCTCAGGGGCAGCCGGTCGCCGATGATGGCGAAGGCGATCGGGATGATTCCGCCACCAGCGACGCCCGCGAGCACCCGGGCGACCATGAGCGCCTCGAAAGAGGGGGCGACGGCCCCGAGCGCGAGGCTGACGGCCAGAATGCCGAGACATACCTTCATCACCCGTGACTTGCCGAAGGCGTCGCCGATCGGGCCGAGCACAGGCTGGGAGAAGGCATAGGGAAAGGTGTACGCCGAGGCGAGCATCGCGGCCGTCTCGACAGACACGGCGAAATCCTTGGCGATCGCCGGCACCAAGGGATCGATCATCCGAATCGAGAAAGCGGAGACGAAGGCGGCTACCGAAAGAAGGAAGAGGAGCGGCATCCGGCCTCTCTTAACCCTCTTCTCGGTATTCAGGGATCCGAATGAAGCAGGCCTGCGTCGCCGCAAGGGCAGGGCTGGCGGCGTCCCAGGCTCGTCCGGGCGCCAGATTCGGCATCACAACCGGGTTGATTTCACGGCCAAGCCGCCGATATATGGGCGTCGACTGACCCGGCAACGGCCGCCGGGCGGCGCCGATGGCGCAAGCTATGTAAGCGGCGCGCTTGGGGTTTTGCGGACTTGAACGAGTTGCAGGGCTGCCCGGACCCCTCGGTCCGGCGCCGTGCGGCCGAGGCCCGTGAGGGTCCCGGGCGGGCGTGGTGGAACTGGTAGACACACCAGATTTAGGTTCTGGCGGCTTCGGTCATGGGGGTTCAAGTCCCTCCGCCCGCACCAGGTTGGATATGGAATTCCGGCGGCGGCGCGGGCTGCGCCGCACGCGGCGAAACGAGACGTTCTGGACGAAACTCAACGGGTAACGACGGTCATGCAGGTCACGGAATCGGTAGCGGCGGGTCTGAAGCGCGAGCTCAAGATCGTCGTGGGACAGGGCGAACTCGGAGAGCGGTTCAATTCGCGGCTCAACTCCGTGAAGGACAATATCCAGCTCAAGGGGTTCAGGAAGGGCAAGGTCCCCACCACACATATCAAGAAGGTCTACGGCCGCTCGATCATGGCCGAAGTGGTCCAGGCGGCCCTGGATGAGACCTCCAGGAAGGCCATCGAGGACCGCAAGGAGCGTCCGGCCTATCAGCCCAAGATCGACCTCACGGAAGACAAGGATGAGATCGAGAAGATCATCGCCGGTCAGGCCGATCTCGCCTACACGCTGGTTTTCGAGGTTCTGCCGGAAATCAAGCTTGCGGATTTCGCCACGTTCGCGCTGGAACGCGCCGTCGTCGACGTCAGTGACGGCGCGGTGAGCGAAGGCGTGCAGGGCATCGCCAAGCGCGCGACGACCTACGAAATCGAAGACGGCCGGGCCGCCGAGCAGGGTGACGAGGTCAAGATCGACTTCGTAGGCCGTGTCGACGGTGTAGAGTTTCCCGGCGGCAAGGGCGAGGACATGGCCCTCGTCATCGGCAACGGCGGCTTCATCCCGGGCTTCGAGGACGGATTGAAGGGCGCAAAGGCGGGTGACACACGCGATGTGACCGCGACCTTCCCTGAGCAGTACCCGGAGGTATCTCTGGCCGGCAAGACCGCCGTGTTCGAGACCAAGGTAAGATCGGTCGCCAAGCCCAAATCGCCGGCGATCGACGACGAGTTCGCCAAGTCGTTCGGCTTCGAAGACCTGGCCAAGCTGCGCGACTACGTTCGCGGCCAGATCCAGGGCGAGTACGAGAACCTCACCCGGACGAAACTGAAGCGCGAGATCCTCGACCTGCTCGACAAGTCGCACAGCATCGAACTGCCCCAGCTTCTGGTCGACAACGAGTTCAACGGCATCTGGGAACAGATCACCGAGGGCCTGAAGCGGGCCGAGAAGACCTTCGAGAGCGAAGGCAAGACCGAGGATCAGGCGCGTGACGAATACCGTAAGCTCGCGGAGCGCAGGGTCCGCCTCGGCCTCGTGATCGGCGAAATCGGCCAGCAGGCCAAGGTCCAAGTCTCCCAGGACGAACTGCGCAAGGCGCTGATCGACGAGGCCCGCCGCTATCCGGGCCAGGAGCGGATGGTCTACGAGTTTTATGAAAAGAACAGCGGAGCCCTGAACAACCTTCGCGCGCCGATCTTCGAAGACAAGGTCATCGACCACATCGTTTCCATCGCAAAGCCGGTGGAAAAGAAGGTGACGCGCGACGAACTCTTGAAGGCGGCTACCGAATCCGACGAGCAAGGTGGGGACTGAGCGGGCGGCGGTGGTCGTCCTCGACAGGCCGTTACGATGCAGTCAACAGAATGGACAGGCACCCGGTCGGGGTCCTGAAGGACGAGAGCGAGCATGATCAACGCCACGTATTGGCCCGCCGTCATCGAGCAGACGAACCGCGGCGAACGGACCTACGACCTGCCGTCGCGGATGCTGCAGGACCGAATCATCTTCGTGGTGGGCCCTGTCGAGGATCAGATGGCGTCCTCGATCTGCATGCAGCTGCTGTTTCTGGAAGCCCAGAACCCGGCCAAGGAAATCGCGATGTATATCAATTCTCCCGGCGGCGTGGTCACCGCCGGGATGGCGATCTACGACACGATGCAGTTCATCAAGTCGCCGGTCGCTACGCTGTGCATCGGCCAGGCCGCGTCGATGGGCTCGCTGCTCCTCGCCGCCGGCGCGCAGGGGAAGCGCTACGCCCTGCCGAATGCACGAATCATGGTCCACCAGCCTTCGGGCGGCGTCCAGGGCCAGGTCAGTGACATCGAGCGCCACGTACAAGACATCATAAAGACGAAGCGGCGCATGAACGAAGTTTACGTGAAGCATACCGGAAAATCATACGATGATATCGAGCGCGCCCTCGATCGCGATAACTTCATGAGTGCTGACGAAGCCAAGAGTTTCGGCCTCGTCGACCATGTTCTGGAGAAGCGTTCCGACATCGAATCTTTGCTCGGGTCGTCCGACAAATCTTGAGGCATCTCTGATCCCGCCACAGCGTGGTCATGTGGTCGCCGGAAAGGTCGCCTAAGTTGGAATGAACTTCGTCCAGAGCGACCGCGGTGGAAACGGTAACGTAACGAGTCCAGTTGTACACGCGTCCGTGATCGGCCGATCGCCCAGAGGCTCGTTAATCCGATCTTGATCTGCCGAGCCGTAGCATGGTCAGTTAGGTGCGTCGGGAAGCGAAGCAGTGTGCGGCGTCGGGAGCGGCCCGTCGGCGAGGTCGCCGCCCCGGCCGACCCGGCGATAATGAACTGAAGGCGGCCCCGGCCCGGGGCAATCGAGGACCTCATGCCTGAAGCCAAGAACACGCTCTACTGCTCGTTCTGCGGCAAGAGCCAGCATGAAGTCCGCAAACTCATCGCCGGCCCGACCGTGTTCATCTGCGATGAATGCGTCGAACTGTGCATGGACATCATCCGCG
>CAYMEB010000028.1:0-32662 GCA_964389095.1 uncultured Hyphomicrobiaceae bacterium
CAGGTTCGCCGTCGCTCAGGCAACGCCGGCCTGAACTAAGGGGACAGGCATGTGCCCGGCCGGGTGTCCCGGGGGCACATGCATGAAGGGAGCGCGGGAATACACTGTCTCGGCCACTTGGCCCGCGCGCCAAACCCGCTAGACTTGCCAGCCTCGCCAGTCCGTCAACGCGTGCCGCCATCAACTCATGCCCGCTTTCCGTTCAATCTCTCGCCAGGGGCGGACCTCGGTCCTGCTCACCGGCTTCGGCCCGTTTCCGGGTACGCCGGTCAACGCCACGATGGTGCTCGTCCCGGCGCTCGCCGCCGCCGTCCAGCGCGCGTTTCCCGACGTTGCGGTGACTGCGGAGATCCTGCCGACGGAATGGGAGCGCGCGCCCAGCCGGGTCGATGCGCTTCTCGACGAGGCGCAACCGGACATCTCGCTGCATTTCGGTGTGTCCTCGCGCGCTCGCGGGTTCGAGATCGAGGCCCGCGGCCGCAACTTCCGTAAAGACGTCGCCGACGCCTCGGGAGCCTGTCCGCCCGAGTGTGCGGTCCGTGACGGCGCGCCCGAGCATCTGGCGGCCCGGCTTCCGGTCGCGGAGATCGTGACGCGAATGCGACGGCGCGGGATTGCCGCCAACGTCTCCTGGGATGCCGGCGGCTATCTGTGCAATGCGGTGCTCTATCATGTGCTGGCGGCAGCCCGGAGCCGGCCGGAGCTGCGCCGCACGGGTTTCGTCCACGTACCGACGGGGCTCGCCGCCCTGCCCGTGCGCGGCGGCGCGGTGCGCGGGGATTGCGGATTGACCTGGCCGCAGGCGATGGAAGGCGGTCTGGAGTTGATGGCGATCTGTCTCGGCCGTCCGCATCCCGCGGGCGCCGGCCGTCCGCAAGACTGGCGGCGCGCCGGCCCGGTTCCAACGTTCGTCAGCGCCCGTGTGACGCCCGCATGAGCGAGATCGAGGATGAGAGCTGCGACGTGCTGGTTGCAGGCAGCGGGGCCGGCGGGTTCGCGACGGCGCTGACCGCCCGCCTCGCCGGGCTCGACGTGCTGATGGTCGAGAAGGAAGCGCTGTTCGGGGGCACGACGGCGTATTCGGCAGGCGTCATCTGGATCCCGGGGAACCATCATCAGGAGGGCTCGACCACTGCGGACACACCCGAAGCGGCGTTGGCGTATCTGACGCATCACGTCGGCAATCGTCTCGATCGCGAGCGGGCTGCAGCCTTCGTCGATACCGCTCGGTGGATGCTCTCGGTCTTCGAGCGCGAGGGGCTGGTTTCGTTCATGCCGGTCCCGACCTGGGCCGATTATCACCCGGACGAGCCCGGCGCCGCGCAGGGCGGCAGATCGCTTGCGCCGGAAAACTTCGACGGCCGCCGGTTGGGCGATTGGTTTCCCAAGCTTCGGCCACCGCTGGAGACGATGATGGTGCTCGGCGGGATGATGGTGGGCCGCCTGGATCTGCCTCATGTCTTTCGCATGACGCAATCGCCGCGCGCCGCCCTGCACGTTGCCGGAATGGTCGCGCGGCATCTGCGGGACCGCGTTCGCAATGCGCGCGGCACGCGCCTCGTGAACGGTAATGCCCTGATCGCGCGCATGGCCTACGAGGCCTTCCGCCGCGACGTGAGGCTGTGGCTGCAGGCACCTGTCGTCGACCTCGTGAGGCAGGGTGATCGCGTCTGCGGCGCGATCGTCGAGCGCAATGGCGCGCGCGTACGCATCGCGGCGCGGCGCGGGGTCGTCCTGGCCTGCGGCGGCTTTCCCGGCTCGGAAGCTCTCACGCGCCAGCTCTATCCGCATCTCATTGCAGGCCGGAACCATCAGCGGCTGCCCCCGGCCGGCAACACCGGCGACGGATTGCGTCTGGCGCAGAGTGTCGGGGGGCGGCTGGAATCCGACGTGCATCATCCGGCGGCGTGGGCGCCGGTCTCGCTGGTGCCCAAAGAGGGGGGACGCACGGTGCCGTTCCCGCATTTCTTCGAGCGCGGCAAGCCCGGTTACATTGCCGTCGATCGCCGTGGCCGGCGTTTCGTGAACGAGGCGCAATCGTATCATGTGTTCGTGCCGGCGATGATCGAGGCGTGCCGCGGCGACAGCGACGTCGCAGCGTGGATCGTGTGCGATCATCGGGCAATCCGCGGCTTCGGCCTCGGCGCGCTGGGTCCTGCGCCCATGCGCATCGCTCCGCATCTCGCCTCGGGATACATTCTTCGCGGTGCCACACCGGCCGAGCTGGCGCAGAAGGCGGGCATCGATCCCGCGGGGCTGGAGGCCACGATCTCGACGTTCAACGCGGGCGCAACGCACGGCGAGGATCGCGAGTTCGGGCGCGGTAGCGATGCCTACCAGCGCTTCAACGGCGCGCCGGGGCATCAGCCCAATCCCTGTCTCGCTCCTCTTGCCACGCCTCCCTATTATGCCGTCCGCGTCGTGCCGGGCGAACTCGGCACGTTCGCCGGCATCGGCACCGATCGCCACGGACGCGTGCTCGGGCAGGAGAAGACGCCGGTCGCCGGGCTCTACGCCGTGGGAAACGATGCCGTGAGCGTGATGGGTGGCACCTATCCGGGTGCCGGGATCACGATCGGCCCGGCGATGACGTTCGGCTACATCGCTGCACGCCATATCGCGGAAGACGTGACCGCATGAGGCGGACGGACCATCACTCACGATAGGAACGAGGCAAACGTGACGAGCAAGAATTCGACACTCCGCATCGCTTCGCTGCCCGGCGACGGGATCGGGCGCGAGATCGTTCCCGCGACCCTTGCCGTTGTGGATCGCGTTCGCACTCACTTCGGCGGGTTCGAGCTGAAGATCGACGAGCGTCTGGACTGCGGCGCCGCGTACTATCGCGAGAGTGGTCGGGACTGTTCGAAAGAGGCGTTCGAGACGGCCCGAAGCGCGGACGCGATCCTGTTGGGCGCCATGGGTCTGCCGTCGGTGCGCTTCCCCGATGGCACCGAGATCGCGCCGCATCTGCGCATGCGCGACGAATTCGGGCTCTATGCCGGCGTGCGTCCGGTGAAGGCGTATCCAAACACGGTGCGACGGCTCGCCGACGAGAGAGCGGAAAAGATCGATCTGATCGTGTTGCGGGAGTCGACGGAAGGGTTGTTCTACAGTCACGGGCGGGGCGAGGTCATCGGCGACAGCGAAGCGCGCGAGACCTTGCGCATCACGCGCACGACCACAGAAAAGCTCTGCGATACCGCCTTCCGGCTCGCACGTCGGCGGCTGCAGAAAGGCGGCAAGGGGCGCGTTACTTGCGTCGACAAGGCCAACGTGTTCCGCGCATTCGCGTTCTTCCGCAAGATTTTCGACGAGCGGGCCAAGCTCTTTCCGGACATCCGGGCAGACCACAACTACGTAGACGCCATGGCGCTCGATCTCATTCGCAAGCCGTGGGAAAGCGATGTGCTCGTGATGGAGAACATGTTCGGCGACATCCTATCGGACCTGGGCGGCGGCCTCGTCGGCGGGATGGGGATGGCGCCGTGCGCCGAACTGGGCGATCGCCATGGCCTGTTCCAGCCCGCGCACGGCTCGGCCCCCGACATTGCCGGCATGGACAAGGCCAATCCGACCGCCACGCTGCTGTCGGCGGCACTCATGCTCGACTGGCTCGGGGAGCGTCACGGCATCGCGCAGCTGGGTGAAGCCGGCGCGATGATCGAAGCGGCGGTCGAGCAGGGGTTCAGGCAGAAGCGGTTGCGGCCGATGGAGTTCGGAGGGGATCAGGGGTTGACGCAGGCCACGCGCGAGGTGCTTGCGATCGTCGACGAGCTGGCTGGACGCTCGTGACATGGCGACGACGAAATCTGCAGTGCGGGTGGCAATGGTCGGGGCCGGGTACTTTGCCCGGTTCCACGCCGATGCGTGGTCGCGCATCTCGGGCGTAGAACTCGCCGCGATCTGTGACCGGGAGCCGGGAAAGGCAGCGGAACTGGCGCGGTCATATCCCGGGACGCGCGCGTTCCAAGATCTCGACGAGATGCTCGCGTCGGTGCCGGTGCATCTGATTGACATCGCGACTCCGCCGCCGACCCATGCGGGGCTGGTGCGCTCGGTGCTCGGGCGGGGGCTAGATGCCGTCTGCCAGAAGCCGTTCTGCACGTCGCTTGCCGAGGCGGAGGAGACAGTTCGCTTCGCGGACCGTACGGGGCGGCTGCTGGTCGTGCACGAGAATTTCCGCTTCGAACCTTGGTATCGGCGCATCAAAGAGGTGCTCGATGCGGGTGAGATCGGCGAGGTCTACCAGATCAGTTTCCGTCTGCGGCCCGGCGACGGCCAGGGTCCCGGGGCGTATCTTTCGCGTCAGCCCTATTTCCAGAAAATGCCGCGGTTTCTGATCCGGGAAACAGCCATCCATTTCGTCGACGTTTTCCGCTACCTGCTCGGTGAGGTCACCGCCGTCAGCGCCGACCTGCGCCGGCTCAATCCGGTCATCGCGGGTGAGGACGCCGGCCTCGTCGTCTTCGAGTTCGCGGGGGGCCGCCGCGCGCTGTTCGACGGTAACCGGCTCGCCGATCATCCGGCGGATGATCGCCGGCTCACGATGGGGGAGATGTGGATCGACGGCGCGCGCGGGGCCCTGCGTCTGGACGGGTTCGGCCGCGTGTGGCTGCGCGCATCGGGCAAGAATGCCGAAGCCGAACTCTCGTTCGACTGGGAGAACCGCGGCTACGGCGGGGATTGCGTCTATCACTGCCTGGCGCACGTCGCGCGCCACCTGATCGACGGGACAGCGATCGAAAACACCGGGCGGGACTACCTCGCCAACCTGCGGATCGAGGAGGCGATCTACCGCTCGGACGCCGAGAAGCGCCGGATTGCCCTGGCTCAATAGCGGAACTGTTCCGACAGGATGCGCTCATCGAGGTTGTGGCCGCGGTCGAACAGCATGAACAGCTCGATATGGCTGGCTTGTGCGACATCGACCCTAACCACGGACCGCGTCTCCACGCTATCGGCCACCGCGCTGGCCGGGCGCTTGTCGGGCTCCAGGACATCGATGCGAATACGGGCCTCGTTGGGCAAGAGCGCACCGCGCCAGCGTCGGGGACGGAACGGGCTGATCGGCGTCAGCGCCAGCAGCGGGGCGTTGATCGGTAGGATCGGGCCGTGCGCAGAGAGATTGTAGGCGGTCGATCCCGCCGGGGTCGCGACCAGCACACCATCGCAGATGAGTTCGTCCAGGCGGATTTTGCCGTCGATATGGATGCGCAGTTTGGCGGCTTGGTGGCGTTGCCGGAACAGGGAAACTTCGTTGATCGCGAGCCCTTCGGCCGTGGTTCCGTCGGCCTTGGTCGCGATCATCTCCAGGGGATGGATCCGGGTGACTTCCGCCCGGGCGAGGCGACCCGCCAGATCCTCCTCGATGTACTCGTTCATCAGAAAGCCGACCGAGCCGCGGTTCATGCCGTAGATGGGAATGCGGTCGTGCATGTGCCGATGAAGCGTTTCGAGCATGAAGCCGTCGCCGCCCAGGGCGACGATGGCGTCGGCGTCCCGCGGCGAAACATTGCCGTAAACGTGCACCAGACGTTGCCGCGAGGCCTGCGCCTCGGGACTGTCACTCGCGACGAAGGCGATCTTCTCGTATCGTGGCGCGGCGGTCGGCATCGTCGGTGGGCTCGCATAGGGCGCATCGGTGGGCGAAGCTGGCCTAATCGCCGCACGGCGACAAGCCGAAAAGCCTGTTTTTTGGAACATGACATGCAACCCATGCCCCCAGGAGCTTGCCGATGAGCACCGCGGAGCCGCTGGTCGTGCTCTATGCCACGTTTGCGGACGTGGCGGAGGCAGAGCGAACCGGCCGGTCGTTGATCGAGGCGCGGCTGGCTGCCTGCGTGAACATTCTGCCCGGGATGATCTCGCTTTATCGTTGGGAGGGAAGCATCCAACGCGGCAGCGAGGTGGTGATGATCGTGAAGACGCGCCAAGGTTTGGCGGAAGCGGCGATCAGCGCCCTGCGCGCCGCGCACAGTTACGACGTCCCAGCGATCGTCGCGCTGCCTGTCGTGGCGGGCGCGGGGCCGTTTCTCGATTGGGTTCGCGCCGAGACCGTGAAGGAGACGACGTGATGTCCAACGTCGAGTTCGAGCAGACCTTGCGTAGAGCGAAAGTCGTTCCCGTCTTGACCATCGCCGAGGTCGAGGGTGCCGTAGCGCTGGCGCGCGCGCTTCTCGCGGGCGGGCTGCCCGTTCTCGAGGTGACGCTGCGCACGCCTGCTGCGCTAACGGCCATTGAACGGATCGCAGTGGAAGTTCCAGGGGTGATCGTTGGGGCGGGCACAATCCTCGGTCGGGACGATGCAACCCGCGCCGCTCGTGCTGGCGCACGCTTTCTCGTGTCGCCCGGTGCGACGGACAACGTCCTGGCTGCTATGGCGGACACCGGGCTGCCGGCGCTGCCGGGATGCGCGACCGCGACCGAAGCGATGCGTCTGGCCGAACGCGGCGTCGGCATCGCGAAGTTCTTTCCCGCGGAGCAGGCTGGCGGCGTGCCGTATCTGAACGCGCTGGGTGCGCCGCTGCCTGGATTGAGGTTCTGCCCGACGGGCGGGATCAGTGCCAGCAACGCAGCGCGGTATCTGGCCTGTCCAAACGTGGTCTGCGTCGGTGGTTCCTGGGTCGCGCCGGTGAACGACGTTGCGGCCGGCAACTGGGCGCGCATCACGGAGTTGTCCGCCGCCGCGGCCCGACTTTGAAGGGGGGCCGGGTCAGGATCTGTGCTGGCTGAAGGTTCGGCCGGCCGCGCGAGAGGGCCGGCTGTCCTCGCGCCCTCTCTCCCGGCGCGGCGCAGGCAGCGCGAGTACGACGCGCGGGGGCGCCGGCAGTAGAGGACGGGCCGGACGCGTCACGGCTACCATGGGATGCGGTGCTGGCGGGCCGAGCCCGACCGAACTGCGCGCGGACACGAGATGCCCCGAGAGCATCACTCCCCATAGTAGGGCCAGGATCAGGTGATAGTGACGCCAGTGATCGAGATCGATCACGTAACCTTCCACCACATGACCGACGAAAGCCGCATAGGCGGCGATGAACAGACCTTGGAGCGGCCCCCTGCGGAAGCAATAGGGCAACGCCCAAACCAGCGTGACGAGCGTGAACATGAGATGGATCAGGCCGCCGAGCCACCCCGAATTGAGAAAGAGCGCAAGGTAGACGTTGTGCGGCTCCTCGATGTGGTAGTGCGGCGCGAACTGTTGAGGCGCGATGCCAAACGGGTTCTCGATGATGAGGTTTCGGGCTTTTTGCTGGCCACCGAAGCGGCCCTCGGGTCCCTTGTCGTAGCCCTGGTCCAGCGAAGCGCGATCGAGGAAGAGGTCTTCGACGGCATCGATGCTGAGGGCACCGACGACGAGAACCGTTGCCGCACAGATCGCCACGGTCGCGGCCGTGAAAGCGAAAAGCCGCTGTCGGTTGGTAGGGGCGGTGAGAACGGCGAGATAGACCACGATCGCCAGGGCAATCACGAGGTTGAGCCATGCGCCGCGCGAGAAGCTCAGCAGGGCGGCGACGATGATGAGGCCCGCCCAGGGCGACAGGAGAATGGCGCGGCGTATCGGGGAACCCAGGATCTCGCCGAGCAGAAAGGCGGCCGGGAGAACGAGGAACGCTCCGAAGACGTTGGGGTCCTTGAAGGTGGCGCTGGCGCGTCCATAGCGCGTGAACAGCTCCGCGCTGCCCGGCAATGCGTCGAAGTAGCCCACGATCGCGATCGCGGATGCGATCACGGCCGATACGACATAGGCGTGCATCAGAAGGCGCGCGTGACGGACGGGCGCCCGCATCACGAAAGCGGCGGTCACGAGGAACCCGAAGGCGAGGAAGATCGTTACGGCGGCGTGAACCAGGGCGCGATCCGGCAGGATCGCCCATGAAGAAGCGAGCAACGCCAACGCCCCGATGGCGAGCCACGCGCCGAACAGCGCAAGAATTCCAGGAGTGAAACGTACGAGGCCGGCGACCGGCAAAAGCACGATCAATCCGAGCATCAGCACGTCGACGGGCGCCGGCTCGTTGAATACGACCGCGCTGGCGGCGATCGTGAGCCATACCAGCGCGAGGGCGAGGCGATGAGCTGTGCTCGCCCTCTTGTGTGGCGTACTCTCGTTCCGCTCGGTGTTCGCGCTGACCATTTCTGCTCGCAGATCTGCGTTCGCGTCAGTACGCGTTCTCGGACTTGAGCAGGGAAAGAGGCGTGCGCAGCAGGATGTAGATGTCCAGCGCAAGCGACCAGTTCTTGATGTACCACAGGTCGTGCTCAACGCGCCGGCGGATCTTTTCCTCCGTGTCGGTCTCGCCGCGCCAGCCATGGATCTGCGCCCAGCCCGTGATGCCGGGTTTCACCTTGTGACGTGCGAAGTAGCCCTCGACGGCTTCATGATCGAGGCGTTCGGCGGCCTTGGCCTCGATCGCGTGAGGGCGCGGACCGACCAGCGACAGGGACCCGCCGAGGACATTGAACAGCTGCGGCAACTCGTCGAGGCTCGTCCTGCGTATGAAGCGTCCGACACGCGTTACCCGAGGATCGTCGCGTGTCACGAGCCTGCGGGCGCTCTGGTCGCAGCGGTCGACGTGCATCGAGCGGAATTTCCAGACCTCGATGATCTCGTTGTTGAAGCCGAGGCGGCGCTGGCGGAACAGAGCCGGACCCCTGCTTTCCAGGCGCACCGCGAGCCACACCAGCGCCATCACCGGCGCCAGTGCGAGGATGGCGATCCCGGCAACCGTACGGTCGAGAACCGATTTCCAAACCTTGCTCCAGCCGTCGATCGGCTTGTCGCACACGTCCAGCATCGCGACGGAGCCGATGTAGGAGTAGGCACGCGGGTGCAGTTTCAACATGCTCGCGGAGGCGGCCAGTTTCACCTCGACCGGAAGGACGGCAAGGCGGTGCATGAGCGCCGCAAGACGTGCCTCGGAGGCGAGCGGAAGGGTGAGGATGATCACGTCGACGCGCGTCGAACGGGCGAAGGCCACCAGGGCCTCGCTGTCGCCGAGCTTGGGATAGCCGGCGATGGTCCCGCTCGTGCGGTCGTCGCTGCGGTCATCGAAGATGCCGCAGATGCGCACGTCGCTGCTGGCGTCGGCGTCGAGTTCGGCCAGCATGCGCCGTGCTTCGTCGCCGGTACCGTAAATGACCGCGCGGCGCTGCAGGCGGCCATCGGCCAGGGCCTTTCGCACGGCGCGGCTCACGACGAAGCGGACGGCGATGCTGGTCGCAAGTCCGGTGATCCCCCATGCCAGGAACCAGACGCGGCTGAATTCGCCGCCCAGCTTGGAGAGAAACACGACGATGAGGAGGGCGGCGAGGGCGGTCGTCCAGCCGAGCGCGACACGCAGAAGTTGGCGATGCGGGCTGGTGAGAGCGGAGATCCGATACAGCCCCAGAAGCTGAAATAGGCCGACGGTAAAAAAGGGAGTGCCCAGAAATGCGATACCGTAGCGCCAGCCGTCGTCGAGTTCACCAGAGGGAAGATAGAGGGCTGCGAGGAGGAAACCCTCCGACGTCAGCAGCGCTCCTTCGGCAGTTCGAACCAAGCCGGAGAAGACGACGGGGGATAGGAACGGGCGCACGCGCACGGCCTGGGAATCGGCCAGACGGGGGGCTTCGGCTTGGACTGTTTCGAGTTTCGCGGGGGCGGTGGTCATCCGAGCTTTCCGGTCACGCGATTAGACGTATCCGGAAGAAAGCAGGGACCGTGCCAGAGCCTCAGGCGGCTGCGCGCAGGGAATGTGTGTCGGAATAGAACGCCAAGACCGCGTCGGCCATGGTCGCGACGGTGAATTGCTCCCGGATGCGCTTCTGCAACCGAAGGGCGCGTTCGGTCCGCGTGCCGGGATCTTCGAGTGCTGCGGCGATGGCGGCCGCAAGGGCCGCATCAACGCCCGGGGGCAGCAGCGCGTTGCCCGTGCCCTCGACGATCTCAGGAATTCCACCGACGTCGCTGGCCAACATCGGAACCAGGGCAGCGCCTGCCTCCAGGACGATGTAGGGGAAGCTCTCGGCGCGCGAGGGCACCACCAGGAGGTGGCCGCGAGTGAACGCGTGGCGGGTGGGCAGTGCACCGGCGAAACGTACCGCTTCGGTCAGACCCAACTCGGCACTAAGGGCGTGGAACGTCGCCGCGTCCGGCCCGTCACCGACGACAGTGAGGCGAACCGCGGCCGTTCGAGGGTGTCGACGCAAAGCCGCCATAGCCCGCGACAGCACATCGACACCCTTGAGCATGCGCAACTCGCCGATGAACAGCAACTCGGTGGCGTCAGCGTCATGGGTGACGGGAACCAGCTCGTCTTCGAGAATGCCGTTGGGGATCACACGCCGCGCGCACGCGGTCGGTCCGATGTGGGCTTCGTAGCGGCCGGCCGAGTAGGCGCTCTCGAAGATCAATCCGTCCGTCAGCCGTGCCATGCGCCGTTCCGCCAGCATGAATACGCGGCCCTTTAGGGTGCCGGGACCATAATGGAGGCTGCCGCCGTGTGGCGTGTAGAAGCAATGCGCGCCGCCAACCATGCTCGCGGCGATCCGCGCGTAGGCTCCACCCTTTGCTCCGTGCCCATGCAACACGTCGAGGCGCAGCTGACGGGCGAGCGCGGTCACGCTGCGGGTTGCAAGGAGGTCGGAGATGCCGACTTCGCGCCGGATGGAAAGCCGATGCAGGCCGAGTTCGAGGTGCGGCTCGAGTTTCGCCAGCTTCTCTGCTGTCAGGGCATTACCGTCGTCGGAACAGACGACGGCTACGGCGTGGCCGCGGGCTCGTTGTTCCCGCGCAAGATCGCACACGTGCCGGAAGAGACCGCCGACAGGCGCACGCAGACACTGAAGGATGCGAAACCGGGTCTTCACGTTTGTCTGCGGCGCCTGTTGGTTTGGAGCGCCGATCAGAACCAGCGCTCGAAGACGTAGAGTGTGTCGCCGGGCAGAACGACATAGTCCGGCGGCACGTCGAGCTTCTCGATGACCCCATTTATGCGGCGGGTGATCTGAACTTTCCGTTCATTCGCGCGCTCGGAGTATCCGCCGGCGATCGCGACCGCGGATTGGACGGTCATGCCAGAGACGTAGGGGTACTGCCCTGCCTGGCGGACCTCGCCCAGAATGAAGAACGGGCGGTTCTGATGAATATCGACGGTTACGTGCGGGTCTTTGACGTACTGGGCGCCGAGACGAGAGCGGATGGACCGCTCCAGGCCGCGGGTCGTGGCTCCGCGGACGTGCACATTGCCGATCAGTGGAAAAGAGATGGCACCGGCGTGGTCCACCGTATAGATGCGCGAAAGGCTGGGCTGGCCGTAAACGAAGATGCGCAGCTTGTTGCCCGTATCGAGGAGATACGGACCGTCCTCGTCCGCCACTGCCTGTGGGCCGTGTACGACGTCCTGAATGACCGTCGCGTTCCAAGGCGTGGAGACAGGCACGGGCGTGACCTGCGTGTCGGCGCCGCCGTCGCGGACCACCACGGTCGTAAAGCCCTGGTTGGGATCACCGGCCAGTTGCGGAGCACATCCCGACACGAGAAGGGCTGAGAAGGTCAGGAGTACGACAGACGGGAAACGCATCTGGGATGTTCCTTGCACGGCGCGTCTACCAGACGTTTCTAGACTGATGGTGGTTAAGAAACGTTTGGCGCCTGTGCCGGAATGCGTCGCTTAAGCAAATCGCAACGGCCCTGCGTTCTAATCCGGTGCGACGACACATAATCCGACGACCACACCGGCGGTAACAGATGCACGCGCAAGCCCCTGCCAATCCCGACGACATCGATCTCATCACGATCGGTGGTGCGATCCGCCGCAGCCTGCCCAAGCTTTTCATCCTTGCGGTTCTGGTCGGGGCGGGCACGGCGGGTGTGTTGAGCACGATGGCGCCGCGCTTCACGGCACAGGCGCAGCTCGAGGTGATCTCGACAGGCATTCTCAATCCTTACGACCCGAAGCGTGAGAACGCGCCGCAAGCCGATGTCGCCGTCCGCATGGACAAGGAGGCGGTCGGAACCCACGTTCGCGCTCTCCTGTCGACCGATCTTGCATTGACGATGGCAAAGGAACTCGGCTTGGCGCAAAGGCCCGAGTTCAACATCGCGCTGCCGGCCGAGGACCTCTACACGCGGACGCTCCAGGGCATAGGCGTCGTCAAACCGCGTGACGGTGAGACCGATACCGACCGCGTGCTGTCCGCCTATTACAAGGCGCTGCGCGTGTTCCAGGGTCGCGATACGCGCGGCATCACGGTCGAGTTCACCTCGACCGATCCCAATTTCTCCGCCAATGCAGCCAACAGGCTTTCGGAACTCTATCGCAGCAGCCTCGCCAGCCGGACGATCACGGAGACCGAGGACGCACGCACCAAGATCGGTCCCCAGATCGAGCGCCTGATCAAGGAGGTCTCCGAGGCGGACTCCGAAGTGACGCAGTTCCGCGGCCGCGCCAATCTGTTCCAGGGCGGCGCCCAGTCCACCGCGCTCAGCGAACAGCAACTCGCAGAGCTCACCGGCGAGCTGACCAAGGCCGTCTCCGTTCGCGGCGAGGCGGATGCCCGCGCCTCGGCGGCGCGCGATCAGGCTGCGCGCGGCACTGCCGAAGCCAACCCGGACGTCCAGAAATCCACGCTCATTCCGCGGCTCAGCGAGCAGCGGGTGCGCCTGGAGCGTCAGGTGTCGGAGCTGTCCGCGACGCTGCTGCCCGCCCATCCGCGGATGAAGCAGCTGCAGGGCGACCTCGCCTCCCTTCAGCGCCAGATTAAGGTGGAGATCCAGAAGGTCGTCGACAGCCTCGAACGGGATGCGCGGATTGCGGCGGATCGTGAGGCGGGGATCAAGCGACGGATCGAGGAAACCAAGCGTACAGTGGTCACGTCGGCGCCTGACGATGCCCGGCTGCGCCAGCTCGAGAACGTCGCCAAGTCGAAGCGCAGCGAGCTCGAGCGGCTGCAGAAGCAGTACGAGGCCGCGGTTTCGACGGTTTCGGCGGGTGCGGCGCCGGTAGAGATCAAGATCGTCCAGCGGGCGTTCCCGCTCAACGAAAAGACCTGGCCGAAGATCTCCATGATGGCACCGCTGGCCTCGCTCGCCGTGATGCTGCTGGGTCTGGCGTGGACGGTCCCCAAGGAGCTTCTTCGCGCGGCTCGGGGCGGCCCGCCGAGCCAGGCGCCGGCCTCGCAGGCGGCATCCCAGCCGGTTGCGCGCGCCGAGGAGCGGCGCGAGGCGCCTCTCCTGGAAGTCAGTGCCCTTCCTTCGCCGGCCCCCGGCCAGGTCGGGTCTCAGATGGTTAGCGTGGATGCCGCTGCTGCTGCCCTGCTGCAGCGTCCCGCCCAGAAATCCGGCGTGCGGACCATGATCTCCGGCCGTGACGAGCGGACACCGACGCTGGTTGAGGCTCTCGCTCTGGCGCGGGCGCTGTCTCAAGCCGGCAAACGCGTGGTCCTGGTCGACTGGACCGATCGCAGTCCTGGAATGGCGGAGCATGTGTCCGCGCAAACGAAGCCGGGTCTGGCCCAGCTGCTGGCGGGAGCGTGCGGTTTCGATGAGGCCGTGCAGACACTTGCCGGGACCGAAGTACAACTGGTCGCCAGTGGGTTCGAAAACGAGGCGTCGCCCGATCTCTTCGACCCGGATCGTGCCAATCTGGTGCTCGATGCACTCGACGAAGCCTTCGACCACATCCTCGTGCATGGCCCCTATGAGGCGGCCCGCAATCTGCTCGGCGCCATCCAGGGTCGCATCGACGTCGGTATCGAGGTGGGGGACCGCAGGGGCAGCCGCACAACCGTGGCGAAAGAGCCGGAGTATCTCGGCTACAGCATGGCCGATCTGGAGGTCATTCGGGTCGAACGCGCGGCCACGGCGCCTTCGACGCCGCCGCGTCGTCCTGCCGGAAACCGGCGGTCGGTGCTCGAGACCGAGGTTCGGGCATGAAACTTGGATGGCATTCGAGCGTTCTCTTTAACGGGAACGCCAATGTCTCCGTCCAATCGTAGCCGGCCCGGCCGCGACCCGATCGGTGGTGGGCATTGTGTTCGGTGTCGAGCGTCGGGGTGAGGTATGAGCCGTCGTACAACGGGTCTGCTCAAGGCAGCGCTGTCGATGCTGCACTATACCGGCCTCGGCGTCGCCATGGCTCCCTGGTCGCGAGGCGCCGGTGCCGTGCTCATGCTGCATCAGGTGACCGTAGAGCCGCCCCGGTCGTTCTCTCCCAATCGCATTCTGCGGGTGACGCCCGAATTCCTGGATCGCACCATCCGTCAGGTCCGCGCCGATGGGTTCGAAATCGTGTCCATGGACGAGGTGGCACGCCGCCTGGACGATCCCGAAAGCAGCCGGAGGTTCGTCGCGTTCACGCTCGACGACGCCTACCGTGACAATCTGATCGAGGCTTACCCGGTTTTTCGCCGTCACGGCGTCCCGTTCACCATCTATGCGCCGACCGACTACCTCGATGGTGTCGGTGAGCTGTGGTGGCTGGCGCTGGAAAAAGTGATCGAGGCATTGGAGACGGTCGAGACCTCGATCGAAGGTGAGGAGAAAGTCTGGCGCACGCGAACGATCGGCGAGAAGACGGCGGCCTTTCACGCGATCTATTGGTCCCTGCGCCGGATCGACGAGGTCGTCGCTCGGGCGCATGTGCGGGCGCTCTGCCGCATGGCGAACATCGACATGGCGGCCCTATGCCGCGAGTTGATCATGACCTGGGACGAACTGCGCTCGCTTGCGGCCGATCCGCTCGTCACTGTCGGCGCCCACACTTGCCGGCATTTCGCCGTCGCCCGTCTCAGCGAGGCGGAGGCACGCCACGAGATGAAGGCGAGCCGCGCGCGTATCGAGCGCGAATTGGGCCGCCCCGTGCGTCATTTTAGTTTCCCGTTCGGCGACGAGTGCAGCGCCGGACCTCGTGATTTCGCTCTGGCCACGGAACTCGGCTTCGAGACCGCCGTTACGACGCGCAAAGGGGTGGTCCGCTTGGGATCGGGGGCGAGTTCACGCGCGATCCCTCGGGTCTCGCTCAACGGCGACTACCAGCAAGAACACTATGTGAAAGTGCTGCTCACCGGCGCGCCGTTCGCGCTGCGCGATGTGGCACGTGCGATGCTGCGCCGCCGGCTTCCGGCCTGAGCCGGGGTTCGGATCATTTTCCGGCTGCGACGGCCGCGAGCGCCGATCCTGCCGCTTCGACATCCTGCCGCGAAGCATCCAGATGCGTGACCGCGCGCATCAAGGTGGCATTGGTGGCGCCGATGCGCACGCCACGGGCCAGCAGGTCAGCGGCGATGTCGGGCGCCGATCGGCCGGTGCCGGAGACGTCGAGGAACAGGAGGTTCGTCTCGACCTTCGGATTGACGATGCGCACGCCCTTAACATTGCCGGCAATCTCGGCCAACCGGCGGCAATTGGTGTGGTCATCCGCCAGCCGCTTCCAGTTGTTTTCGAGCGCATAGAGACCGGCAGCCGCGACGATGCCGGATTGGCGCATGGCACCGCCCATGCGATGCTTCCAGCGCCAGGACTCGGCGATGAAGTCCTTGCTGCCGGCGAGCACGCCGCCGATGGGGCAGCCGAGGCCCTTCGAAAGATCGAGCCAGACGCTGTCGCACATGGCCGTCATGGCTCGGCCGTCGACGCCGGAGGCGACGATGGCATTGGGCAGACGCGCGCCGTCCATATGCACGATGAGACCCAACCGGCGAGCGGTCGTGGCGACGGCTGTCAGAGACGCCAGAGGCCACACGGCACCGCCTCCGAGGTTCATGGTCTGCTCGACCGCAACGAGGCGGGAGCGCGGGCTGTGCAGGCTGCGCGTGTCACGAAAGGCGGCTTCCACCGCCGCCGCGTCGAAGATGCCGTCGACGTGCGGCACGGTGCGGTTCTGGGCTCCGGCGATGGCCGCACCGCCGGCGGCCTCGTAGGTGAAAAGGTGACAATTGTCGGGGCCGATGATTTCGTCGCCGGGCCTGCAATGGACGGCGACCGCGATCTGATTGCACATTGTCCCAGAGGGCAGGAAGACGGCGGCCTCCTTGCCGAGGAGATCCGCGACCCTGTCCTCGAGCGCACGAGTTGTCGGATCCTCCCGCCGTTGCTCGTCGCCGACCTCCGCTTCGGCCATCGCCCGGCGCATGCCCGGTCCGGGACGGGTCGAGGTATCGGAATAGAGGTCGATCAGACGATTGCGTGACATCGGCGCTGGGCTCCTCGATCGGTGGGGCGAGAGAGACACGGCTGCGACGGGCGCGCAAGTGCCTTCAGGGCGGACCTGAGGTGACGTCAGCGACATCGAGGAGCGTGACTTTTCGAACCGGATTGACGCACGTCAGTCGCTGCCGCACCGTTTGCCGGCACGTATGCCGCGTCCCGGGCGATGTCCCGGCTGAACGCGCGAAAGCGGATTTGTCATGCGAAAGAGAGTGCCGTGAAGCGGAACAAGTCGTATGCAGGAATGCGCTGGGTGGGAGGAGCGGCTGCGCTTCTCTTCATACCGGTCGTGGCGTTCTACCTGATGCGGCCCGTCGAGGCTTCGGTGGCGGCGAGTTGGCGCGGAGACGCGGCCGAAGTCGTGTATGCGAGCGGCGTCGTCGAGCCGCGGACATGGGCCAAGGTGGCATCGCTCCAGCGCAAGCGCATCATCGACTTGTGCCGCTGCGAGGGAAAAGCGGTGAGCAAGGGCGACATTCTGGCCAAGCTGGACGATGTGGAAGAGCGGGCGCAGTTGGCCGAGCTGACGGCGCGGCGCGACCGGCTCAAGATGGATGTGGAGCGCGCCAGAACCTTGCTGGAGCGTAATGTAGGCTCCCGCGTCACGCTCGACGAGAAGGTCACCCAGATGCAGGAGGCCGAAGCGCGGATCGCTGCACAGCAGGACAGGATCTTCGATCTGGTGTTGCGCGCGCCGATGGACGGCATCGTCCTGCGCCAGGACGGCGAGGTGGGAGAGATTGCCGGAACGGGCAGCAGCGATGTGCTGTTCTGGGTCGGCCAGCCCAAGCCGTTGCGCGTTGTGGCGGATGTCAACGAGGAGGACATCGTCCGGGTCGCACAGGGTCAGAAGGTGCTGTTGCGTCACGACGGCGCGCGCGGCGTCGCGCTCAGCGCAGTGGTCGACGAGGTTACGCCGAAAGGTGATCCCGCAAGCAAGACGTTCCGCGTGTCGTTCGCTTTACCCGACGATACGCCGCTGCGGATCGGCATGAGCGTCGAGGCCAACATCGTCGCCCGCGAAGCCAAAGGCGTCATGCTCGTGCCTGCCGATGCAGTTCGTGAAGGCCGGCTCGCGGTCGTGGAGGGCGGTCGGGTGCGTTGGCGCAAGGTCGAGACAGGCATCAGAGGAGGCCGCGCGATCGAGATCCTCAGTCCGATGGCGGCGGGAGCGCAGGTAGTCTCACCGGCAAGGCCGGAGCTGAAGGAAGGCGCCCGCGTGCGTACTCGCCAGGAGCAACGCCCGTGAGGCTGGTCGTCCAAATCGCGCTCACGCACATTCGCTCGCGCGTTCGCCAAACCCTGGTGGGGATTTTCGGCGTAGCGATGGGCGTAGGCTTCTCGGTGATGATGGCGGGCCTCATGGAGGGCTCGCAACGCGACTTCGTTTCGCAACTCGTGGACAGCCTGCCTCACATCACGGTGAGCGACGAACGACGCAGCCCGCCGAGCCAGCCCGCGGAAGCCGTCTATGATGCCGTTGCCATGAGCGGCCTGACTACGCAGGCGTTGCGCCCGGGGATCAAGAACCCATATGCGATCATAGCGGACCTGGACCAATGGGTTCCCGGCGCCGTTGCGCCCTCGGTGCAGTCCAAGGCAATCGTCCGCTATGCCGGGCGCGATACCGCGGTGAGCGTGACGGGCATCGATCCGCGTCGCGAGGTGGCCGTGTCCAAGCTCGCAACTCAGATCCGCCAGGGCACCCTCGAGAACCTCTACAAGGCCTCCAACGCCATCATTCTCGGTGACCGACTGGCGACCAAGATCGGTGCGCGGGTCGGCAACACGGTGACGCTGGTGGCGGGCAACGGGCGCCTTCTGAGTTGCGTGATCGTGGCGACCTTCCATTCCGGCAACACGCAGATCGACGAGCAGCAGACGTATGCCCTGATCAAGACGGCACAGATTCTCGCCGGACAGAACGGCCTGGTGAATTCACTGCGCGTGCGCGTGCGCGACATCCTCTCGGCCAGGGATTACGCAAGCCGCATCGAGGCCGAGACCGGATACAAGGCCGTGTCGTGGCAGGAAGCGAACGAGGACCTGCTGTCGGCCTTCCGGATTCGCGATTTCATCATGTACGCGGTGGTCGGAGCGATCCTGGTGGTCGCTGCATTCGGCACGTACAACATCATCTCGACGATCACGCACGAGAAGACTCGCGACATTGCGATCCTCAAGGCGCTGGGCTTCACCGAGGCGAGCATCAGGCGCATCTTCTTCCTCGAAGCCTTGATGATCGGCGCGGCTGGAACACTGGTCGGCTGGGTACTCGGGTTCCTGCTCTGCCAGGCGCTCGGAATGGTCGAGTTCCGCTCGCCGTTCATGGATGCGACGCGGCTGCCGATCTACTACGGTTGGCAGCACTATGCCCTGGCCGGCGGTATCGCCATCCTCGCGTCGGTCGTCGCCGGCTACCTTCCCGCGCGCAAGGCTTCGGCGGTTCAGCCGGTCGACATCATCCGCGGGGCGTCATGAGCGCGGACGGGAAAACAACCGACACCCTGATCCGTGCGCGCGGATTGACGCGAACGCTCGAAGGCGAGATCGACGCGACGCTGGTGCGCGAGGTCGATCTCGACATTCGAGCACGGGAATTCGTAGCGATCACCGGGCCGTCCGGATCGGGGAAGAGTTCACTGTTGTACCTGTTGGGATTGCTCGATCTGCCGACCGCGGGAAGCGTTCAGGTCGCCGGGCGGGAGACGACAGTCCTCGACGAGGAGGAGCGGGCGCGGTTGCGGCTGGAATCGCTCGGTTTCGTGTTCCAGTTCCACTTTCTGCTCGCCGAGTTCAGCGCCTTGGACAACGTGCTGCTGCCCATGCGCGCACTGGGAAAACTCGACCCCGAGCAGCAACGATCGAGGGCGATGACCCTGCTTGCGAACCTCGGCCTGGAGGCCCACGCACACAAGCAGCCGGGCCAGATGTCCGGCGGTCAGCGGCAACGGGTGGCGATTGCCCGGGCTCTGGCCAACGAACCGCTGGTGGTGCTCGCGGACGAGCCTACGGGCAACCTCGACACGGCATCGAGCGAGCAGGTGCTCGGCATCTTCAGGAAGATGGTCGACGAAACGGGCAGAGCGCTGGTCATGGTCACGCACGATATGGGATTGGCCGCACGAGCCGATCGCCATGTCCGGATTGTCGACGGCCGGTTGGTTGCGCCCGAGTGAGTTGCGCGAGCCTGGATGCTATTGTCCTGCACGCAATACACTCGATTTCCAGTCGTCCGAGGATAGGCTGCCGCCGGTGGTCGGCGGACGGCGCCGCCTCTGGGGCTGCTGGGGAGGTTGAGCTGCAGCGACCGGCGCCGCGAAGGCGGCTTGCGACAGGCCGCCGCCGCCTTCCCCCACCAGGACGAATGGCGCCCAGTAGGTGGGATGCGTTTCCCATTCGAGGTCGCTGTCGACCATGGCCGCCATGGCCCGCCGCAGCGCCTCGGCCTTGGTGATGCCGGTCGAGCCGGTGAGCTCCGCGACGGCTCCGGTCACCAGCCGGACGGTGGCGTCGGAATTGACCGCCCAATGGGAGACCAGAAGCGAACGGGCGCCGGCAAAGAAGAATGCGCGCGCAAGACCGGAGAGTGCATCGGTGCTGTTGTCGTTCGACGCGGCCGTGTTGCAGGCCGACATGATGACCCAGTCGGCATCGAGCGAAAGTTGGGTGATCTCGGATGCCGTCAACAGGCCGTCGTCCTCGTCGCTGGAAGCGTCCGGCGGCGTGAGCATCAGGGCCGGCTCCTCTATGCCGGGCAGGTTGCCCGCGACGAGGCCGTGGGTCGCGAAGTGGAGAATGCCGTAGTTGGCGAGTTCGCCGCGCCAGCTCAACGCCTTCACCGCGGCTTCCGTGGCCTCCGCTCCCAGGCGAACCGAGGTCGCGGTGCCGCCCAGTGTCTGCGCCACGGCGCACAGCTCGTCGGCGGTTTCCGGCAAGGGTGTCTGATGGCGGATGGTCGCCAGATCGGCTCGGCCGCTGCGCAGGATGGTGCTGCCGCCGGGGAGCTGCGCGATCACGTGCGGCGCCTTGCGGGCGGCCACGGGTGTCGCCTGGGCGCAGGTGAGTTTCGACCATGCGCTGCGATCGTTGCCGTCCGCGCCGACCAACAGAGGATTCCCGAAGCCGATGAACCTCTGTGTCGCCGCGCTGGCGCGGGCCACGGCGCGCAGAGCCTTGAGGCTGGTGACGGAGGGGACGACCGTGATCGGGTGGTGGCGCAGCAGCCAGTCGGCACGGCGGAAGCGGTCTGTGGCAGGCACAGCGGAATCGGGCGCGGAGCGGACGAGGACGTGAGGGGGCAGTCGCGAAAGGACGCCGCCAAGGACGATCGACAACTCCTTGCCTTGGATCAGTTCCTCGACCGGTCCGAGTATCGCCTTGTAGAGCGTGTGCGCGCGCTCCAGATCGAAGGGTAACTCGTCTCCCGAGCGCTTGGTCTTGAGGACGCGCTCGCAGGTGGGATGGTCCCAATGTGCGCTGTCGAGGCCGCAACGCAGCGCATATCCATTGAGAAAGAGGGCATCCGAATCCATCGCGATCGGAGCCCAGTGCGCGCGCTCGCGGGTGAGGGCGAACACAGCGCTGCGTGCCCTGACCCTAGACGTCGAGGGAATGTCGAGCACCAGGACCAGCGCCTCGCCCGGCCGCAGAATGCTCTGCGTTTCCGCGATCGTCAGCGCGCCTGGCCGGGTCAGCTGAGTGAACCCCGGGAAGTCGCGCTGCAGCGCCTGATCGATCTCGGTCAGCCGTGCGGTTGCGGTCTGGATCGCTATCCGGGCCTGCTGCTCGGCCTGAAGATTGCGGGCGTTGGCCGGGCGTCCCGCCGTCGAATCGAGTTCGGCGCGGCGCGTTTCCAGCAGATCGTAGAGATCCTGGCGGGCCTTCAGCAGAGCGCCGATGCGCGGATCGCGCGCGGAGAAACGCGCCGACATCTGGGCCAGCGCGACCGCCGTTTCCGACGACAGCGCCGTCTGGGCCAAACGGAACGCCTCGTCCATCGCGGCGGCGTCATTCGGAGAAGTCAGCATCAGGGCCTGGACGAGGTGGCGCAGCGCCTGATTGTCGTTGTTGCGGCGGCTGGTGTTTGCGCGACGTTCGCTGGCGCCGAGCCTGACGCGTTCCTCGAAGATGTTCGCGACCCGCCGCAAGGCCCCGGCCGCGTCGAGCCACCGGCCGCGTTCCATGTAGTTTTCTGCGAGGCTCCGCAGCGCATAGATCATCGAGGGATGGGTTTCGCCGTAGTTGCGCAGATTGATCTCGATGGCGCGCAGCAGCTGCCGCTCGCTGGCGTCGTACTCCTGGAGTTCGGTGAGCAGGATGGCGTGGTTCTGAAGAGCGATGGCGGTGTCGGGGTGTTCCTCCCCGAGAGACGAGCGGAAGATGTTGATGGCGCGCTCGTAGAGGGGTGCTGCGTCCGCGAGACGCCCCAGATGGCGCACCGTGCCGGCGAGATTGTCGACGAGGCGTCCGATCTGCGGGTGGTTCGCCGCGTAAAGGCGTTCGGAGATTTCGAGGGCCTGCCTATAGAGGCGCTCGGCCTCTTCGTGCTTGCCCATGCCGGCCAGCACGACGGCGAGGTTCTGCAGCGCGGTCGAAGTGTTCTCGCTTTCGAGGCCTTTGACCTTCAGGAAGATCGCCAGCGCTCGCCGGCGCAGCCGCTCGGCGTCGGTGAGGCGGTTCTGCTCATAGAGGAGGTTGGCGAGGTTATCGACCGGAACGGCAACCTCGAAGGCCTCCAGGCCATGAATGCGCTCGGCGAGTTCGATCGTCTGCCGGTAGGCTGCCTCCGAGAGCTGATACTGGCCGAGCGTCTTGAGGCACAGCGCGCGAATATTGATGGCGGGGACGAGGTCGGGATGGTTGGGGCCGAGGCGGCTGCGGATGTTGATCTCCGCCCGTTCCGCGTAGGGCAGCGCGGCTTGGCAGCGACCGGCCTGATAGAGCCGCAGCGCCGTACGGATGTCCTCGCGCAGATCGGGACCGGTCTGGGCCGGTTGCTGGGCGGACGCGGATGCTGCGAGGCAGATTGCCGCCAGGGCGCCGGCAAAGAGGCGGGCGAGCGCGGCGAACGGTCCGCATGGTCGATACTGGCGGCGCATCGTGAGCCTCCGGTGTGGCCGGTCGTCATGGCGCTATTGCAGCGTCAATGGCGCACAGGTGTGGCACGCACGCGGCAGACTATCCCCAGCGATGCGGGAGCGGCAATGCGTTCAGGCGCACCCGAAGGCGGCGAGGTACGCGTTCGCTGGGCGCGCAGGTGCGGCGGCGACGGGGATGCCGGGCCGCGGGATCAATCCCAGTCGAGGGCGCCTTTGCGCCACTCGTAGATGAAGCCGATGGTGAGGACACCGAGGAAGGCCATCATCGACCAGAAGCCGGCCACGCCGGCCTCCTTGAAGGCCACGGCCCAGGGGAACAGGAACGCGACTTCCAGGTCGAAAATTATGAACAGGATCGAGACCAGGTAGAAGCGCACGTCGAACTTCATGCGGGCGTCGTCGAAGGCGTTGAAGCCGCACTCATAGGCGGAGACCTTCTCGGGGTCCGGGTTGCGGACGGCGACCAAGAACGGGGCGATCATCAGGGCGAGGCCGATGAACCCGGCGACGCCGATGAACACGGCGATCGGGAGGTAGTCCATCAGGAGTGAGCTTTGCGGCATTAGGCCCTCGAACCTAGGGGGTCTGGTACCCCTGTTAATCGACCCGGCCGCAATCCGCAATGCACGCAGGCGCCGCAGCCCCCAGGGATGGAGGCGGCAGCATGGGCGCTGGGTCGGCCGGGGGCCTGCTAGGCGGGCCGGTGAGGCGGTCGCCGGGGGAGGAGACCGCCCCGGTGCGGGGTGGCCCAATGGGTCGGGCTGCCGGCCGGACCCTGTGGTGTGTCTCTGCGTATTTGGAGGGGTTTCGGGGCCTAGTTGAGCGCGCACGGCTGCCGCGCGTTGGTTCGTGGCACGGAGCGCGGGCGGGCGTTTGGGCGGCGTGGTCTAGAGCCGCTGGAACTTCAGCAGCCGGCGCTTGACGATCCAGTCCTTCACCAGGCCGCGGAACTGGTGGAAGTGCGGCGTGTCGTTGTGGTGGGCCACCGCCGCCTCGTCGTCGAAGATTTCGTAGATCAGGATGGAGGTCGGGTCGTCGGCGTCGACGCAGACGTCGAACTGCCGACAACCCGGTTCGTTCTCCAGGCAGATCCTCGCCTGCCGGCGCATGCCCTCCCGGAACGCCTCTGCCCGTTCCGGACGGATTTCGAACAGCACGACGATCGCGATCATCGCCGCCTCCTGCCGGACGGCCGCCGTTTCACTCGGCGGCGGCGGTGGGCACCACGACTTTGGACTGGGCCGCAGCCCGCTCCTGCTTGAGACGCTCGGCCATCAGGAACGCGAGTTCGAGCGACTGGTCGGCGTTGAGCCGCGGGTCGCAATGCGTGTGGTAGCGGTCGGCGAGGCTCTCGTCGGAGAGTTCGCGTGCGCCGCCGGTGCACTCGGTGACGTTCTGGCCGGTCATCTCGACGTGGACGCCGCCCGCGTGCGTGCCTTCCGCGCGATGGATCTGGAAGAAGGCGTCGACCTCCTTCATGACGCGGTCGAAGGGCCGCGTCTTGTAGCCCGAGGCCGATGTGATCGTGTTGCCGTGCATGGGGTCGCACGACCACACGACCTTGCGGCCCTCCGCTTTCACCGCGCGCAGCAGCTTGGGCAGGTGCTTGTCGACCTTGTCGGAGCCGAAGCGGGCGATGAGCGTGAGACGGCCCGGCTCGTTCTTGGGGTCGAGCAGGTCGATGAGGCGCAGGAGGCCGTCCGGCTCCAGCGAGGGGCCGCACTTGAGCCCGATCGGGTTCTTGATGCCACGGCAGTACTCGACGTGGGCATGGTCGGGCTGGCGCGTGCGGTCGCCGATCCAGAGCATGTGGCCGCTGGTGGCGTACCAGTCGCCGGAGGTGGAATCGAGACGCGTGAGCGCCTGCTCGTAGCCGAGCAGCAGGGCCTCGTGGCTGGTGTAGAAGTTGGTGCCCTTGAGCTGCGGCGTGTTCTCGCTTGTGATGCCGCAGGCGCGCATGAACTCGAGCGTCTCGGTGATGCGGTTGGCCAGTTCGTCGAACCGCTTCGACTGCGGCGATCCCGCGACGTAGCCGAGCATCCACTGGTGGACACGCTCGAGATCGGCATAACCGCCGACCGCGAAGGCCCGCAGCAGGTTCAGTGTCGCCGCCGATTGGCGATAGGCCTCGAGCTGGCGGCGCGGATCGGGCGTGCGTGCTTCCGCGGTGAACTCGGGACCGTTGATGATGTCGCCCTTGTAGGAGGGCAGCTCGACGCCGTTCTGCTTCTCGACCGGGGACGAGCGGGGCTTGGCGAACTGGCCAGCGATGCGGCCGACCTTCACCACAGGCGAGCCGCCGGCATAGGTCAGCACCACCGCCATCTGCAGGAAGACGCGGAAGAAATCGCGGATGTTGTCGGCGCGGTGCTCCGCGAAGCTCTCGGCGCAGTCACCACCCTGGAGCAGGAAGGCATTGCCTGCTGCGACCTCGCCGAGCGCCTTCCGCAACTGGCGGGCCTCGCCTGCAAAAACCAGCGGCGGAAAGGTCTTCAGGCGCTCCTCGACCTCGCCCAGGACAGCAGAGTCCGGATAGTCGGGCAACTGGACGGCCGGCTTCGAGCGCCAGCTCTCCGGCGACCACTTGCGATCGATCCCGGCGACAGGGGCAGGCATTGCAGTCTCCACGCAATTACAAAAGACGGCCCCGCAGCGGATCGTCCGCCCAGGGCACGCGACGGGCCTGCCGTCACGTCAGGTACATCTTATACGAGAGAGCCGCCGCGAAGACCACACTTGCGGCGAAAGGCCCGAGTTGCATCCAGCAACTCGCAGCGGGTGCCGACCCGTTGTTCGCATGATGCGGGAACTCCGGTCAGCTTGCCGTCGCCACTATTCCGAGCCACCTTGCCGGCGGACGTGGCCCCGTGGCGGTGCCGCGGTTCTCTGTCTGCCACCCGGGAGCGCCATCGGCCATGATGAGTTCCAAAAGCCCCTCGCAACAGCTGCGCGACGGCGACTTGCCCGAAATGGTGCGCTGGTACGACCCGCGCCTGCTGATCAAGGTCGGCATCAGGACGATGGTGTCGTCGGTTTTCGGCCAGTACGCCGACCAGCGCATCACCCAGGCCGCGACGGATTCGGCTGCGCCGGAGGAGATCGTACGCCGGTACGACTATGCCGGCGGCGACCCGTCCAATTGCATCCGTTGCGACGAGAACGGGGCATACTGGGTCGACTACATGGCCGATACTGGCGACGGGTTCCTGTCGACGTACACCATGGCCTATCTGCTGGCGCAGGATCATCTGAAGGTCGAGGGTGGCGGGGGCGGCGAGCTGAAGGCCGGACAGGTGCTCATCCTGGGCGGCGACCAGTGCTACCCGCAGGCTACGCGCGAGGACTACAAGAAGCGGCTGGTGACGCCGTTCAGCTGGGCCTTCGACGTTCCCCAGCCTGAGC
This sequence comes from uncultured Hyphomicrobiaceae bacterium, assembly GCA_964389095.1. GTDB lineage: Bacteria > Pseudomonadota > Alphaproteobacteria > Rhizobiales > Hyphomicrobiaceae > JABFRJ01. Next base: position 25,693 of record CAYMEB010000028.1, read on the forward strand.
GCAAGCTTTTCGCCATTCCGGGCAACCACGACTGGTACGACGGGCTCGCCGCATTCGACAGCCTGTTCTGCTCGTCGCGCGACCGGCTTTCGGGCCAGAAGGGCGAGGCCATCGGCGGCTGGCAGTGTCAGCAACATCGCAGCTACTGGTCGATGCGGCTGCCCTACGGCTGGTGGATCTGGGGAACCGACATCCAGTTCTCGAAATACCTCGACACCCCGCAGATCAACTATTTCGAACTGATGGCCAAGCAGATCCAGCCGGGCGACAAGCTCATCATCTGCATGGCCGAGCCGTCCTGGCTGCTCGCCGATTCACACGGGCTGGACGAGGAGGAGAACTTTTACAAGATCACGACGATCGCGCGGAAAGCCGGGGCGAAGATCGCAGCCGTCGTCGCGGGCGACTGGCACCACTACAATCGCTACTACTCGCACCAGTACGACGTCCACCTGCTCACGGCGGGCGGCGGGGGAGCCTTTTTGCATCCCACTCACATCCTGAAGAACTCGATCGAGCTGACCTGGCCCGAGCAGTCCGGATCGGCCACGCTGGGGGCTGCTGCGCCGGCCAGCGCCCGCCAGGCCGGCGAAGCGCCCGGGTGGCAGAGGCGCAACGTCCAGGTCCGCTTGAGCAAGACCGGGCCGCGCCCGGTGGCGGAGGAGGTCGGCGAGCGGGTGGAGGAGGCCGTCGAGGAAGCGGTTCGCCCGCTCGAGGGGGTTCTCAAACGCAAGAAACGGCCGAGGATTCTCAAACCCCAGGCGCCGAAGTGCTACCCGGAGAAGGGCCGGAGCCTGCTGATGAGCCTCGGCAACGTGTTCTTTCCGTTCAGGAACCTTCCGTTCGCGATCGGGATCGGGCTCGTCTACTGGCTGATCACATGGGAGTTCTACGCCGTCGCGGAGCGGCACGACATCTCGGCCGGGAAGATCGACGTCGTTGGCGTGATGACCGGCTATTGGGAGGTGTTCTCCTTCTTCCCGCTCTACCTGATGCAGGCGACGCTGGTGTCTATCCCGCTGTCGGCTCTGCTGCTGGCGATGTGGAGCGTGCTGACCTGGTACGTCGATGCGGTGGAGCGGCCGGGCGTACGGCGCTATGCGACCAAGTTCTTCGTCGGCACGGGCCATTTCCTCGCACATGTCACCACGATGTTCGCACTCGGCTTGCTGTGGGTGATGGTGAACAACTGGGTGGCCCCGCGCATCGAGCCGTGGGCGAACGCGCTGTGGCAGTCCTCTGCCTCGGACCGCAGCGTGGCGGGCGGCGTGGTGAAAGAGGTCTTGGAGCCGCTGTCCGAGGGGCGCAGGGCGCAGCGCGAGCGTGCGCTCGATCCCGCGGAAGGTCCCCTTCAACGTTCCGCGCCACCGGCGACGACGCCGCCGTCCCAGGACAACCAGCTGCGGACCAAGGCCGTTCGCCAACTGGTCGGCTTCCTGCTCTATCCGACGCAGATGATTCTGATCGGAGGCATCGTCGGCGGCTTCGTGTGGGGGCTTTACTGGGTCATCGCCAGCGTATTCATGCGCATGCACGCGGAAGAAGCGTTCGCGGCGCTCCGCATCCGCCACTACAAGAATTTCCTGCGCTTCAAGTTCGAGGCGGACCGGCTGACGATCTATCCGATCGGGATAGACCGGATTCCCAGCGAGCGACGCTGGAAGGATCGGCGGCCGGAAGACTCCGTGCCGAGCCACAATCCGATGCTGGTGGCGCGGAAGCCGGTGGCCGTTCGCCTGATCGAAGCGCCCATCGTCATTCACGACGAGGTTTCCACGTGACGGGTGCGCAGACGCCGACGGCTGGTGTCATCCTGGCAGGAGGTCAATCCCGTCGGATGTTCCCCGAGCGGGGGCAGGGTGACAAGGGTCTGCTCGACCTCGGCGGCCGGCCGATGCTGGACCACGTCATTGCGCGCCTGGCGCCGCAGACCGCCCGACTCGCGATCAATGCGAACGGTGACCAGGGCCGGTTCGCAGGTTATGGCCTGCCGGTGGTGGCCGATACGATCGGGGGAGGGGTGGGTCCCCTCGCGGGTATCCTGGCCGGGATGCGCTGGGCGGCGGAGGTGCTGCCGGGCGCGCGTTATCTGGTCAGCTCGTCGGGAGATGCGCCGTTCATTCCCACGGATCTGGTGGAACGTCTCGGCGCAGCCCTGGCCTCGAAGGGTGGTGGCATCGCGATCGCGCGCTCGCTCGGCGAACTGCATCCGGTGATCGGCCTGTGGCCGGTGGCGCTGGCCGACGATCTGGAAGCCGCGCTCCGCGCCGGTGTGCGCAAGGTGCTGCATTGGACCGACCGGCACGGCACGGTCGGGGTCGATTTCGTGGCTGTGCGGAGGTCCTCGGTCACCATCGACCCTTTCTTCAACGCGAATACGCCCGCGGAACTGGACGAAGCGAGGCGGATGTTGGCATTGATCACGTCATGACACCGCTTCGCGCCCGAAACGGCACGCCGATCGTGGGCGTCGTCGGCTGGAAGAAATCCGGCAAAACGACGTTGACGGTGCGCCTCGTCGAGACCTTCACCCGCCGCGGCTACCGCGTGGCGACCATCAAGCACGCCCACCATGCCTTCGAGATCGACGACGGGGAGACGGACAGTGCGCGCCATCGTCGCGCCGGAGCCAGGCAAGTGGCGATCGTATCGGCCTCCCGCTGGGCCGTGGTCGAGGAACTCGCCGATCGGGACGAGCCGGATTTCATGGATGTGGTCGACATGCTCGCACCCTGCGATCTGATCCTCGTGGAGGGGTACAAGTCGCAGCCGATCCTCAAGATCGAGGCGCGCCGCGTGATGTCGTCGACGCGATCGCCGCTGGCAGCGAGCGATCCGCTCGTCATGGCAATCGCCGCCGATCACGAGGTTTCTGAAAAGGGCCGGCTTCCCGTGTTCTCGCTCGACGATATCGACGCCATGGCCGATCTGATCGCCGGGCGGGTGGGGCTCTCGCCGCCCGTCACGAGTAGCAGTGCGACACGACCGGCCGAAACCGCATGATGACGATACGCAGCGCACGACCGAGCGCCGCCTCCATCGCGCGGCTCGTGATCGCGGCCGCGATGCTGGCCGGAGCGGTCGCCGCGGCTCTTCCGGTACAGGCGTCCGGCAAGCCCCGTGCGCCGCTGGGGAAGGATCCCGGCGGCCTGGCGGTCGCGCTCGTCGCTGGCGGCGTCGACTACACGCGTGGGGACGTCGCTGCCCGGCTGGCGCGCGATGGAGAGGGTGAATTGATCGGGTGGGACGCGGTGAGCGGCGATCCACGGCCATTCGGTCCCGACAATGATCTCGTGAGCTTGTTCGATCAGCGTATCCGCGTTGTGCCCATCGCGGTCGACGGCGCCATGCCCGCGAGCCTTGCCGAAGCCGTCGCATTCCTCGGACGCACCCCGGTCCGTGTCGTCGTCGTCGCCGCCCGCGGAGTTTCGCAGGAGAGCTGGCGCCGCTTCGGCCGGGCGGCGGGTGAAGCAGGCAACCTGCTGATCCTGATCGCGGCGGAAGACCCGATGCCGGACGAGATCCGGCGCCTGGACACGGCCGTCACGGTGGCTGCCTGGGCGTCATCCTCCGCGCCGCCGCAAGCCGCCGGCGCCGATATCGTTCTGGCGCCTGCAACTGCGTTGCGTGAGGCGCCCGGAAGCGGCGAGGCTGGCCCGCGTTCGCCGGTCGAAGCGGCGATCGGGTTGGCGAATCTTCTTGTCTGTGAGCCCGCCATCGTCCAGCAGGCCCGTTCTGCACAAGAGGCGCGGGCTCGGATACTGTCGCGGGCGCGGCCGGTCGGGGGCAGCGCGGCGCGCGTCCTGGAGACATGCCAGGATCCCGTCCGAGGGCGTTGAGCGACCTGGCCTCCGGGAGGCCCGAGAACGAGATGGAGGAGGCCGTCGATGGCGTACATGGACCGACGCGGATTTCTGGCGGCGGCGGGGGCAGCCGGTGCGATGATCGCGGCGCCGGCGTTCGCGCAGCCCTCGACAGCGGGGTTACTGCCGATCTTCGACGCCCATCTCCACTACAATTGGGAACCCAGGCCGTACCTCACGATGGATGAGGTGCTCGCGCTGTTCAAGCGCAACAACGTGACCGGTATCATAGCCACCAGCCGACCCAACGACGGCACCCATGCCTTGGTGGCGCGCAGGCCGGAGGGCGTGCGCGTGATCCCATTCATTCGCCCCTACCGTGTGCGGGCCGACATCGCGAGCTGGTTCAACGATCCCAGCATCTACGATCTCGTCGTGGCCGAGTATGCCCGCGGCTATTACGTCGGCATCGGGGAGTTCCACATCAGCGGCAAGGCGGCGGCGAGCGACTGGGTCCGTCGCACGGTCGACTTCGCGGTGGAGAAGAACCTCTATCTCCATGCTCATGCCGACGAGGAGGCTGTCGAAATCCTGATCGGGCACAGCTCCAAGGTGCGGATCATCTGGGCCCACACCGGATTCTCATTGCCGACCGCGCGGGTCGCGCGCTTGCTCGAGAAGCACGCCGCGCTCTGGGGTGAACTGTCCTACCGGGGCGGGGTTACGGACGGTGCGGGAAAGGTCGCTCCAGAGTGGCGGGATCTGTTCACACGCTTTCCCGACCGCTTCGTCCTGGGCTCGGACACCTGGATCAACGAGCGCTGGGCGACGTACAGCGACATCATGGCGGGCTATCGGGCGTGGCTGGCAGACCTGCCGCCGGATCTTGCGGCGCGGATCGCGCATCGCAATGCCGAGGCATTGTTCCCCGCCGGCTGAGCGAGCCGGGGGAACGCCTGTCCGCCGGTCGATTGAAATCGGTGCGTGATCAGCCGGCGGCCGATCGGCCCGGCGGAATGACGTTGTGCATCGACGAGGTGCCCGCCGCGATGAAGCGCTTGATGTTGCGGGCGGCCTGCCTGATGCGGTGCTCGTTCTCGACGATGGCGATGCGCACGTATTCGTCGCCGTGCTCGCCGAAGCCGATGCCGGGAGCGACCGCGACCTCGGCCTTCTCCACCAGAAGCTTGGAAAATTCCAGGCTGCCGAGCGACTTGAACGGATCCGGGATCGGTACCCAGGCGAACATCGAGGCCTGCGGCGGATCGAATTTCCAGCCGGCGTTGGCGAAGCTCTCCACCAGGACGTCGCGGCGGCGGCGGTAGGTGTCGCGCATCTCTGCGATGCAGTCGGTCGGCCCGTTGAGCGCGGCTGTCGCTGCAACCTGAATGGGCGTGTATGCACCGTAGTCGAGGTAGCTCTTCACACGGGCGAGGGCGGCGAGCAGCCGCTCGTTTCCGACTGCGAAGCCCATGCGCCAGCCGGCCATGGAGAAGGTCTTGGACATCGACGTGAATTCGACAGTGCAATCCATGGCGCCGGGCACCTGGAGCACCGACGGCGGTGGCGCCGCGTCGTCGAAATAGACTTCCGCGTAGGCCAGGTCGGACAGGATGATGATGTCGTGCTTCTTCGCGAACTGCACGAGGTCCCGGTAGAAGTCGATCGAGGCGACGTAGGCGGTGGGGTTCGAGGGATAGCAGACGACCACCGCGATCGGCTTGGGGATCGAGTGGATCAGCGAGCGCTCGAGAGCCGGGAAGAAGGCCGGGGTCGGCTCGGCGGGAACGCTGCGGATGACGCCGCCGGCCATCAGGAAGCCGAAGGCATGGATGGGGTAGCTGGGGTTGGGCACCAGAACGACGTCGCCGGGGGCGGTGATGGCCTGCGCCATGTTGGCGAAGCCCTCCTTCGAGCCCAGGGTCGCAACGATCTGGGTCTCCGGCTTGAGCTTCACGCCGAACCGGCGGTCGTAGTATGCGGCCTGGGCGCGGAGCAGCCCGGGAATGCCCTTCGAGGCCGAGTAGCGGTCGGTGCGCGGCTTGCCGATGGTCTCCGCGAGCTTTTCGAGCACGTGCTTGGGCGCGGGGAGGTCGGGATTGCCCATGCCGAGGTCGACGATGTCGGCGCCGCGATTTCGGGCTTGTGCCTTGAGGCGATTGACCTCGGCGAAGACGTAAGGGGGGAGGCGCTTGATCCTGTGGAAATCTTCGATCACGGCAGCAGCTTTCAGAGGCCAGAGCGGGGGCGCCGAATCTCGATCACGCGGAAAGGCCGGCGTAGCGCGTGTTTAGGCGCATGGCGTCTGCGCGTCAAAGGGCTCCATCGCCCTCGGGCAGCGACACGAGCGCCGACCCCCCGGGGCTATGGAACGGTCAACCGGCGTTGGGGATGTTGCGGTCGAAGCCGACGAAGACCTCGAACTCGCCGGGACGCGCGCCTTCGGGAATCACGAAGGATAGCTCCCGGACCGTCGAGAAATATCCGATCGGCTTGTCGAGCGCGACCGGCACGTCGATCTTGAGCTTCTCGGTGGCGATACGCTCGCGCTTCGCATCCGTCACGAAAACGGTCACCGGCAGCGAGACGACGCCGGACTTGCCTTTCGGGCCGAGCAGAACCTTGCCTGAGAAGCCGTACTTCACCCGGACGCGCCCGGGCTCGACATTGCATTCGCGCGCGGTCTTGGTGACTTCGCCCCGGTGCATGACGGCCAACCCGTCACCGATCCGCCCCGGCTCGTAAATCGTGACGTTGCTGTCGCGGCTCCAGACATTGAAGCGCGGGCAGCCGTGCGCCACGTCGGCGCCGACGCCGGCGGGACTGTCGGACTTGGCCGCAGTCAGCATCGCTTCCTCGGAGATCGGGCCGCTAGCCGCCTTGGAACCGGAGCCGCCGCCGAACATGCCGCCGCCGATGCCGGACGTGAGCGAGCCGAGCCCGCACCCGGCCACCAGGGCAGAGAGGACGACCGCCGAGACGGCTGGCACAAGCCGACCCCGCGCTGTCTTTCGATGCTCCGTCACGTCGCCCCTATCCGGCCCTTGCTCGGGCTCGACCCGGCCGCTATGCCGGTCGTCAGTTGCATCCTGCTGCGGTTGCCGATTCCACGTCCCCCGCATCGGCTTCTAGCACCCCCGCCCGGCCACGGCAAAGCGTGGTTCCGA
>CAYMEB010000029.1:0-32036 GCA_964389095.1 uncultured Hyphomicrobiaceae bacterium
CGATATGCCGCCTTCACCGATTCACGCCGTCACCAACTTCCGCGCATAGCTCCAAGGACCGCCTTGGCAGCAAGAAGGACGCTTTTTTCGGCTCTCATCGCTTGTGGCTCGCACAGTACGGCCCCACTCCGAAGACGCAAGCAAGTTGGAAGAGCTACTGGATCTGGCAGTTCACGGATGGAGATGTCAGGCCCGGACCGCGAGGCGTTGCCGGAATTCCCGGAGATTCCAAGGGCCGGCTCGACTTCAACCACTACGACGGCACCGACGCGCAGCTGCGCAAGGAATGGGCCTCGTAACACCCGATTCCGCGAGTTGTTGACCACCTGCTAGCACTGTTCGCCGGCGAGCATATCAAACGCGAAATGGCCCGGTGACACGTCACCGGGCCTCGAACTCGCAGAGCGCGGGTCGGCTCAAACGCGCTGACGCGTCCTCACGATCCGCGGGAAGTCGTCGGTGGCCTCTGCCATCGAGTCCGGCGCTACCGCCGGCTGACGCGGCTCGTCGAGAGACCACCAGCGTCCACTCGAAGCCGATCGCCCATCGGGTGCGCCCGCAGGAGCTACGTTGCGCGGCTGAGGCGCCGGAGCTGGAGCGGTAGCTGCCTGGGGCTCACTTCGTGCATTGGGAACAGATTGACGATAAGCGCCAGCGGCCTGGTCCTCCGCCTCGAGTGCGAAGCGACCGCGATTGAGCGATGCGCCACCACCGGTGAACCAGGCATCGATCAGGTCGAGTTCGTCAGCCGACGGCGTCATGCCCTGAGAGCGACAACGCTGAACGACGAAGTTACGGAAGCGACCGGCAAACAGGTTCGCACTCGCCCCCTGCTCGAACCACGGATCGGGCTCGCTGATGACGTCCATGACGAATCGCACATCGTCGGGCTGGACATCGACGCCACGCTCACGGGCGGCGTGGCCGACCGCAGCGAGCGTCTGGCTACCGGAAAGTCCTTTCTCGGTGATCTCTTTGGCGATGATCTCGAAAATCGCCTGATACTCGAGTGGCGCGAGCGGCGGCGCCTGGCAGGCCTCGTAGATCCTGGTGATCGACTGCTGGACGCTCGATGGTTCGCTGGGCCGCGCCGCGCCGGAACGTGCCGCTGGGGCACGCGCGCTGCCATGCATCGCCACAGGCGCAGCAGCCGGTGCCACGTGCATCTGCTGCTGCGACGGCGCAGGCTCGCTCTTCACCAGAGCTTCCATGCTCTGCGCGAGAGCTTCCATGCTCTGCGCGAGAGCCGCGCGCTGAGCGGGCGATGGTACCGCAGGCCCCCTCTCGAGGGCGGGCTCCCGCCGCAGCGAGACAGGCTGCGCCCGCGCGGCCGGAGGAGCATAGGACGGCTCTGGCTGCGCCACTGCGACGGCCTGCGGCGTAACCTCGACAGGGCGCTGGCCCATGGGCGCGGGCGCCTGCGTCGGCACCAGATGCCGTGACGGATCGAAGGCGAGATACGGCGGTTCACTGGTCAGCCGGATATCGCTCGGAAGAGCTTGGCGCAGCAGATCCCGGAAAGTCCCGGCGCCGCCCCAGCCCGAACCGATCGTCTTCTCGTGACCGAGCGCTCGCAGCGCGCGATCTGCAAGGGCTTCCAACGGAACAGGAGCCATGGCTGTGCGGATCGAGTTGACGACCTCGGCCATGATCATCGACCGGATCTCTGCGAGACGAACGAGCGCGGCCGGCGGCGATACGGATGCGGCCGGAGCCGGAGCAGAGGTCTGCGGCATCTGAGCGATCGGCGCCCGAGCCGGCGGCGGAGCGATCTCGTTGCTCTCCGGCTGTGTGAGGGAGTCCAGCAGGAGCGCGAACAGGTCGGCTTCGCGAACCTCTCCGTCGGAAATCGCAGTGTAAGGAGCCGCAGTGTGGTCGTTCGCAAAGATCACGGTCTTGCGGGCATGCTGGCGGAGTCGGTGCAGAACCGGCGTGAAATCGGCGTCTCCCGACAGGATTATGAACTCGTCGAAATACGTGTCGTGCGTGAGGTAGTCACGCATGTCCATCACCATGCGGATGTCGGACGAGTTCTTGAGCTGTGCCGTCAGCGGCGGGCAGTCGACGACCTCGAACCCCGCCCGCAGGAAATGATGGCGAACGAACGGGAACGAGCTCATGTCGGTAGAGCCGTCGTGCGGATTGCGCCGCGGCACCGGATTTCCGTAGCACCGGTTGAGCACGATCCGGCGCCTCACGTCGCCGATCACGCCGTTCGTCGACGAGATGAGCTGACCGTTCTCGATCGCGCGCAACCAGACGCCCGCGTCCTTCGCGAAACGCTTCGCTGCATCCTCGCTACGCCGTTTCAGGGAAAGGTAGATGTTGTCGTAATCCACAAAAACCGCGCTCAAGACCGGAGCGTTGTGTTCCCGCTTCATCGTCTGCGACCCCCGACTGGCCGGCTCGATCCGGCATATGACTGACCCGGTTCTTTACGAGTCTCGAATCGGGGGCAAGGGAAGGCGAGCACCGCTCGGAGAAATCCACCGTCTCATCAACAGGTTCCCGAGTCATCCGATCGCCGGAGCGGTGCATCTCCTGTGGAAATCGGGGCGATGTCGCTCGCGATGTGGCCCGAAGGCAATGCTGCCGTCAGGGCTCCCGGCCCTCTGCGAGAAGCTCGAAGCCGCTGAAATCGAAGCCCGGTGCAACAGTGCAGCCCACCAGGGTCCATGCCCCCAGCGACCGAGCCGTCTGCCAGACACCTGCGGGCACGACGACCTGGGGCCGGTCACCAGCGATCAGATCGTGACCCAGGCGATGCGTAAGTCTCCGACGGTCGCTGCCTTGCATCACGAGTTCGATCGCGGCGCCCGCGTAGTAGTGCCAAACCTCCGCGGCATCGACCCGATGCCACCGGGAGACCTCGCCGGCCTTCAACAGGAAGTAGATGGCTGTCGACGCTGCCCGCTGCCCCGAGGAGACGGGCGCGTCGCGAAAAGTCTCGCGAAAGTGCCCGCCCTCGGGATGGGGCGCCAGCTTCAACAGGGCAATGATCTCGTCCGCGGTGATTTCGCCCACAGCCGCAGACCTGTTACCGCGCCTTCATCTGGCTGGCTTTGACCCAGGTCCCATGGAAGCCGGCAGGCACACGCGCCGGCACCGAAATGCGCGCGCGTGGTCCGCGTCCGATTTCGCGGGCGTCGAAGACGTGGATCTCCGACGTGTCGTTGCGGCGATCATAGGCGAAAGCGACGACATAACCGTCGTCCTCGGCCTTGCCCTCGTCGGAGGGAGCGAACCACGGCTCGCTGTAGTACATGCCCGAACCCTCACTCCAGGCTTGGTAGGCGCCGGTGTGGAGATCGTGGCGAACGATGCCGGAGAACCGCGGAACCGGATCCTGGGCCATCGTCACACCATAGCTGTATCGCATCCACTTGCCGTTGAGCGCGGTCGGGCACGTCGGGAACTCGAGGTTCATCGCCGGCTCGATCACCTCTTCGCGGGTCTTGCCGGTCTTGAGATCGAACGTCCACTTGTAGAGCTGCGCGTCCATTTGCAGGTGCGCGATCTTCTTGGCGATGTCGCCGCCGTCCGTGTGCATGCCGTAGCGGCAGCCCGTCATGACCACGCTGTCGCCTTCATCCCAGCAGTTCGACACGTGATAGATGAAGCACGGTTCGGCCTCGAACCACCGGATGGACTTCGGATCACCATAGCGCGGCACGATCGCAAAGCGGGACGGCAGGTCCGGATCGAAGGTGATCTTGTGGCGGCCGAGCTTCCAAGCGTCCATGTCCTGGTAGAGCGGCAGGTCGTGCAAGATCGAATACTTCTTGGTGATGCCCATGTCGTGCGGCAGGCGCGGACCTGGCAGAACGACCGGCGTCGAATGCTTCAGCTTTCCATCGGGTCCGACTACGCCGTAGGTCATGTACGGGTAGGTCGCCTCGTAGTCGAAGAACAGCAACTCGTCGGTGTCTTCATCGACTTTGGCGTGGGCCGAAACCTTCAATCCTGCGCGGACCGAAAAGTCGGTCTTTCCGATCGTGTCGAGCGTCAGCGGATCGAACTCGTAAGGATCGCCCGCGAGGTACCACAGCGCGATGCCCTTGCCGCCCTGGAACACGATGTCGGTATTGGCGCTGTCCTTGATCGGCCGCTTCGTGTTGTCCTTGTTGCTTTCGGTGACACTGTAGTACTTGGCCGCCTTCAGTGCCCGCTCCTCGGCCAGTGCATCGGTCCTGATCCAGCGGTTGCGATAGGTCACCTTGCCGCGATCGAAATGCGCGGCATGAACCATCCCGTCGCCGTCGAACCAGTGGTAGCCCTTGATCGGCTTGACCTTCTGGTTGGGGCCGTTGCGGAGGTACACCCCGTTCAGATCCTTCGGAACTTCGCCGACAACCTTCATGTCGGTGAAGGTGCGTTCCTCGAAAATCGGGGCGTTGGCATCTTCCAGGAACGGACTCACGCCCCGTCCGAAGGGAGCATTCGGATCATTGGTCCGCAGCAGATTTGCCCCGTGACCTCCGTGATTCTGCATTGGGTGCGACATGCGTGCCCTCCTGTTCGCGACCCACTTGGCCGGGGCCGAACCACTTCATGGGCGCAGCCTAGATCAGTCGGTCTAGGAATGGAAGTGATCTTGCGCGCCTAACGGGCGACCGCGACCCTCTTCCCTCCGTCGGTCGGCCATCGACACCCTGGAACGACCGAGGCATCCGCCCAGAAAGGCGGCTGCTACCGAGAGAGGCACTCGCTCGGGTGATCGTCGGCGAGGCCTCGTCGCACCGCAATATCTGGAGGAGAGACCAGACCCGACGCGGGAACCCGCCGGTTCCGATCCGAGATGTCGGCGGAAACGGCGGTCGCGGGCCCGTCCGCCCTTCACGTGTATCCGAACAGCCGGGGCAGGAAGAGTGTAATCCCGGGCACGAAGGTCAACAGCGCCAGCAGGACCGTCAACACCAGAACGAACGGCCAAATCTCCCGGATGATCGCCGTCAACGGTACGCGGGTCAGCGACGACATCACGAACAGCAGGAGCCCGTAGGGCGGCGTGATCAGGCCGATCATGAAGTTGAGCGTCACGATGATCCCGAAGTAGGTCAGGTCGATACCCAATGCCTTGGCGCTGGGAATCAGGAGCGGCACGAAGACCAGCATCATGACCGCGCCGTCGAGGAAGCAGCCGAGCACCAGGAAGAAGAGATTGACGGCCATCATGAATTGCATGGGCGTCAACTGCTGTGCCGTGATCCAGGCGACGAGGTTGTCCGCGAGACGTTCGTTGGCGATGGCATAGTTCAGGATGAAGGCACTGGCGATCAGCAGCATGGTCGTCGCCGACTGGCGAGCCGATTCCTCGAAGATCCCGCCGAGTATGCTGAAAGAAATGCGCCGGTACACCAGCACACCCAGCAGAAGCGCCCAGAACGCCGCAACCGCGGCTGCTTCTGTCGGGGTGAAAATCCCCGACCAGATTCCCCCGAGAAGCACGACCGGCAATGTCAGGGACAGCGCCGCCTTCGAGAACACACGCGGGATTTCTGCCAGCGGCACCGTCTCACCCACGGGCAGCGCTTTGCGTCGCGCGATCAGCGCGATCGCGATCATCAGGGCCCCGCCCATGAGGATGCCGGGAACCAATCCGGCAAGGAACAGCGCGCCGATGGAAGCGCCGGAAAGGAGCGCGTAGATGACCAGCGGAATCGACGGCGGAATGACCGGCGCGATGGTAGCCGCCGCCGCCGTGATGGCGCAGGCGAGCCCCGGCGGATACTTTCCGATTTCGCGCATCATTCGCGTGGCGACGAGACCGGGCCCCGCCGCGTCGGTCACGGCGCTGCCGCTCATCGATGAAAAGATCATCGACACCAGAACGGTGACGTGCCCCATCCCGCCGCGGAACCGGCCGACCAGCGCGTTCGCGGCAGCCCAGAGCCGGTCGCTGATCGAAGCGGCATTCATGACGTTCGCGGCAAGGATGAACATCGGGATCGCGACCAGGACGTACATCGCCGTCATCTGGTTCATCACCTGGCCGACGAGTAGACCGATGTCCTGCCGCGTAGTGAAGAGATATGCGGCGCCGCTGGCGAACATGACGAGGGCAAGCGGCAGGCGCAGAACGCCGCCGACGACCACGACGAGCAGAAGCGTCCAAAGTCCGGTTGTCATGGCGACGGTTCGCTTTCAGTCGCACCGTCCCAGGCGGCCACTTCGCTCTGCCATGTGCCGCTCGCAAGCCGCCACAACGAGTACGCCATTCGCAGGAGAACGATCGCAAAGAATGCGGGAAACACCGAGTAGACCCAATCAAGTCTCATCTGCATGGAGTCGGTGCGCTCTCGCCACAAGAAGAGCGTGTAGTCGACCATGCCCGGCATCGCGGCCGCCATAAGCGCAATGAAGCCTGTCAGCCCGACGATAAGGAACAGACGCTTGAGGACTGGATTGATATTCGCATACACGATGTCGAACGAGATGTGATCGGGCCACCTCAGGACGAATGCCGCCGTCCAAAACGTGGACCACACGCTGAGGATCGTGACGGCCTCGTCGATCCAGGACAGCGGCCGGCCCATCACGTAGCGCATGAACACGCCGAGGATGAACAGGGCGAATACCACCGCAAAACTCACGGCCGCGATCATCGATGCAAAGCGGCGAAGCCTTTCCACCAGTGCCATCGCCCCCAGCCCCTCTCTCAAATCCGGCCTCTCGCAGGACTCCGTCCCGCCGCCCATTGCCGGGAGTTGAGATCCGCAGCTTGTCGACGTGCTGGGCACGCAGTCCTGCGGATCTCGTTCCGTCAATGTTTACTTCACGGCGTCGATGCGCTCGAGCAGGCCCGGCTTCCACTTCTCCATCATGCCCGATTTCTTGTACTGCTCCAGGACCGCAGCCCGGAACGCTGCCACATCCGGCTCGGTGACCGCGATGTTCGCAGCCTTGAAGGTGTCGATCGCCGACTTCTCGTCCGCCAGCGTCTTCTCGATTTGCTTGGCAACGGCCGCCTTGCTTGCCGCACGCAGTTCGGCTTGTTGCTCCGGCGAAAGCTTGTCGAACACGGGCTTCGCGATCGCAATGAACACCGGCTGAACGAGGTGCCGGGTCAGAACGACCTGCTTCGTCACTTCGTGGAACTTCCAGTCGCGCGTCATGTTGGTGGGATTGTCCTGCGCGTCGATCGCGCCGGTCTTGAGGCCGAGATAGACTTCGGTGATCGGCATCGAAACCGACGTGGCTCCCAGAGCCTGCGCCAGCATCTGGAATGCCGGCCCCGGCGGCATGCGCATCTTCACACCCGCGAGATCCGACGGGACCTTCACGGCCTTGTCGCGTGTGAGATTAACGGTACGCGTGCCGAGATAGGCGGTGTCGAGAATGACGATGCCCATCTTGTCCGCCACGTCCTTGGCGAACTCTTGCCCGATCGGACCATTGAACGTCTTCATCAGGTGTTCGGCGTCCCTGAAGAGATAAGCAGCGCTGAACACACCGTACTCGGGAAGCTGTTGCTCGATCTCGAAGGTCACGGGGCTCGCCATCTCGAGGTTGCCGCGCTGGAGCGCCGGCAACTCGGTGCCCTGGCGGAACAGGGCGCTGGCAGCATGGACCGACACCTTGATCGCGTTCGGGAATTTCGCCTCCATGTGCGCCTTGATGGCGTTGAAGGCCTCCGTGAGCGGCGCATTCGCGGGAGCCGCAGTCGAGATGCGGATCTCCGTCTGCGCGGCGGCATCCATCGGTGCCCACAACGGCGCGAGCGCGACCGCTGCAATTGCAAGTGCTTGTTTCAGCTTCATGAGTTTCCTCCCATATCAAAAACACGTCCCGGGCTCAGGAGCCCATGCGGATCGATCGCTCGTTTGAGTGTCTGCATGAGCGCGATCTCGGCTCCCGAGCGGTCCAGACCGAGGTGCGCCTTCTTGGCGATTCCGATGCCGTGCTCGGCGGAGATCGAACCTCCCGCCTCGGCTGCCGAGCGATGAACCAGCGTGTAGACATCCTCTTTCATCGAAGGATCGTCGGCCTTGCAGCCGACGACGAGATGAAGATTGCCATCGCCCAGATGGCCGTAGACCTGCAGCGCGCGGACGCCCCTGTGCTCGAGCAATGCCTGGACCTTTGCGACCCAAGCTTCCATGGCGGCTAGAGGGATACTGACGTCGAAGCCCGCAAACGGCATCAATGCGCGCGCCGCCTCCCCGACAGAATCGCGAATGCTCCACCATTCGGATGCGTCCTTGAGCGAAGCTGCGACTGCAATTTCTGCATCGCCCACTTGCTCCAGAAACGCAGCCAGGACCTGCTCCAGAACCTCCCGGCCGCTGCCGGCTCCGAATGTCGAGGTCTCCACAAGAACAAAATGACTGCATGGTGCCGTAAATGGCCGGCGACCTTTGCCCAGCACCCCTGTGACGAAGGAGAAATAATTGTCCCACATCGCCTCGAAGCTCGTCAGAGCCGGACCGAGGTTGCGACGGCAATGCTTCAGCAGCGCCATGACATCGGCAAAGCGCTGGACGCCGATCAGCGCCGTATCCGTCGAGGATGGCCGCGGCTGGAGCTGCACCACCGCGCGTGTGATGATGCCCAAGGTACCTTCGGTGCCGATGAACAACTGCTTCAAGTCGTAACCGGCATTGTCCTTCTGCAAGCTGCGCAAGCGAGACACCACGGTGCCATCCGGCAGGACCGCCTCGATCCCCAGCACCGAAGCGCGTGTCATCCCATAGCGCAGCACACGATTGCCGCCGGCGTTCGTCGAGATCATGCCGCCGAGACGAGCCGATCCTCGCGCCCCGAGATCGACCGGGAAGAACAATGCATAGGGTTCGGTGGCTTCCTGCATTTTCTGCAGGATCACGCCCGACTGAACGAGCGCGGTACCGCTGGCATCATCGATGGATTCGACGCGATCGAGGCGTTCGAGCGAGACCACGACTTCATCGGCAGCGGGCAGGCCGGCCTGCACCAACCCGGTCATGCCGCCCTGCGGCACGAACGGCCGGCGCAATTCGTTGAGAATACACACGACCCGCGAAACCTCGTCGGGCGACCTCGGACGGACCACCGCGGCGGGAGTGCTGCGATTACCCATCCAGTCGACGCAATAACGCTCGTCGATGTCTTGTCCCGACAAGCATCCGGCCTGCCCGACGACCTCGGCCAATCGATCACACAATTGATGTGTGCTCGGACCCATCAGCGCGGCTCGCAGATGGTGACCGAAAGCTTGCCGATACCGTCGATCGACGCGTCGACCGTGTCGCCGACTTTCAAAAACGTCTGCTTTGGGACGCCGACGCCCGCCGGCGTGCCGGTCAAGAGAACGTCACCGGGATCGAGTGTCATGATCCGTGAGGCGATCGAGATCTGCTCGGCGATCGAAAAGATCATGTCGGACGTGCGTCCGTTCTGCTTCATCTCGCCGTTGACCGAAAGCTTCAATCCGACATCTTGGATGTTTGCAAACATCGAGGCCGGCACCAAGCGCGGCCCGAGCGGACAGCAGGTGTCGTTGGCTTTGCCTGCAACCCAATCGAGCTTGTAGAACGTCTCTGGCGCCCGGTTATGGTCGCGCGCGGAGAAATCGATCGAGACCGTATAGGCGGCGACATGTGACAGCGCCGTCTCCACCGGCACGTTACGAGCGCGCGTCCCGATCACCGCGGCGAGCTCGATTTCCCAATCGAACGCCTTGGTCCCGATCGGCATATGGACCGTCGCACCCTCGCCGACGACGGCATTGCGCGGCGGCTTCATGAAGAAGAACAGCCGCTGATCTGCCTTCTTCGCACCCGGCATGCCCATCTCGGCGAGGTGATCGAAATAGTTGGCGCCGGCGCACAAGATCTTGCCGGGAAAGAGGAGCGGAGCGAGCCTGCGCGTTCCAGAAATGCGATCGGCGGCGTCCGGTCGGCCCACCGCTTTCTCCAACGCCGCCTTCGCCACGGCCCAGTCGTCGAAAAGCGACATCAATGTCGACTTGCCGGGAAGACCGACGCGCCCGAGCGCCGATTCCAGACGATAGAACGATCCGTCGACCTCGATGCACGCGACCGGACCACCGCTGTCGATCGTCGCCAGAGCCCACGCAGTCGCCATTAACGGCCTCCACACTTGCGATATCGGTCGCTTGCCATAAGATATAAATGATTTTATAAATTCCTCCTGTCAATACACAATCTGCCATCGCGACCATGACCGAAGAAACCACTGTCTCGCTGGCCGAACGGGCCTACCAACGCCTGCGCAGGGAAATCCTCCATGGCGACCTCATGCCCGGAGAGCGGCTGCGGGCTGCCGATCTGCAGGACCGGTTCCAGCTCGGACTGACCCCGATCCGCGAAGCCTTGATGCGCCTGACGACGGAGAATCTGGTCGAAGCGGAGATGCACCGTGGCTCACGCGTTACGGCAGCCTCGCTCGACGAGCTAGCCGACCTCATGGATACCCGGCGCCGTATCGAACGCGAATGCCTGACGCTTTCGATAGAAAGAGGCGACGAGCACTGGGAAGCCGAGATCGTCGCTTCGATGCACGTTCTGTCGCGGACCGCGTTGCCATCCTCGCCGCAGGATCGTGCCGCGGCCGCCCAGTGGGAGGCCCACCATCGCAGGTTCCATTTTTCCCTGATCAGATCCTGCGGTTCGGATTGGCTTCTCAAGTTCTGGAACATGCTGGCCGACCACTCCGAGCGTTACCGCAAGGTCCGCCTCCTCCATCACCGCGACGCGGATGCGAAGGTTCGTGACGTGAACGCCGAGCATGCTGCGATCATGAAGGCCGTGCTGAAACGTGACGCAGAGAATGCCACCAGACTGATGGACTTGCACTTGAGCGCCACTGAAAAGACCGTCGCCAAGCTGCTCATGCAGGCACAGACGCAGCGAACCCCGACAAAATGAGTGTGGACGTCACGATGACAGCGCCCATCGACGGAAAGGAAGTCGCCGCCGTGACCGGCGCCGCCTCCGGGATCGGGAGAGCGACCGTTAGACGCCTCGCGGAAGACGGATTTGCCGTCATCGCAATCGACCGCCGGACCGACGCCCTCCAGACCGCCTGCGCAGAACTGTCGGCCCGGGGCCTCGACGTTCGCGCCTGCAGCGCCGACGTGACCGACCGCGGCGCCATCCACACCGCACTCGCAACCGCCCAACGGATCGACGTCGCGGTCGCAGTCGCCGGAGTCTATTGGCCGACGACGTTCATGACCGCGACCGATGACGATTTCCGCCGGATGTACGAAGTGAATACGATCGGCACGTTCGTCTTCATGCAGGAGGCGGCACGCCGAATGGGAACCGGCGGCCGCATCATAACGGTCTCCTCCCGCGCCGCGATCGGCGGAACCAACTTCCCCCACTACGTCGCATCGAAAGCCGCCGTCGTCGGACTTACTCGGGCGGCGGCGATGGAGCTGAGGCCACACGGAATCATGGTCAACTCCGTGGCGCCCGGCTTCACGGATACGGCCATGACGCGCGAGATGCCGCCGGACCAATACGCCGCGGCGGCAGCGCTCGAGCCGAGCGGGAAAGCCGCGGACCCTGACGATATCGCCAACGCGATCGCATTCTTCGCCTCAGCGCACACACGCTTCGTCACCGGCCAGACACTGTTCGTGGACGGCGGAAAATCACTCGGCGGCCTGGCCCCGTAAGCTTGCTCGAAGGAACAACACATGATCATCCGCACGGCGGTTCTCGAAGGTACTGTTGCACAAGCGGAGCGCGCCGAGTTCGACAGACACATGGCGACGACCGTGGTGCAGGCAATCGCGCGCTATCCGCGTATTCGCGAGATCCGCTTGCGCCGGCCCGTGGAAGCAGAGGCCGGAGCACCGGCCATCTACATGATGTTTGATCTGCACTTCGATACGCTGGCGGACATGCACGCGGCACTCGCTTCGCCGGTGCGCCAGGAGGTCCGCGAGCAACTCGGCCGGATCATGTCCAAATTCCAGGGTCGTGTTTATCACCTCGTGCTGAGTGAGGACGCAGCTGCCGAGGGAGCCACATGACGGTCCTGATCACCGGCGCCGGATTGATCGGCGCCATGACGGCGGAAATGCTGGCAGCGCAGGGCAAAACCGTCGTCCTCGTCGACCTCGGGACGCCGAGGGAGAACGCACCGACCGGCGTAGTCGTCCGCCAATGCGACGTCACTGACCAGCCTCGCCTCGACGCGATCGTCAGAGAGCACGTCGTAACTGAAATCGTGCATACCGCAGCCATGCTGTCGACCGGCATTCGCCAGGACCCGGTGCGCGGTGTTCAAGTGAATGTCGTCGGCACCGCGAACATTCTCGAAGTCGCCCGTAAGAATTCAATAGGCAGGGTCGTCTGCGCAAGTTCGACGACTGTGGGCTACACCGCCTTCGGCCGCCGTGACGCACAGCCGGTGACCGAGGATCTGCCACTGCACCTGATCTCCGAAAGGCCGGCGAGCATCTACGCCATGACCAAGATCGCCAATGAGCAGCTGGGCCTGCTCTATCACGATCTCTACGGCCTCGATGTCGTGCTGCTGCGATACGGCGCGGTTCTCGGCGGTGATCTCGAGGCGCCGACCAGCGTTCCCGGTCGCTTGCTGGCGCGCCTCGTCGAGGCCGGGCGAACTGGCAAACGGCTGACGCTGGACGACCCCTTCCTTGTCTGGGACGGCAAGGAGGAATTCGTCGACGCGCGCGATTGCGCGGTGGCGAACCTGGCAGCACTGGCCGCCGCCGCTCCCAAGCAGCGAGTCTACAATGTCGCTCCGGGGACGTGGGTGACGATCGGGGAGTTCATCGCTGCGGTCCGCACCGTATTCCCCGCGCTCACCGTGGACGAGACGCCCCGCACAGGCAAAGGCTTCGCCGGGTTCCCCTTCCTCCGGCCAGCGCCGTCGGACATTCAAGCCGCGGCGGTGGAACTAGGGTTCCGCTGTCGCTACGGCTTGGCCGACTCCGTGAGGTATTGGGCCGGGAAGCAATAACCCGGACGCCGCCACCTCCGGACGCACCACACGAGCGCACGCAGCACGATGCGACGCCACTGACCGCACGGCCGCCGTACCTGCCCATGACGCCAGAACCCGGCGGATCTATTGACCCGTCGCGTGCCATGATTTATTGAATTCAGAATTCCGAACTCGGCACTCGCCCGATGAAGCTACTCAAGCCACAGCCCAACCTCACCGAACAGGTCTACCAGGCGCTGATGGACGAGATCTGCGAAGGCCGTCTCCTGCCCGGCACGCAGCTCGTGCAGGAGCAATTGGCAGAAAAGCTCGGCGTGTCGCGCCAGCCGATACAGCAGTCTCTCGCGATGCTGAAGAACGACGGCCTTTTGCAGGAACTCGGCAAGAGGGGGCTTTACGTAGCCCCGGTCGACATTGCGTCCATGCACAATCACTACGAAATTCGAGCTGCACTCGACGGCTTGGCGGCGCGCCGGGCCGCAGAGCGGGCGAAGGCCTCCACGACCTGCGGTGCAGCTTTCCAGCGGGAAGGAAGTGCGAAACTCGCGGTCGGACATGCGGCCATCGCCAAGGGCAGCATCACCGCGCTGGTTCAAAGCGACATCGCGTTCCACGATTTCGTCTACGCGTCCTCCGGGAATCCCCTCTTGAAAAGCACCGCCGCACCACACTGGCGACAGATGCGCCGGGCGATGGGAGAGGTCCTGCGCCACGCCGAGCCGCCACAGGCGATTTGGGTGCAGCACGAAGAGATTCTGGACGCCATTGTCCGCGGAGAGCCTGCGCGAGCTCAAGCGCGAGCGATCGCTCATGTCCGGTCTGCAGCAGAACGGCTCGAACGCTCGCTGGCAGCAACACCACCGGCCGCGCCCGCACGCAGGTCGGCCCGAAACACCGCCGAAACCGGCAAGTAGTCGAAGGCCCGCAGGGAGCTTCAAGGCATGCGCCAATCAGTTTTGACGCTCGGTCAGATCGTCACCGCCCAGGCGCGGCTCAATCCCGACAAGATCGGAGTCCGCGATCTCCGGCGCGAGATGTCCTATCGACACTGGAACGATCGGGCGTGCAAGCTCGCCAATGCCTTGCTTGGGATGGGCCTGAGCATCGGCGACCGCATCGGAGTTCTCGCCTACAACTGCATCGAGTGGGCCGAGATCTACGCCGCAACGGCCAAAGCCGGGCTAGTGGCTGTGCCCATAAACTTCCGCTTGGTCGGGTCGGAAGTGAGTTTCATTGCGCGAAATGCCGAGATCTCTGCCCTGATCGTTCAAGACGAACTTGCCGGGGCCATCGAAGAGATCCGCGGTGTTCTTCCCTGCCCTCCAGCGCGCCTCATACATTTCGGCGACAAGCCGCGGCCACCAAGCTTCAAAGACTACGAGGACCTGCTCGCGACCGCGAGCGGTGCCGAACCCGGCAGCGATCCGTCGGTGTCTGCGCCGTGGACGTTGATGTACACGTCCGGCACCACCGGCAATCCGAAGGGTGCAATCCGCAGTCATCAGGGCAGTGCGCTGCTTTCACTGGTGACGGCAGTGGAGCTCGGCATCCATAGAAACGACAACGCGTTGCTCGTCATGCCCATGTGCCACGCCAATTCCCTCTACTTCTTCGGGTCTTTCATCGGCTGCGGTGCTACCGTCAGCATCTATTCTCGCAAGAGCTTCGATCCCGAACATGCCTTGCGGACGCTGTCCACGGGCAGCGCAACCTTCACGTCACTGGTCCCGACGCACTACACGATGATGCTCGATCTGCCCGCGGCAGTTCGCGACCTCAACCCGTGCGACGCCGTCACACGCCTCATGATTTCGTCCGCTCCGGCGCGCCCGGACACCAAGCGCGCGATCATGGAGATGTTCCGCAACACCGGGCTCTTCGAACTCTACGGATCGACCGAGGCCGGCTGGGTGACGATGCTGCATCCCCACGAGCAATTCACGCGCTTGGGTTCTGTCGGACGCGAGTGCGTCGGCTCCGCCCCGATCCGCATCCTCGACGAGGAGGGACGCGAAGTTCCCGACGGTCAGCCGGGCGAACTCTATTCCTGCAATCCCTACACTTTCGACGGCTATTGGAAGCTGCCCGATAAGACCGCCGAAGCCTTTCGCGGACGATACTGCACCGTCGGCGACATGGCGCGGCGCGATGGAGACGGCTACATCTGGCTCGTCGACCGCAAGAAGAACATGATCATTTCGGGCGGAGAAAACGTCTATCCCTCCGAGGTCGAAATCGCTGTGGGTAGCCATCCCGCGGTCAAGGATGTGGCCGTGATCGGAATCCCCGACGCCAAGTGGGGTGAACGCGTGCATGCCATGGTCATCCTGGCCGACGGCAAATCGGCGAGCGAAGCCGAGATCGTGGACCACGCAAAGGCGCGTCTCGCCGGCTACAAGCGGCCGCGAACGGTTTCGTTCATAACAGAGGCGGATATGCCCCGTACAGCCACCGGCAAGATCCTGCATCGCGTGCTGAGACAACGGCACGCAGGCGCGTGACTCCCGGTTTCCAAGCCCAAGTCAGAAGGAAGTTTCCATGGCTGCCGCCTCGATCGATTTGAACAGCACGCCGGACACCTGCGCGGAGTGGATCGCGCGCTTCTTGAAGGCACGCGGCGTGGACCACGTCTTCGGCCTGCAGGGTGGTCACATCCAGCCTATCTGGGACTACGTGGCGCGGCTCGGGATCCGCATCGTCGACGTCCGCGACGAGGGTGCGGCTGTGCACATGGCGCATGCACACGCTGAGCTTACAGGACAGCTCGGCGTCTGCATGGCGACTGCCGGTCCAGGCGTCACCAACTGCGTCACGGGCATGGCGAACGCCTCGCTCGCCCGCGTCCCGGTTCTGCTGATCGGCGGATGTACATCGCGCCCGCAAGCGAACATGGGGCCCCTGCAGGATATCCCGCACGTCAACATCCTGCGGCCGGTGTGTCGGCAATCGCGAACGCTGCGGGTGGCCGATCAGGTCATCCGGGAGTTCGACGAGGCGGTCTCCCGCGCCTTCGGCGACCTCGGAGAACCAGGCCCCGTCTACCTGGAGATCCCGACCGACGTGCTGCGGACACCCGTCGCGAAAGCCCTTGTTGCGGACGAATGGATGCAGATGCGCGGCCAGCGCATCGTGCAGCCCGATCCAGTCGCCGTTGCCGAAGCCGTTGATGTGCTCTGGAGCGCGAAGCGCCCTCTGGTCGTGACCGGCCGCGGCGCGCGCGGCGCCTCGGATGCGCTCGTCCGTCTGCTCGACGCATGCGGCGCCGTATACCTCGATACGCAGGAGAGCCGGGGCCTCGTCCCGGCTGACCATCCCTCGGTGGTCGGCGCGATGCGAGCCGCGGCCATGACCGAAGCCGATACGGTTCTCGTGATCGGCCGCAAACTAGACTACCAGCTCGGCTATGGTTCGCCGGCCGTGTTCCCGATTGCGCGGTTCGTCCGCCTCGCCGACACCGCAGGCGAACTCATCGACAACCGGCGCGGCACGCCGGAAATCCTCGCCACGCCCGACCTGGCGCTCGATGCCATCGTGAAGGCGGCAGGAAACCGCCAACCCGCGATTGACCGGACCTGGAGCGAAGGCCTGCGCAAGAAGCACCTCGATCGAAGCTCCAGCGGAAAGGCGATAGCGCCCGTCGGCAGCGACGGGAAAATCCATCCTGCGGCAATATTCGACGCCATCAAAGCAGCGGCCCGCAAGGACTTCATCGCGGTGGCCGACGGTGGCGACCTCTTGAGCTTCGCCCGGGTCGGGCTCGAGTCGCAGACCTACATGGATGCCGGGGCCTTCGGTTGCCTGGGAATCGGCGTACCATTCGCCATCGCCGCCGCACTGGCCTTTCCCGATCGCCAGGTCATCTCCATCACTGGTGACGGAGCGTTCGGCATCAACGCCATGGAGATCGACACGGCAGTGCGCCATGGCGCAAAGGCAGTATTCATCGTCTCGAACAATGCGGCGTGGAACATCGAGCGCTTCGACCAGGAAGCCAATTATGGCGGCCGCGTCGTCGGCACGGCATTGCGCCATTCCGACTACGCCGCGATGGCTCGAGCGCTCGGCGCCCATGGCGAACGGGTCGAAAAGCCGGAGGACCTGGCCGGCGCGATCGAGCGCGCCCTGGCCAACGCGCCGGCATTGATCGACGTCGTGACGTCGCAGACCGTCGTCTCTTCCGATGCCAGGAAAGGCCTCGGCTTCGTGCCCGACTATCAGGCACTGACTGCCTGGGACGACGCCGAACGCAAACGGCGGGGCCTCGCCTGAGCGGCGGATCGGCAGGCTGGATCATTCGATCGGCACCGGCTCGGGCCGGCGCCGCCGCAGTCGCGCAGGACTTGCAGCATCGGCAGCCCCGCCCTGAGGACAGCAGGGCTGCTCCGGCCCGCCGGCCGTGCTATTCAATGCGACACCTCGTTACTGTCGAGCATCATGCCCGCACCTCGGACCATCATCGATAAGCTGTGGGATCCCCACGTGATCGCCTCCCGGCCGGGCGGGGCCGACTTATTGTTCATCGACAGGCACTTCCTGCACGAGGGCTCGTTCCATGCCTTCATCGACATCGCCAACCGCAAGGGCCGCGTCGCCGAGCCGGGACTGACCTTCGCCGTCGCGGACCACTACGTCCCCGTCCGCGGCAACCGCCCCTCTCCCGAAATCGCCCGTATGGTCTCCGACCTCGAGGCCAATGCGCGGGCCCACGGCATCACCCTGTTCGGGATGGACGACCCGCGTCAGGGCATCGTCCACGTGATCGGCCCCGAGCAGGGTCTGACGCTTCCCGGATTGACCATCGTTTGCGGGGACAGCCACACCTCGACGCACGGCGCTTTCGGTGCGATCGCGTTCGGCATCGGCGCGTCGGAAGTCGCCCATGTCCTTTTGACCCAGACGTTGTGGCAGCGCAGGCCCAAGCGCATGCGCGTGAGGGTCGATGGCGCACTCGGGCCGTCGATCGGCGGCAAAGACGTGATCCTGTCCCTCATCGCACGCATCGGCGCAGATGGTGCCCGTGGATACGCGATCGAGTATGCCGGCTCGGGGATCCTGGGCCTGTCGATGGCCGGCCGTATGACTGTTTGCAACATGTCGATCGAAGCCGGCGGGCGTCTTGGAATCGTCGCCCCCGATGCGATCACGCTGGCGCACGTGAACGAACGGCCCTACGCGCCTCGCGGTGCCGCATTCCAGGCCGCCGCCGAGGACTGGCTGCGACTCGCCAGCGATTGCGATGCCGAATTCGACCGCGAGGTCGTCATGAGCGGCGCCGAGATCGCCCCGACGGTGACCTGGGGAACGAGCCCCGAGGATGCCTTGCCCATCGATGCGGACCTTCCCGACCCCGCAACCATCACAGACCCGGCGCGCCGCGCCCATGTCGAGAATGCGCTCGCATACATGGGCCTGACCGGGGGGCGTCCGTTGCAGACCATCGAGATCGACCAGGTTTTCATCGGGTCGTGCACGAACTCCCGGATCGAGGACCTGCGCGCAGCCGCCGCGGTGCTCGCGGGGCGAACGGCCAGGGTGCCGGGACTCGTGGTGCCGGGTTCCCGCGACGTGAAGCGACGAGCCGAAGAGGAGGGGCTCGACCGGATCTTCGAGGATGCCGGGCTCGAATGGGCCGCTGCGGGCTGCTCGATGTGCGTGGGAACCAATGGTGATCGGGTCGAGCCGGGCAGGCGCTGCGCCTCGACCACGAACCGCAACTTCAAAGGCCGCCAGGGTCCGGGGGCACGGACACATCTGATGTCGCCGGCGATGGCCGCTGCGGCAGCGATCACCGGCCGGCTCACGGACGTCCGGCCGATGCTGGCGGGCCGCCCCGTGTGAGCATCTGTGCGCGGCCGCCGCTGCCGACTGTTCATGGCCGCGGGACGCGACTAGTCATTGCGATATGCGGCGACGGCGATCCGTCGCGCCAACAATTCGGGAGCCCGGAGCGGCATGACGGCCCAGCGAGCGAAATGCGCAGGTTTCAGGGCGATGCACGAGAACCGGGCGGGGTTCGTGCTCCCCAATCCTTGGGACGTGGGCTCGGCCCGCATCATGCGCCATCACGGCTTCCGGGCACTGGCCACTTCGAGCGCCGCCCACGCCAATACGCTCGGCAAGCCCGACTACGCCATCACGCTCGATGAAGCACTCCAGCACTGTCGCGACATCGTCGCGGCGACAGACCTGCCGGTCGCGGCCGATTTCGAAAATGGGTTCGCCGACCGGCCGGAAGCCGTCGCCGAGAACGTCCATAGGGCGCTCGATACCGGGCTCGCGGGGCTTTCGATCGAGGACGCCACGAAGGACAAGGCAGCTCCGATCTACCCGATGGATGTAGCGGTCGATCGAGTCCGCCTCGCCGTCGCGGCCGTGAAGCGATCAGGCACCGGCGCCGTCCTCACCGCGAGATGCGAGAACTTCCTCGCGGGACGTCGAGACATGGAAGATACCCTCAAGCGCCTGAGAGCCTACGAGGCGGCCGGCGCCGATGTGGTGTACGCGACCGGTTTGACGTCGCTCGAAGAAGTGCGCGCCGTGGTTGAGGCAGTTCGCGTGCCCGTCAACGTGATGGCCATGAAGACCTTCACCGTGCCAGACCTGCTCCGCGCCGGCGTCAGGCGGGTCAGCCTGGGCCCCTGGTTCCACCGGGCGGCGATCGCAGGCCTTGTCGCGGCAGTGCGCGAGGTCGCGGAGACCGGCGGCCTGAGTTTCATCGTTTCGGCCCCGACGGGCGCCGCGATCAACAAGATGATGGACTGAGGGATCGCCGCCGAGGCGGCAGTTCCCGACCTCCACGGATACACGCTCCAGGCGCGGGAGGTCCAATGCACCTGCGGGTGCCGGACAATTCCACCCAGGTCCATTTACGCGCACGGAACGGTCGTGATTAATGCTTCCCGACCGATCGTCCAAACACCACGGAGCCACGCATGGCCGGCCGCCTCGACGGAAAAGTAGCCTTCTGCACCGCCTCGGGCGCAGGCATCGGACGGGCCACGGCCCTCGCGTTCGCACGAGAGGGGGCAAAGGTCATCGCCTCCGACGTCGACCTCTCGTCGCTTAAAGATTTGCGTGACGCGGGCGTCGCAGAGACCCATCTGATCGACGTGCGAAACACCAAGTCCGTCCAAGAGGCAGCAAAACGCATCGGCGCGGTCGACATCCTGTTCAATGCAGCGGGCTTCGTTCACCACGGCACGGTTCTCGAGTGCAACGATCAAGACTGGGATTTCTCGTTCGACCTGAACGTCAAGTCGATGCATCGCACGATCCAGGCGTTCCTGCCCGCGATGCTCACGAAGGGCGGAGGCTCGATCGTCAATATCGCGTCGGGCGCCGGCTCCGTGCGTGGCATTCCGAACCGCTATGTGTACGGCGCCACGAAGGCGGCCGTCATCGGCTTGACCAAGGCCGTGGCGGCAGACTTCATCCGCAAGGGTGTGCGCTGCAATGCGATCTGCCCTGGCACCGTCCAATCGCCGTCGCTCGATGGGCGCATCGCTGCGCAGGCCAAATCGCTCGGAAAAACCGAAGCGGAAGTGCGCCAGATGTTCATCGACCGACAGCCGATGGGCCGGCTCGGCACTGCCGAAGAGATCGCCGCCATCGCCGTTTATCTTGCGTCCGACGAGAGTGCGTTCACGACGGGGCAGCACTTTCTCGTCGACGGAGGATTTGCGCTTTGAGCGGCGGCGAACTCCCCATCCCCCAGGAAATCGACGCCGACAGCGGATTGCCCGTCGGACCCCAGGTGCGGGACCCGGGCCCGGCGAAACGGCCGGACCGCATCGTCCTCGATGGGCGCTACTGCCGGCTCGAGCCGCTCGATCCGACCCGGCACGGCGCCGCCCTTTATGAAGCAGCCAGCGCGCCGGGAGCGGCCCAGCGCCATCGCTACCTGTTCGATCAGGTTCCAACCGACGAGGTATCGCATCGGGCGTGGCTGGAGAAGGTCGCCAAGGCCGACGATCCCCTCGTCTTCAGCGTGATCGACAAGCGCACAGGACGGCCCGAAGGCCGGCAGACCCTGATGCGCATCACGCCGGAGCACCGCTGCATCGAGATCGGCAGCATTCTCTGGGGACCAGCGATCGCCCGTTCGCCCGTGACGACGGAAGCGAATTTCCTGTTCGCCCGATATGTCTTCGAAGACCTCCGATACCGGCGGTACGAATGGAAATGCGATGCACTCAATGCCCCGTCGCGGGCGGCCGCGCTTCGTTTCGGCTTTTTGTTCGAGGGCGTGTTCCGACGTCACATGATCATCAAGGGGCGCAGCCGCGACACAGCCTGGTTCGCCATGACCGAGGACGATTGGCCCTCGGTGAAAGCGGCAACCATGGCGTGGCTCGCGCCAGAGAACTTCGAGGCCGATGGCCGCCAGCGGCTGAAACTCGCCGAGTTGATGACCGTGCAACAGGGGTGAGCCGTGATCTCGCCGCAACCGTCTCCCGAATCTCCTGCCCCCGCCCCGATACGGTTCCGGCGGGCCGAGACCGCCGACATTTCCGCTGTCGAAGCGCTCCAACGCGCCGCTTACGCGCGCAATCGCGCCTTGCTCGGTGTCGAGCCCCTGCCGCTCCTCGCCGACTACGCGGAAATCGTCGCGACCAAAGAGGTCTGGCTGGCCGAGGAGCGTAACCAGCTTCGCGGCGTGCTGGTTCTGGAGGCCCGCGCCGGCGACCTGCTCATCTGGTCGATCGCGGCCGCACCCGACGCACAGCGGCAGGGACTGGGCCAGATCATGCTTGACGCCGCCGAGGTCCGTGCCCGCCAGCTCGAACGTGACGTCATCCGCCTCTATACCGGCGCGGTCCTCGCTTCGCTCATCGGCTGGTATCACCGCCACGGCTACGAAGTGGAGCGCCACGAGGAACTGCCCGACCGCCACATAACGCACATGATCAAGCATTTGTCGCCGGTCTCTTCGTGAGACCGGGCAGGAGAAGTCCACGATGCCGAAATTCGCCGCCAACCTCTCTTTCCTTTTCACCGAGCTGCCGTTCCTGGATCGCTTCGAGGCAGCAGCGAAAGCCGGCTTCAAGGCCGTCGAATATCTCAACCCGTTCGAGGCGCCCAAGTCCGAGATCGCGGCGCGCCTTAAGGGCAACGGCCTGACGCAAGCCCTCTTCAACATGGCACACGGCGACTGGACCAAAGGCGAGCGCGGCATGACGGCGATCCCCGGACGCGAGGCCGAGTTCGAGAAGGCGGTCGCCGCCGCCCTAGAGTGCGCCGATGCCTTTGGCTGTCGCCGGGTTTTCGCCATGGCTGGTCTCCGCCACCACGGCGCGGAGCGGCGCACCTATGTCGCCAACCTCAAGCGGGCCGCCCGGATGGCTGCCGGCCATGGGGTGGACGTGATCATAGAGCCGATCAACACCCGCGACATACCGGGCTACTTTCTCAACACCACGGAAGCGGCGCGCTCGATCATCCTCGAAACCGGGGAACCCAATGTCGGCCTCCAGTTCGACCTGTATCACCGGCAGATCATGGAGGGCGACGTGGCGATGGCGATCCGCGAGTTCGGCCGCCTTGCCCGCCACTACCAGATCGCCAGCCCGCCCGACCGCGGCGAGCCCGACGACGGCGAGTTGAACTACCGCTTTCTCCTGGATGAAATCGATCGCAGCGGGTTCAGCGGATACGTGGGATGTGAATACAAGCCGCGAAAAGGCACAATTGCCGGCCTGGGCTGGGCCAAGGCGCTGGGACTGTCGCTGGGCTGATCACCAAGGAAGCACCGCCTGGTAGGCTCGGTCTGGCCTTGCCTCCGCAGGCCTTGCTCGGATCGGGAATGAGAGTTATGCGACCTCTCCAGCGTGGAGCGGCGGCGCGGATTGGCCACAATCTGTGCTATGAGTGATGCGATCGCATGGCCCGTTCCTTCTCGTGATCGAGTGAGGGGACGGAGTTGTCGCGCTCCGAATACCGCCTCAGACGTGCCTTGTCCGGGTTGTGGAAGCACATTATCGCAACTGTAACCCCGGCGCCGTATGAGATAGCCGCATAATCGCCGCATGGTGCGGCATGACAGTCTGGATCCAGGAAGCCGATGAAGGCGCCCGTCCATCTCCCGCCAGCTCCGCCAAGGCGTAAGCCGAGGCGCCGTAGCTTTCTTCTCGGCGCACTGGGCTTCGTGTTCGGGACCAGTATTCTTCTGTTCTTGGTCGGCGCCTCGGTGGCGGGCTACCTGTTCTGGAAGGCCTCCCGCGATCTGCCCGACTACGACAGCCTGGCCCGCTACGAGCCGCCGGTGATGACGCGAATCCACGCAATCGACGGCAGCCTTATGGCCGAGTATGCGCGCGAAAGGCGGATTTTCGTACCGATCAACAACGTTCCCAAGCTTGTGATCGCAGCCTACCTGTCGGCCGAGGACAAGCGGTTCTACGAGCACGGCGGCCTGGACTTCTACGGTCTCGGCCGCGCGATGCTGACCAACTTCCGCAATTACGGCTCCGGCCGCAGCCCCCAGGGCGCCTCGACCATCACGCAACAGGTCGCCAAGAACTTCCTGCTCACGAGCGAGCAGAAGCTCGAGCGCAAGCTCAAGGAAGCGATCCTGGCGGTCCGTATCGAGCGGACGTATTCGAAGGACAAGATCCTCGAACTCTATCTGAACGAGATCTACCTCGGCATCGGCTCCTATGGCGTCGCGGCTGCCGGCCTCAACTATTTCGGCAAGGAGCTGGAGCAGTTGAATATCGAGGAAGTGGCCTACCTCGCCGCATTGCCCAAGGCCCCGAACAACTATCACCCCTTCCGTCATCGCCAGCGCGCGATCGAACGGCGGAACTGGATCATCGATCAGATGGTCGAGAACGGCTACGTCACTGCGGAAGCCGGAAAGACGGCCAAGGCGGCAGAGTTGACCGTCAACATTCGCGGCTACGGAACCCAGATCTACGCGGCCGACTACTTCGCCGAGGAAGTTCGCCGTACGCTGGTCGGCCTTTATGGCGAAGACGGCCTGTACGGCAAGCTCGAGCGCACCAGCGCCGGCGACGGACGGGTCAACGGCGGCCTGTCGGTACGCACCACGCTCGACCCGCGCCTGCAACGCTTCGCACGGCGTGCTCTCATCGACGGCCTCGTGGCGTTCGACCGCGACAAGGGCTGGCGCGGCCCTGTTCAGACCATCGATTTTGCCGCGATCCCCGGCGGCGACTGGGGTACGGCGCTCGGCCAAGTCGACGTACCCGGCGATATCGCGCCATGGCGGCTCGGCGTCGTCATCGAACTGCAGCGGGCCAAGGCCGTGGTGGGTTTGCGTCCATCGCGACAGGCAGACGGCAAGTTCTCGAAGGACCGTGAAGCCGTCGAGATCCCCTACGAGGAGATCCGCTGGGCCAACCGTCGCGGCAGCAAGACCCCACAACCGTCCGACGTCCTCAATCTGGGCGACGTGATCTGGGTCGCGCCCAAAGACCCCGCAAAGATCGACGGTGTCTGGAGCCTCATGCAGATCCCCGAGGTCGGTGGCGGTTTGATCGCCATGGATCCTCACACCGGCCGCGTCCATGCGGTGGTCGGCGGTTTCTCGTTCGCCGCAAGCCAGTTCGACCGGGCCCTCCAGGCCAGGCGCCAGCCCGGCTCGTCGTTCAAGCCGCTGGTCTATGCGGCCGCGCTCGACAATGGGTACAAGCCGACCTCGATCGTGCTCGACGCGCCGATCGAGATCGATCAGGGGCCAGGCAAGGAAGCCTGGCAGCCCAAGAACTACGAAGGCGACAAGTCCTACGGTCCCCAGACCCTACGCCACGGCATAGAAAAATCGCGCAACCAGATGACCGTCCGGCTCGCCCAAGACATGGGCATGCCGCTGATCGTCGAGTATGCCCGTCGCTTCGGGGTCTACGACGACATGCTGCCGGTTCTGTCGATGTCGCTGGGAGCCGGCGAGACCACCCTGGTCAAGATGGCGACGGCCTATTGCGTGCTGGCCAACGGCGGCAAGCAGGTTACGGCGACGCTGATCGATCGCATCCAGGACCGTTGGGGCAAGACCGTGTGGCGGCACGACAAGCGTGAATGCGCCACCTGCCGGACCGACCAGCCGGGGGTCGAGCCGGACCTGCCCGACGATCGCAAGCCGATCCTCGATCCCCATACCGCCTTCCAGATGACGTCCATGCTGGAGGGCGCCGTCAGCCGCGGCACGGGAACGCGTGTAAAGGAGCTCGTGCCCTCTGTGTCCGTAGCCGGCAAGACCGGCACCACGAACGACGAGAAGGACGCCTGGTTCGTCGGCTATACGCCGGACCTCGTCGTCGGCGTCTTCATCGGCTACGACACGCCCCGCCCCATGGGTAAAGGCCGCACCGGCGGCCAAGTCGCGGCGCCGATCGTCGGCCAGTTCCTCAAGATGGCCATGGCCGACAAGAAGCCGGGCCTGTTCCGTCGTCCTCCGGGCATCAAGGAGCTACGCGTCAACGCCAAGACCGGCGTACGCGCGGGCCCCGACGAGAAGGACGTCATGGTGGAGTACTTCAAGCCGTTCGAAGAGCCCGACGATGCTTATGCGGTCATCGGCGTGACGGCCGAAGGCGGCTCCGCCTTCATTCCGCTCGAGGAGCAGCGCGGCCAGCGGCCGATGGGAAGCGGGCGCGGCGGGCTCTACTGAGTTCCCGGCCTGAGGGAGTTGTGGACCACTCCGGCCGGACGTCCCTGGACGGCTGCAGCAGGTCCTGAATCGCGCTAGTCTGTACGCCATGCAGGAATATCTCGACCTCCTCCGCCGGGTCCGTGACCACGGCACGAAGAAGACTGACCGGACGGGAACGGGCACGCTGTCCGTTTTCGGCCATCAGATGCGTTTCGATCTGGCCGCAGGATTCCCCTTGGTCACGACCAAGAAACTCCACCTCAAATCGATCATCCACGAGTTGCTCTGGTTCCTGTCGGGCGACACCAACATCGCCTACCTGAAGCGGAACGGGGTCTCCATATGGGACGAGTGGGCCGACGAGAACGGCGATCTCGGCCCAGTCTATGGGCGCCAATGGCGTTCGTGGGCGACGCCCGACGGCCGCACCATCGATCAGATCCGCGAGGCGGTCGACACCATCCGGACCAACCCGGATTCCCGCCGCATCATCGTATCCGCTTGGAACCCCGCCGATATTCCTCAAATGGCACTGGCCCCGTGTCATTGCCTGTTTCAGTTCTACGTCGCCGACGGCCGGCTCTCCTGCCAGCTCTACCAGAGGTCCGCCGACGTCTTCCTCGGCGTGCCGTTCAATGTCGCCAGCTATGCCGCTCTCACGTTGATGATGGCGCAGGTCACCGGACTGAAGGCCGGCGAATTCGTCCACACGTTCGGTGATGCGCATCTCTACCTGAACCACCTGGAGCAGGCCGATATCCAGTTGACCCGGCAGCCGCGTCCCCTGCCACGGCTGGAAATCAATCCGGAGGTCCGGTCGATCTTCGACTTCACGTTCGAAGACTTCAGCCTCGCCGGTTACGACCCCCACCCCCACATCAAGGCGCCGGTGGCGGTTTGATGGACGTCGGGCTGTCCGAGCTCGATCCATTTCTGTGGAAATCAGGCCCCATTAGGCGCAACGCCGGATTGTGCTGTTCCCGATCGACGCCCTAGGGTTTGCAGCAAGTCTTCTCGGGGGGCCTCGGATGAGGGTCTATGTGCTCATTGTTCTCGCCGCGCTGGGCGGATGCGCCACGATTACCAAGGGCACGACCCAAACAGTCGCGGTCGATACGCCGGGAGCTCCCGGCGCCCAGTGTACGCTCTCCTCATCCACCATTGGTCAAGTGAAGGTCGTGACGCCCGCCGTAGTGACCCTCAACAAGGGCTCGGAGAGCGTTGCGGTCCGCTGCTCCAAGGAGTGTTACAACGATGGCGCGGGCGTTATCGGTACACATGCCGAGGCTATGGCCGCGGGCAACGTGTTGGTTGGCGGCGTCATCGGGTTGGGCATCGATGCAGCCAGCGGCGCCATGAACAAGTACACTGAACAGAATCAGATCACGCTGGTGGCGATCCCTGGCTGCAAAGCACGCACATTGTGAGCCGGCCAAGCCGGAAATCGTGCTCGTTCTCGCGGCGTCGCGGAACGGCGTGATCGGCCGCGGCGGAGCTTTGCCCTGGCGTATGCCTTCGGACCTGAAGCACTTCCGCGCCGTGACCATGGGGAAACCCGTGATCATGGGGCGCAAGACGTTCAAATCCATTGGGCGCCCCCTCCCCGGCCGGACCAACATCGTGGTTACGCGCGATTCCGCGTTCCAGGCCGACGGTGTGCACACGGTCCCCAGCTTCGATGCCGCTCTCGACCTCGCGCGCAAGATCGCCGTCGAAACCGGCGCCAGCGAGATCGTCGTGGCGGGCGGCGCAGAGATCTATGCCCAGGCCATGCCCAGGGCCCACCGCATCCGGCTCAATCGCATCGAGACCGAGGTCGAGGGCGACGCGTACTTCCAGGCGCCCGACCCCGACATATGGGAAGAGGTGTCACATTCTCCGCTGCAACGGGGGCAGGGCGACGAGCACGAGGCCACGGCCATCATTTACCAACGCCGCAGGACTTGATCGGCGCGGCCGATCAGAGCGACCGTTCCTCTCTTGATTACGGGCCCGCCGTCACCACATCTGACGGAGCCGATTGCAGCCCCCGGAACCCTCACATATAAGCTCGCCGAGACCTCTGCCGACCCCCACCGAACCGGCGCCCGGCGCGGCGCGGCAATCGCGGCGGGATAGGCGCCGGAACTGACTCAGCCAAGTGTATCGCGGCCGACGATCGCCGCGACGCAAGTCCCAGAAAGGCCCAACACAGCAATGCCTTGGAACAATCAGAGCGGTGGCGGCGGTCCTTGGGGCAAGGGGCCGGGCGGTGGTGGCCCGTGGGGTCAGGGGCCATCCGGCGGCGGTGGTGGCAACCAGCAGCAGCCCGACCTCGAGGAACTGTTCAAGCGCAGCCAGGACCGGCTCAAGAAGGTTATGCCGGGTGGCGGCGGTGGCGGCGTGCCCGCGCCGCTCATGTATCTAATGTCCCTGGTTCTCGCCGCGGTCGTCGGTTTCTATGCCTTCACGTTCCGCGTAAACCCGGACGAGCTCGGCATTGTGCTCCGTTTCGGGCAGTTCGTCCGGCAGGCACCTCCCGGACTGCACTTCCGCCTACCGCCTCCGATCGAGGAAGTGCGCTTCCCGAAGGTCACCCGCCAGAACATCATCGAGATCGGCTTGCGGTCGCAGGGCAACTCCCGCGGCTTCAGCGGTGTCCGTGACGTGCCCGAGGAAAGCCTGATGCTGACCGGCGACGAGAACATCGTCGACGTCGATTTCATCATCTACTGGAAGATCAAGACGGAAGTTGATCCCAAGTCCGGAAAGCCGGGTGTCGAACAGTA
The DNA here is from genome assembly GCA_964389095.1 of uncultured Hyphomicrobiaceae bacterium. GTDB lineage: Bacteria > Pseudomonadota > Alphaproteobacteria > Rhizobiales > Hyphomicrobiaceae > JABFRJ01. The sequence continues at coordinate 28,309 of CAYMEB010000029.1, forward strand.
CCTGTTCAACATCCAGAATCCCGAGGCGACCGTGAAAGAAGTTGGCGAAAGCGCGATGCGCGAGGTCGTTGGCCAGTCCAACATCCAACCGCTGCTGACCGAGGCGCGCCAGAAGATCGAGCAGTCGGTGCAGAAGCTTATGCAGGACGTGCTCGACAGCTACGGCTCCGGCATTCGCATCGATCAGGTGCAACTCCAGAAGGTCGACCCGCCCGAGCAGGTCATCGACGCGTTCCGCGCCGTTCAGGCCGCCCGCGCCGAAAAGGAGACGCTGCAGAATCTGGCCAACGCATACGCGAACAAGGTCGTGCCCGAGGCGCGCGGCGAAGCCGAGCGTATCCTCCAGCAGGCCGAAGGCTACAAGCAGCAATCGGTCGCCGACGCGCAGGGCCAGACATCCCGCTTCCTGAAAATCTTCGAGGAGTACAAGAAGGCGCCGGAAGTGACGCGTCGCCGCATGTACCTCGAGACCATGGAGCGCGTTCTCGACGGGACCGACAAGATCATCCTGGACAACAAGCAGGGCGGTCCCGGTGTCGTTCCGTTCCTGCCGCTCGACCAGCTTCAGAAGCGCTGAGCCGGAGAAACCAGAGCCATGCGCAATCTGCTCGCAGTTCTCGCCGTCATCGTCGGCCTCGCCGGCACCGCGGCCTACCTGTCCCTCTTCATCGTGAACCAGAACGAGCAGGTTCTCGTTCTCGAATTCGGTAGGCCGGTTCGTACGATCGGCCAACCCGGCCTGCAGTGGAAGCTGCCGGTCGTGCAATCGGTCGTCTATTACGACAAGCGCATTCTCGATCTGGATACGTCTCCTCAGGAGGTCACCGCATCGGATCAGAAGCGCATCGTCGTCGACGCATTCACCCGCTACCGCATCGTCGATCCGCTCCGCTTCTACCAGACCGTCGGCAGCGAGTTCCGTGTGCGCCAGACTCTCGGCCCGATCGTCGACTCCGCGATGCGTCGCGTCCTGGGTGGGTCGAACTTCCAAGACGTCGTGAAGGACAGGCGCGAAGAGCTGATGAAGCGAATTGCCAAGACCGTGAACGACGAAGGCAAGGACTTCGGCCTTGAAGTCGTTGACGTTCGCATCAAGCGAGCGGACTTGCCCGCCCAGAACTCCAAGAGCGTGTTCGATCGCATGCGCGCCGAACGTGATCGCGAAGCGGCCGAGTTCCGCGCGCAGGGCACCGCCGAGGCAAATCGCATCCGCGCCACCGCCGATCGCGAAGTGACCGTCATCAAGGCGGAAGCGACCCGCAAGTCGGAGCAGATGCGCGGCGAAGGCGACAGCGAGCGCAATCGCATCTTCGCGGACGCCCATGGCCGCGACCCCGATTTCTTCGCCTTCTATCGCTCCATGCAGGCCTACGAGGCCAGCTTCAAGAAGGGCGACACACGCCTTCTGTTGTCGCCGGACAACGACTTCTTCCGGTTCTTCCAGAACCCGCTCGGCAGCGGCCAAAACAAGAGATGAGTGATCTGCTCGTCGGTGTCGGGCTGGTGCTGGTGATTGAGGGCGTGCTCTGGGCAGCCGCCCCGGGCATGGCCATGAGCCTGCTTCGCACCGCCGCCGAAACCCCCGAGCAGACTTTGCGCGCTGCCGGCGCCTTCGCGGTGGCGGCAGGCGTCCTTCTCGTTTGGCTGGTTCGCGGCTGATAGACTGCGTTGCGATCGCATCTCAGCGAGGCGCAAGCCGGCTCGCTGGTCGTGAAACTACGGATACCACGCGCTGCAGCGTCGACATGCCCCGCTACCGCACAACCATCGAGTACGACGGGACGCCGTTCGTCGGCTGGCAGATCCAGCCTGCGGGACAGTCGGTGCAAGGGACCATTGCCGCTGCTATTGCACAGCTATGTGGAGCCGAGGTCGAGGTGAGGGGAGCGGGGCGCACGGACTCCGGCGTGCACGCTCTGGGACAAGTCGCACACTTCGATCTTCCCCGCGCTTATCCGACTGGTGTCATCCGTGAGGCGCTCAATTATCACGTCAGGCCCTGGCCGATCTCGATCCGCACCTGCGACGAGGTGCCCGAGACCTTCGATGCGCGCTTTTCTGCCAGTGGCCGCCATTACCTCTACCGGTTGCTCAATCGTCGCAGTCCTCCGGCGCTGGACCGCAACCGGGTCTGGTGGGTCGCGCGCGAACTCGATCCGGCAGGGATGGCCGATGCCGCCACCGTCCTTTTGGGGCGGCATGACTTCACGACGTTTCGCGCGGCGGGGTGTCAGGCCAGATCGCCGGTTAAGACGCTCGACGTCCTCGAGGTCCGCACCGACGGTGAAGAGATACGCATCACGGTCAGCGCACGCTCCTTCATGCACAAGCAGGTCAGATCGATGGTCGGCTCGCTGAAGCTCGTCGGGGAAGGCCGCTGGACCCGCGACGATCTCGCCGCCGCGCTGGAAGCCAGGGATCGCGCCCGTTGCGGCCCGGTCGCACCGGCATCGGGGCTTTATCTCACGCGTGTCGACTACGACCTCCACGCGCGCGGGGGCGCCGCGCCAGACGATGAGGGCGAGTGAGGCCCTGCGGGCATCGCCGCCGTGCAAATCGCCGTCGAATGCCCATTTCAATTCCCCTCTGCTGCAAAAGTGCGTCATGGTGCGTCGATAGCGTTGGATCGGAAAAGGCCCAGCCCGATGACGACAGCTCGGAGCCGCCGTAGCGCCCTTCAGTTGCTGGGTGCAGCCCTGCTTCCAGCCGCTGGCGCAGCGGCCGAGGCCGCCACCGATACTCCTTCAGCAGGGCCTCTTCCTGCGCCCGCAGAATTGGCCCGCTTCCTCGCCGAGGCACGCCGCATGAAATCCGCAGCAGTCGCGGCCGGTGATCAGCCGTACGGGGCCGTGCTCGTTCAATCCGGCGAAATCCGAGGCTGGGGCCCGAGCAGGGTGGTGCTGGAGCGCGACGAGAATGCCCATGCCGAGCGTGTCGCCATCCGCGAGGCTCAAAAAAGTCTGGGCCGAAGCGACCTGAGTGGATCGATCCTGGTCTCGACCTCGCGCCCGTGCGCGGCATGCGAGGCCGCGGCTGCCGCTGCAGGTGTCTCCCGTATGATCTTCGGCGATGGTGTAGACGGCGGCCGACCTCGCCGCCGGACTGGTTAACGAAGCGTCAATCCTCACCGCCTAGTTTGAAGCTTCACGACCTTCGATCGGTCGAAAGCCACCGGCGCGTGCTCTCGTCTGGCAGGACCGAAGACCGATCGATCCGGCATGATGCGGTTTGCTGCGACTGCGAACGGCTGGTCACGAGACCGGGGTTGGGGCGGCCGCCGTACGACGCCGTTGATGCTCGGTCCGGTTCGCGGGGAGTTCTCGTCAACCCGGGATCCAAAGCTGTAGGCGCGAGAACGCGGAAAACTCGATGCGCGCGAAGAGCCCTCGCCAATGGTTCATCCTGGTGCTCCTGCTCGTCGCGGCCACCTATCTGGCGGCCCACGCCCTCTATGGGCGTCATGGCCTGGCCGCGCGAGGTCACCTTGCTCCGCGGGCAGCGCTCCTGCAGTCAGAGATCCAGCGACAGGAAGAGGTCCGCCGGCGCCTGCTTCGTGACGTGGCTCTTCTCTCCGATCCCAAGCCGGACAGCGATCTGGTCGGCGAGATTGCCCGCTCGATGCTGTCATTCGCCGACCCACGCGAGATCGTCGTGATGAGGCCGGCCACTTCCCGCTGAAACGGAACGGCCGATCTGCTGGGCAGGCCCGTGGTCAATGCGCCGTCCGT
>CAYMEB010000030.1:0-30941 GCA_964389095.1 uncultured Hyphomicrobiaceae bacterium
TCGCGATCGTCGAGCACGGCGTCGACCGCTTCCTTGTCGCCGTTGACGACATTGAATATGCCGGGCGGCAGGCCCGCCTCGAGGAACAGCTCCGCGAGCATGAGCGGCACGCCGGGATCGCGCTCGGAGGGCTTCAGCACGAAAGCGTTTCCGCAGGCGATGGCCGGCGCCGCCTTCCACAGCGGGATCATCGCCGGGAAGTTGAACGGCGTGATGCCGGCGACGACGCCGAGGGCCTGCCGCATCGAGTAGATGTCGATGCCGGGGCCTGCACCCTCGGTATACTCACCCTTCATGAGATGGGGCGCGCCGATCGCGAACTCGACGACCTCGAGGCCGCGCTGGATGTCGCCCTTCGCGTCGGCGATGGTCTTTCCGTGCTCGCGCGCGAGGCAATCGGCCAGCTTGTCGTTGTCGCGGGCGGCCAGCTCCAGGAACTTCATCAGCACCCGCGCCCGGCGCTGGGGGTTCGTCGCCCCCCAGGCGGGCTGTGCAGCCTTGGAATTCTCGACCGCCGCGCGGACCTCGGCCTTTGACGCGAGCGCCACCTTGGCCCGCACCGTGCCGTCCATGGGCTGGTAGACGTCGGCCGTCCGGCCGGACTTCCCGGCAATGCGCTTGCCGCCGACGAAATGGCCGTATTCGATGGTCTTGCTCATCGCTGTCACTCTTATCTTCCTGGCTGTGCTTGGATTCGGCTGGAATGGCGGGCATCCTATTCGCGGCGGTGCCAGGTTCCAACGCCTACGTTGGTGACCCAATGTCCCACCGAAGCGAAAACCGGCGCTCGGGCGGCCGAACGGGAGGAATGCGTGTACGATTTCATCGTGGTGGGGGCCGGTTCCGCCGGCTGCGTGCTGGCCGCGCGCTTGTCGGAGGACCGGCGCAACCGGGTGCTGCTCCTGGAGGCCGGCGGCGGGGACGACCGCCGAGAGGTGAGCGTGCCTGTCGCGTTCTCCAAGCTCTTCCGCAGTGGAGTGGATTGGTCCTACGAGACCGAGCCGGAGCCGGGCGCCGGCGGCCGTCGACTATTCTGGCCGCGCGGGAAGATGCTGGGCGGCAGCTCCGCGATGAATGCCATGATGTACGTGCGCGGCAATCGCGCCGACTACGACCAATGGCGCCAGCTCGGCAATCCGGGCTGGGGCTACGACGACGTTCTCCCCTACTTCAAGCGCAGCGAAACTTTCGTCGGGGTCGGCGCCACACCGGGCTATCACGGCACAGACGGTCCGCTCGAGGTGACCGAGCAGCGTTCTCCGAGCGTGCTGGCGCGTGCGTTCGTCGAGGCCGGCCGATCGCTCGGCCTCGCCGATCTGGCCGACGCGAACGGGCCCCGTCAGGACGGCATCGGCCTCACCCACGTCAACCAGCGGCGCGGCCGCCGCATGAGCGCCGCGGATGCGTTCCTGCGCCCTGCGCTACAGCGGCCGAACCTGCACGTCGTGACCGAGGCGATGGTGGAGCGGATCCGGTTCGACGGCCGTCGCGCGGTGGCCGTCGTCTACAGGCGTGGCAATACGATCATCCAGGCGCAGGCACAGCGAGAGATCGTACTGGCTGCGGGCGCGATCAACAGCCCGCAGATCCTGATGCTCTCCGGCATCGGTCCCGCGACGAACCTCGGGCCGCACGGCGTGACCGTCCTCTCGCACATGCCGGGCGTAGGGGCCAACCTGCAGGACCACCTCGCGACCGCCGCGACCTATCACTGCCGCCTGCCGGTCTCGCTCGCTTCGGCGGAAAGCGTCGGCAATCTTCTGAAGTATCTGCTGCTCGGACGAGGCCCGCTCACGTCGAATGTCGGGGAGGCCTTGGCCTTCATCCGCACGCGCGAGGGGCTCGTAGCGCCCGATATCGAGTTGATCCTGGCGCCGTCGTTCTTCGTCGCCCACGGCGCCGGCAATCCGCCGGGCCACGGCTTCACGATCGGCGCCATTCTGCTCAGGCCCGAGAGCCGGGGAACGATCAGCCTGAAATCGTCCGATCCCGCGGTCGCGCCGGCCATACGGGCGAATTACCTGTCAACTCCGGGCGACGTCGCGACGATGCTGGCCGGCGTGCGCTTCTCGCGAAAGATCGCGGCGGCGCCCGCGTTCGCGCCCTACCGCGGCGAGGAGCATATCCCCGGCGCAACGATCACCTCGGACGCCGATTTGGAGGCCGTCGTGCGGCAGCGGTGCGAGACACTCTATCACCCGGTGGGAACCTGCAGGATGGGCAAGGATCCCGCCGCCGTGGTGGACGCCAACCTGAAGGTGCACGGCTTCGAGGGGCTCCGCGTCGCGGACGCATCGGTGATGCCGACCCTGATCGGCGGACATACCCACGCGCCGGTCGTCATGATCGCCGAGAAGGCAGCCGAGATCATGCTGGCGGCGATCTAAGGAGGCGAGGGGCCCGGGTGGCGACACCGCCGAGCGACCGGACCACGCGTAAGAGTGTCAATGCTGGACGAGCTGAATTCGCCAAGAGCGCCCGGGTCCCGGCATGGCGAACGAGATTGCTGTGATGGCTTCCAGTCGTAGTGGCGGGCGCCGGCACGGGTTCCCCGATCAGGTGGATCGAGCGCCCCTCGCGGAGCGATCAGATCGCCGGATCATCATGCCCGGCGTGGAGTTCCCTTTTCCACGCGCCGCGCGCTCGCAATTGTGCCAGTCTCGCCGTTCACCTATCCTGCCGCAGTTGCCCCGGGGGTGAAATGCGGGCCGTCCTGCGCGTGGCGATTGCTGCATTCTGCATGGTCGCTGCCGTCCTGCCGGCTGCGGCCCAGGGCAAGCGCGCATTCGTCGTGGGCATCGACGCCTACGACAATCTCAGCCCGAGCGCACAGCTCCAGAAGGCGATCGGCGATGCCAAGGCGATGAGCGAGGCGCTCAAGGCCCTCGGCTATGTGGTCACCTCGGAGCCGAATGTCGGTCGTGCACGGTTCAATAAGCGATGGCAGCACTTTCTCGAATCCCTCAAGGCCGGCGATCAGGTGGCATTCTTATTTTCGGGGCATGGGATCGAGATCAACGGTTCCAACTTCCTGCTTCCCCGCGACGTGCCGCGCATCCGCTACGGCCGTGAAGAGCAGCTGAAGCGGGAAAGCATCGCCGTCACGGAGTTGCTGGCGGATCTGCGCGAACGCAAACCGAGCTTCAGCCTCATCGTGCTCGATGCTTGTCGCGACAACCCGTTCGCGGAGGGCACCCGGACAGTCGGCGGTGCGCGCGGGCTCGCTCGCGTCGAGCCCCCCGAGGGTACGTTCATCATGTTCTCCGCGGGGGCCAACCAGACCGCGCTCGACCGGCTCTCCGACAGCGACCAGGAGCCGACCTCGATTTATACGCGTACGCTGTTGCCCTTGTTGAAGCAGCCAGGGCTGAGCCTGCTCGACATGGCGGATCGGGTCGGCGAGCAAGTGCGCGACCTCGCCGGCAGCATCGGGCATCGCCAGACGCCTGCATTCTACTCGGGCGTGGTCGGCGGCAGGCGGGTGTGTCTGGCGGGTTGCGAGACGGGGCCGGCCGTCGGCGACGTGGTCCGCGTCTGCAAGGAAGTGGCCGGAATATCGAGCGTCGCGACCCTGTCGGCGCTTGAGAAACAGCATGCAGGCACGCCGATTGCACCGTGCATCTCCGCGCGGATCAGCGAGTTGACGGCGGGACAACTGGCCGTGGCCAAAGCCGCTGAGGATCAAGCGGAAGCAGCGCGGCAACGTGCAGCTCAGGAGGAGAATGCGAAGGCCGAGGCCGAACGCCAGCGCATGGCTGCGTTGGAGATCCGGCGCAAGGAGGAACAGCGCAAGGCCGACGAGCTCGCGGCCCAGCGCGCAGAGGCCGAGGCGAAAGCGAAGGCCGAGGCGGATCGGTCGCGCGATGAGCGCAATCGCGGGTTTGCCCCGGTCAGCACCCGCCGCGCCGGGGAGACCTTTCGCGATTGCCAGACTTGCCCCGAGATGACCGTCGTCCCGTCTGGGGCATTCGTCATGGGCGCGGCGGGAGACGAGCCCGAGCGGCTGCCTGGGGAGGTGCAGGTCAATGTCACGTTCCCGCGTCCGTTTGCCGTCAGCCGATATCACGTGACCTTCGACGAATGGCAGACGTGTGTCGCCGGCGGGGGCTGCAAGAGCAACAAGCGCCCGGCCGATCGCGGCTGGGGACGCGGCCGAAGACCCGTTATCAACGTGTCCTGGAGCGACGCGGGCGAGTTCGTGCAATGGCTGTCCGCGAAGACCGGTAAGACCTATCGGCTGCTTTCGGAGGCGGAGATCGAGTACGTCACGCGCGCGGGTACGACGACGCCATTCTGGTGGGGCTCGAAGGTCACGCCGGAGCAGGCAAACTACGACTGGCGGACAGCCTACGGGAATGGGCCGACCCAAGCGGGCAAGAAGCAGGGGACTATCCCCGTGAACGCCTACCAACCCAACCCCTGGGGACTGCATCAGGTTCACGGCAACGTTTACACGTGGACGCTCGACTGCTTCAACGACAGCAACGCAGGCCATCCGGGCACCCCGGCCGCGCGCACGACCGGTGAGTGCGAATACCGCATGATCCGCGGCGGCGCCTGGACCTCCCATGCACGGTTCCTGCGCTCCGCGCTGCGCTATGAGTTCCCGGCCCGCATGGGCGAAGAATACATCGGCATCCGGATCGGCCGGGAAATGGACTAAGAGCTCGGCGCGTGCGTGCGGCAGGCCCAGTAGCCGTATGAAGCGATTTCGTCCTTGAGCCACCAGCGACCCATCTCCGTGGATCTGCGATAGAGGTTGGCACCGGCCTGGCTTTGCACCGGAGTTTCGACCTCTCCGCTGCCGGACCTCCTGGCAGGGCAGGTGGGAGTTTCTGGAACGATGACGGAGATATGTCCCTGGCCTTCGCTCTCGCTGCCGTATCCCAGGATGAGGCAGGCTGCCCCGGAATTGGCCAGACGCTGAAGCTCGGTGAGGTCCGCGACTCTGACCCAGTCGAACATGAGGCCGTACTGTTGCATCCAGTGGAAAAGAGCATTCGCCGTCATCTCTTCGACGGTCTGCTCGTAGAGTTCCTCGGGTTTGCCTGCTTGTGACCACGATGCGAGCGCCGACGCCGTCCACCAGACCCGCGGCAGATATGAGCCGCTCAGGGCACAGACGTCGTGCGCGTAGATGTTGCAGAAATAGAGTTCGTTCCTGGGGCAGTACCGAACATGCGTCGGCTCGTCGACGGCGAGCCAATCGATGATTTTGGTCAATTTTTCAGGCCCGCTCAGCGCGCGCCAAAGCATTTGCTCCGAGCCCGGCTCGTTGAGCGAGTACGCGTTCGCGTATTTTGATCGTCTAACGACCGCCCCGGCCGAGCAGGGCAGATGCGCCTCATGGAGCCTCCGACCCATCTTCGCCTCCCTACGACTGACACTGGACGACGGCCTGTCACGATTAGGACGTTTCCATTGATTCGACACCGTACTGGAGCCGTTCGAGGCCGGTTGGCATCGATCTGCCAGTGCCGGCGTCGATCGAAACGCCCGGTGCAGCAGTCTCCGGGGCTCCTCGCCGGTTGTCGGCATCCTTCCGCGCGCCTGGCTTGATCGGAACGGCGAACGCGAACTGAGGGTGCATGCGCCGCACGATGAATTCCGCCTCTCGCGCCATGTGATCGGCCTGATCGGCGGATTGCGCCAGCACGCCCGCGGGCACGTGCACGCCGGCAATTGCGAGAACGGTGCGAGCGGCCACGGCTGTCTCGGTCGGCTGAAGTAGCGCAATCACAGAAGCGTAAGGATCGTTCGTTATCTGCGCAAGGCGTGAGCCATGCATGCGATCGGACGTGCGATGCCGCGGCGACATTCGAGCGCACACGGCGCAATCCGCTCGCTCGGGTTGGGGACGCCGTGATGGGGTCGTCGGATCGCCGAATCGAGGGCCTTCACCGCATCGGCGAATGCAGGATCGATCTTCGCAGCGATCGCGCCTCCCAGGCGACTCTGCACGGCAGGTAGTCGGGTTGATCGTCCGCAATGGCTTCGGTGCCTTTCGAGCCGAAGCTGCCCACGTTCAACAGTGGGAGGACAGGAAGATGTCCAAAAACTCGAAGCGCTCGGCAAGACGAACAGCAACTGCAACGGCAATCTTTGCGCTGATGTCCATGTCGGTCTGCGCGCAGGCGCAGGAACCTACGGGAACTCTCAAGAAGGTAAAGGACTCCGGTTCGATCACCATCGGTCATCGCGAGGCGTCGACGCCCTTCTCCTTCCTCGATGCCAACAAGCAGCCCGTCGGCTACGCGATCGATCTCTGTCTGAAGATCGCCGAGGAAGTGAAGGCGACCCTGCAGAAGCCGGACATCACGGTGAAGTATGCGATGGTCAATGCTCAGACCCGCATACCAATGGTCGTGGACGGGAGCGTCGATCTCGAATGCGGCTCCACCACGAATACGCTTGCGCGTCAGAAGCAAGTCGACTTCTCCGCGACCTACTTCACGACCGGCACGCGGCTGCTCACGTGGAAATCCAGCAGGATCAAGGAAGTCGAAGGTCTGGCGCGGAAGTCGATCGCGGTGGTCGGCGGCTCGACGAACGAGAAGGCCATCAAGACTCTCATCGATGCCGGCAAGGTGAAGGACGCGAAGCTCGTCGTCGTCAAGGACTATGCAGAGGGTATGGCAACTCTCGAGGCCAAGAAGGTTCAGGCCTTCGCCACCGACGACATCGTGCTTTTCGGATTGGTCGCCAAGTCGCCGAACAAGAAGCGTCTGGCCGTCGTCGGGAGGCTCCTGACGTACGATCCCTATGGCGTCATGATCCGCCGCAACGATCCAGATTTTCGCTTGGCCGTGAATCGGGCTCTTGCTCGTGCCTTCCGGTCTGGAGAGGCTGCGCAGCTCTATGCGAAGTGGTTCGATCCGATCGCGGTCCCCATGAGCGCGTTGCTCAAGGCTGGATTCGAATTGCAGGCGATCCCTGAGTGACGTGACATGACCTGATCGCCGTCCGCGCCCGACACTGCGACCGAGCAGGACGGGTTCGCGGGCGGCGGTTCTGAGATCTCCTCGAAGGCCGCTGGGAGAGGCCAAGCTCCATCGCAGGACTTCCCGCTCACCCGAGATCTGCCGTCCGGCGCCGGAGGATCTGCTCGATCCCCACCGGCGCATAGATGACGGTAGCCGACTGTCTGACGTCGCGTGTCCGCAAACGCGGATGCCGGCTGATGGCGCCGGTGTCGAGGTGGGGCGCGCACCCCCAGCCGCCCCACCCCGCCCCGGAGGCCGCTTCCTCCCCTATGAGACCTCGACGGCGCCCACCCCGTCCGGCGGGGTAGGGCGCGGCCGGACCGTGAACCCGGCGCCCCCCGTGACGCGCCTGCTGGCCTTACTGCCGGCGAGGGACCCGCCGAAGCCCTTCACTCTCTGGTTGTCCGTTCGTTCCTGCGGCCGGTCGAAACCCTGCTGGCCGAGAAGGGGTGATTTCCCGCGCCGGTTCGCGTATCACCCCAGCAAAGTCGGCCGGTGGCGCTGCGCCTACGCGTTGCAGACCCCGGCAAGGCGGCCGATGGTGCCGCCCGCCGTCAGGAACGAGGAGTGCGTCTTGTCTGCCAATCATAGCCTGCTCGAAACCATCACCGACAACCTCGCCCCGATCCACCGGGACGGCTACAAGTTCGTCGCCATCGCGGCGGCGATCATGGTGGCGATGTGGGTGCTGCTGCCGTTTTCGGTGCTGGCCTATCTGGCATTGGGGCTCACGGTCTACGTCGCCTACTTCTTCCGCGACCCCGCGCGCGTCACGCCCCTGCGCGACGGGCTGGTCGTCTCGCCGGCCGATGGCCGCATCTCCGCCATCGACCGCGTACAGCCGCCTGCCGAACTCGGCCTGGGCAGCGAGGAGCGATTGAGGGTTTCGATCTTCCTGTCGGTGCTCGACGTGCACGTCAATCGTTCGCCCGTCGCAGGCCGCGTGGTCCGTTCGGTCTATGTTCCCGGCGCCTTCCTGAATGCGGCGCTCGACAAGGCCAGCGAGGAAAACGAGCGCCGCTCTCTGGTGCTGGCGCTTCCATCGGGGGGAGAGATCGCCGTGGTTCAGATCGCTGGCCTGATCGCCCGGCGGATCGTCACCTTCGTCCGCGAGGGTGATTCGCTCGGGGTGGGTGAGCGCTTCGGCCTCATACGCTTCGGCAGCCGGGTCGACGTCTATCTTCCGCCCGAACATGGTGCCTTGGTATCGGTTGGGCAGCGTGCGGTCGGCGGCGAGACGGTGCTTGCCGATCTGCGCTCGCACGAGCCCGAGCGCGAGGCGCGCCGGAGCTGACTCATCCTGTCGGACAGGGGTTCAGGAGACCATCACATGCAGTCGACACTCGGTGGCGGCGAATCCTCCGGCAACCGGCGTCCGCCGCACTTGCTGCGGCATCGCAAGATACCGGTTCGCGCGCTCGTTCCCAACGCCTTCACGCTCCTCAGCCTGTGCGCCGGCCTGACGGCGATCCGCATGGCGATCGAGCATCATTTCACGACGGCGTTCATCCTGCTGGTCGTCGCCGCCGCGATCGACGGTATCGACGGACGATTGGCGCGCGCTCTGAAGGTGCAGTCGCGGTTCGGCGCGGAGCTCGACAGCCTGGCCGATACCGTGAGCTTCGGCGTCGCCCCCGCACTGGTCATCTACCTGTGGGGCCTGGGTGGACTGAAGGCGTTCGGCTGGGTCGCCGTCGTGGTCTTCGCCTGCTGCATGGGGCTGCGGCTTGCCCGCTTCAACTCGGCCTTGGAGGTCGACAAGCCGAAGTGGCAATCGAACTATTTCACCGGAATCCCCGCGCCGGCCGGGGCGCTGACGGTGATGCTGCCGTTCTACATCGACGGGATCGGCCTGTTCTCGGTGACGGCCTATCCGCTCGCGATTGCGCTCTACGTGCTGGCGATCGCGTTCATGCTGGTGTCCACGATTCCGACGTGGTCGGGCAAGTTGCTCGGCGAACGCATCCGGCGGGAACTCGCGCTGCCGATCCTGGGGGCGATCGCCCTGGTCCTCGCGATGCTGTGGTCCTACCCCTACGCCACCGCGAGCCTTTTGGTGATCGTATACCTGGCATTGATCCCGTTCAGTTACCGGCGCTATCGCCAGAAGCTCGCCATGGACGAGAAGTCGCTCACGGCCGGCGCCTACGAGGCAATGACGGAGCCGCCCGCCGCGGTCCGCGCCGACCTCCAGGTTCCTCCGGGCGAAACCAAGCATTGAGCGCGGCCGGCCGCGCCCGGACGCAATGCGCCCGCCGCAGCGCAGACCTGATCTCGACACCGTGACTGCGTGACCCGCTTGCCGGCGGGACGGACTCCGCTTAAAGGAGCGGCTTTAATGACCGCTCACACACCTCACGCGATCTTCGCGCGCCGGCATCTGCTCACCTGCGAGGGGCTGACTGCCGGAGAAGCCACCGCTTTGCTGGATCTGGCCGACAAGGCCGCCGAGACCAACAAGCAAGTCAACAAGAAGCGCGACGTCCTCCGCGGGCGCACGCTCATCAACCTGTTCTTCGAAGCCTCGACCCGGACGCAGAGTTCGTTCGAACTCGCCGGAAAGCGTCTCGGCGCCGACGTGATGAACATGAACGTGGCGACCTCGTCCGTCTCGAAGGGCGAGACGCTGATCGACACCGCGATGACGCTGAACGCGATGCGGCCGGACATCCTGGTCGTGCGCCATCATGCGGCCGGCGCGGTCGAACTGCTCGCGCAGAAGGTCGACTGTTCGGTGATCAACGCCGGCGACGGTGCGCACCAGCATCCGACCCAGGCGTTGCTCGACGCGCTGACGATCCGGCGCGCCAAGGGGCGGATCGCCGGGCTCACCGTGGCGATCTGCGGTGACGTGCTCCACAGCCGTGTGGCGCGCTCCAACATCGACCTGCTGAATACGCTGGGCGCGCGTGTCCGCGTGGTCGCCCCCTCGACTCTCCTGCCGACGGCGGCCGACCGGCTGGGCGCGGAAGTGTTGACCGACATGAACAAGGGAATCGAGGGCGCGGACATCGTGATGATGCTGCGCCTGCAGCGGGAGCGCATGCAGGGGTCCTACGTGCCGTCGACGCGCGAGTACTATCACTTCTTCGGTCTCGATCACGAGAAGCTGGCGCGCGCGAAGCCGGACGCGCTGATCATGCATCCTGGACCGATGAACCGCGGCGTCGAGATTGCTTCCACCATCGCCGATCATTCGCGCAGCGTGATCCGCGACCAGGTCGAGATGGGCGTTGCGGTGCGAATGGCCGTACTCGAAGCCCTGGCGCGACAGTTGCCGAACCATTGACACGCGGCGCTGCGGCTTCTGCCGCATGCGTCGCGGAGCGATCTACTCGGGTGAGACGATGAGCAGTGGCCTCAAGAAGAACGGCGCACCGCCCCAATCCGGTGCGACCGTATTTCTCAACGCGCGGATCATCGATCCGGCCAGCGGTCGCGACGAATTGGGCGGCTTGCTGACGAGGGACGGCGTGATCGCCGATCTCGGTCCCCATCTGCGGCGCAACGCGCCGGCCGGCGCCACCGTCATCGATTGCGGCGGCCATGTCCTCGCTCCCGGTCTGATCGACATGCAGGTCTATACGGGCGAGCCCGGACAGGAGCATCGCGAGACCTTGAAGACGGCGAGCCACGCGGCGGCGGCGGGCGGCGTCACCACCATCGTCGTCATGCCCGACACCAAGCCGGTGATCGATCAGGTGGCGCTCGTCGATTTCATCCAGCGCCGCGCCCGCGACAACGCCGTCGTGCACGTGCATGTCATGGCCGCGATGACGCGCGGCCTGGAAGGCCTGGAGATGACCGAGATCGGCCTTTTGCAGAGGGCCGGCGCTGTTGCCTTCACCAACGGCAAGTCGACCGTCGCGAACACCCGGACGATGCGCCAGTGCCTCCTGTATGGGAAGGACTTCGGTGCGCTCATCGTCCATCACACCGAGGACCCCCATCTGTCGAACGGCGCCGCGATGAATTCCGGCGAGGTGGCGACGCGGCTGGGGCTTCCAGGTGTTCACAAGCTCGCGGAGACCATCGTCGTGGAGCGCGACGTGCGTCTGGTCGAGATGACCGGCGGACGCTATCACGCCGCGACGATCTCCTGTGCCGAGAGCCTAGACATCGTGCGTGCCGCGAAGGCGAAGTCACTGTCCGTGACCTGCGGCGTGTCGATCAATCACCTGACGCTCAACGAGAACGACATCGGGCATTACCGCACCTTCCTCAAGCTGCGGCCGCCGCTGCGTTCGGAGGCTGATCGCCGGGCGATGGTGCAGGGCATCGCCGACGGGGACATCGATGTCATCGTCTCCAGCCACGATCCCCAGGACGTCGACGTGAAGCGCCATCCGTTCGCGGAGGCGGCCGACGGTGCCGTCGGTCTCGAAACCCTGCTCGCCGCCGCACTGCGCCTCTATCACGCGGAGGAGGTCGGGCTGCTGCCGCTGCTGCGCGCGATGACGTGCAATCCGGCCCGTCTCCTGGGGCTGCCGTCCGGCCGGCTCGAGAAGGGAGCGCCGGCCGATCTCGCCCTGATCGACCTCGGCCAGCCGTGGGTCGTGGACAAGGCGCTGCTGCGGGCACGTTCGCGCAACTCTCCCTTCGACGAGAGCAAGATGCAGGGCCGCGTTCTGCACACCATGGTTGCAGGAGAAACGGTCTACCAATACGGAAAGGACAGAGGCTGAGCGGCACCTGCTCCCACACGAGCGCCGCGATGCCTCTGGGGGCGGATGCGTCCAGCCGCGTCGTTCTTTCCTCCTCGAGGGAGGCAGGGGCACCGCGGTGCGAGAGCCATCGCATAGAGGCCTGAAGTGTCCTGGGGGCGGACGTGACGATCTCGCTGATTTCGTTGCCGGTGGTCGCAGTCGTCGTACTCGGCTACCTGCTCGGCTCCATTCCGTTCGGTCTGTTGCTGACACGGGCCGCCGGTCTCGGCGACGTGCGCAAGATCGGCTCCGGCAACATCGGCGCCACCAACGTTCTGCGTACGGGAAACAAAGGCCTCGCAGCGGCGACGCTGCTGCTCGATGCGCTCAAGGCGACCGCTGCGGTCCTCATCGCGCACATGATCCTGAAATCGGTCTGGGGCTTTCGTGTCGACTATGTGCCCGGCGCCACGACGGCCGGTGCCGGGCCGGCGGCCACGGCTTTCCTCGGCGCGTCGCTCGCCGGCGTTGCGGCGTTCATCGGACACATCTACCCGGTCTGGCTCGGTTTCAAGGGCGGCAAGGGCGTCGCGACCTACATCGGCGCACTGCTCGGCATCTTCTGGCCGTCCGCGCTGGTCTTCTGCGGAGTCTGGCTGATCGTTGCGCTCACACTGCGGATTTCCTCGCTCGCCGCGCTGGTCGCTTCACTCCTCGCGCCGTTGTATCCATTGTATCTGGGCGAACGGGGCTTGGCCCTCGTGCTCGCAGCGATGACCATACTCGTCTATTATACTCACCGCGCGAATATTGCCCGGCTGCGGGCCGGGACGGAGCCGAAGATCGGTGCCAAGTCCTAGTGACAGCGGGCTGCCCGGCCGCACGCGCACACCCGCGCCGCTGCCTCAAGTGCCCCTCGACGACCGGCAACGCCTCGCGTGCCTGAGGCTGATCCGCTCGGAGAACATCGGCCCCGTCACGTTTCGGGAGCTGATCAATCTCTACGGCGGCGCGCGCCAGGCGCTCGACGCACTGCCCGACATCGCGCGCCGGGGCCGCCGCTCGCTCGCGATCTGTCCAGCCGACAGGGCCGAGGCGGAACTCGACGCTGCGCACCGTGCGGGCGCCTTTCCACTGTTCACCATCGAGCCGGGCTATCCGCCGCTGCTCGCCCACGTCGAAGCGCCGCCGCCGCTGCTCTACGTCAAGGGCCGCGCGGCACTGCTGGAGGCCGAAGCGATCGCCCTGGTGGGGTCGCGCGACGCCTCCGCGGCGGGCATCACGCTCTCACGTCAGTTCGCCGCGCGCTTGGGGGAAGCAGGATTCGTGGTCGTCTCGGGCCTCGCGCGCGGCATCGACGCGGCGGCGCATCAGGCGGCGCTCGCGACCGGCACGGTCGCGGTGTTGGCGGGCGGCGTCGATCGCATCTACCCGCCGGAGAACGCGGCGCTGCACGAGCGGATCGCGGCCGAGGGCTGCCTCGTCGCGGAAATGCCGCCCGGCTTCGTGCCGCGCGCACAGGATTTCCCCCGCCGCAATCGCATCATCTCGGGTGTATCGCGCGCCGTGGTGGTGATCGAGGCGGCGCGGCGCTCCGGCACGCTCATCACCGCGCGCACCGCCGGGGAGCAGGGCCGGGACGTCTTCGCCGTGCCGGGTCACCCGCTCGATCCCCGCGCCGAGGGTACCAATCAGCTGCTGAAGAACGGTGCCACCATCGCCCTGTCGGCGGAGGATGTGATCGAAGTCCTGGGTCCCCAGATGCGCCGCTTCGAGGCCCCGCGCGCGACCTACTCGGTCGAAGAGCCGGCACCGGCCGCGAGCCGTCCTTCCCGCCCGCCGCAGGTCCACGAGGGCGATGTCGGCAAGGTGGCCGCGGCCCTCGGCCCCGCGCCGGTCGGCGTCGATGAAATCGTCCGCGCGACGGGCCTCGAGAGCCGGATCGTGCAGGTCGCGCTGCTCGAACTCACCGTCGCCGGCCGCATCGAGCGTCACGGCAACGGGCTGGTTTCGATCAGAACCGCGGGCGGCGACTGACGCCCCGGGCCCGTTCGCACGCGACCGGCAGAAGCGCCGATGGCGCGAGCGCCACCAAGTGTTCCCCTTCCCCGGTCGTCACGGGGAAAGGAACCATCGAGCGGCCCAAATCGCGCATTGCAGCGCGCCACGTCGCAGCACACGGTGCCGCATTCCCGCGAACGCCGCCCGGCGACCGCTCCGGCGCCCGCAGCGCCGCCTTCATGCGGCCTTCGCGGCGGCCGTGCGCAGCGGCCACACGAAGGCGGACCAGATCAGCAGGTTGATCAGCACGTTCATGGGCGCGCCGGCGGCGATCGAGCCGAGGCTGTCGATCGCGCACCACGCGGAAAGGCCGGTGAGAATGACGGCGCGCGCCGCGGCCGGATCGCGCGCGAGAACGCGATCGGCGACCATCCAGACCATGGCCGCGAGGCCGATCGTCAGGCCGCCGGAGATCGCCGCATAAAGCCTGGTCTCCGGCGCGGCGATGACCGGACGGCCGTCGAGCGGCCAGAAGGCGAGGTCCGTGAAGAGGTTCGCGACCGGCGAGAGGCCGGGCAGTCCCGAGAAAGCGAGCGGCAGGGCCGACAGCGCCGTGAGAACCGACACGGTCTTGAGCCAGCCGGCAGTGGATTGCGCAGTCATGTCTCGAACTCCATCGTTGATGTGCGGAGTTCAGGTTGCGGCACGCCGCGCAGGCTGCCAATTACCCGAGAGGTAAGTGAAGCACGCTCGATCCCTGCTATGGTCGCGGCCATGGACTCGACATTCGGAAGCATCCTGCGCTCCTGGCGCGAGCGCCGCCGCTTGAGCCAGATGGACTTGGGGCTGACGGCCGACGTCTCCGCGCGCCACATCGCGTTCCTCAAAAAAGGGCGCGCGCAGCCGAGCCGGGCCATGGTGCTCCGCCTCTGCCGCCATCTCGATGTGCCGTTGGCGGACCGCAACGGCTGGCTGCGCGCGGCGGGCTATGCGGAGCACTACCGGGTGCGATCGCTCGACGCGGCCGCCATGGCGCCGATCCGCATCGCCATCGAGCGCATGCTCGCGACACACGAGCCCTATCCCGGCTTCGTGCTCGACCGGCATTGGTGCATCCGGCAGGCCAATG
This sequence comes from uncultured Hyphomicrobiaceae bacterium, assembly GCA_964389095.1. Taxonomy (GTDB): domain Bacteria; phylum Pseudomonadota; class Alphaproteobacteria; order Rhizobiales; family Hyphomicrobiaceae; genus JABFRJ01. Next base: position 14,760 of record CAYMEB010000030.1, read on the forward strand.
CCGCCGCGATCCGCCTCTTCGGGGCGATCGGCATCGGCCTCGGCACGAACCTGCTCGAAGCCTTCGCCGACCGGGCGCGGATGGCCGCCGTTTTCGAGAATGCCGATGAGATCCGCGCGCATTTCGCGCGTCGGCTGAAAACCGAGAGCGTGCACTACGGCGGCGATCCCGTGCTCGAACGCGCCGCCCAGGTCATGGCCGAAGGGCTGGATCTCGACGAGCCGGTCTTCCCGTCGGCGAACATCGCGGCGCGATTGAAGGCGCCGGGCGGCCCGCTGTCCTTCCTCACGGTGCTCGCGCACTTCGGCTCCACCGAGGACATCGCGGTCGCGGAGCTGAAGATCGAGCTGATGTTTCCCGCGGACGAAGCCACGTCGAAATGGCTGACGACGCAGGCGTGACAGCGCGCCGCTCGATCTCGCCGTCGCCGGTGACGAGGGCGCGGAGAAGGCGGGCATCCAGCGTGGCCCTGCTGCTTGAGAGAACTCTGCCGACGCAATGACAGCCCCTCATCCGTCTGCAGGCATCGGCAGTCACCGCTCGGGGCCAAGCAGAGACGCGCACCGTCACCGCGGCGGCGCACGCTATTCCCTCTCCCCGTTCTTCACGGGGAGAGGGCGGGGTGAGGGGCGGCAACTTGTTCAGCGCTGCGGTTTCGACGCAGAGCCGACGAAGTTCGAATTGTGGTGCTGACGAACTTTGGTAAGCTTTCAGCTCAAAATCCTGACATGAGCCTTGCCGCTCTGTGGATATCGCAGCGCATGACCTTGAACTCGAAGCGAAAGTTGACGATCCAGACGCATGGCGCGAAGGTCGTCCGCAAATCTGACCGCCGAGCTTGCCCGGCTCAATGAGGACTGCTCGCACACGAGCAAGTCGCACTTCAACGCCTCCGTCCGTTGGTCTAGGTACCACTACGTCATCGGCGTCCCCGCGACCGTGTTCGCCGTGGCCGCTAGCGCAGCGATCTTCAAGGACTACACGACTGCTGCCGCCATCTGCTCGATGATGGCGGCTGTTTTCACCGCCCTGCTGACGTTCTTGAAGCCGCACGAACGGTCCGAGCAGCATCGCAAAGCCGGCAATGCTTTCCTGTCGATATTGAAGGAGGCGCGCTTCTTCCGCGAGGCAAAGCTCGGCCAGTTGCCGGATGAGCAGTCCGTGGAGGCGGTAGAGACGTTCATTCGGCGGCAAAACGAAGCGAATCAGGCAGCTCCCATGTTCAGCGATGCCGATCGACGCAAGGCGCGCGCTGGGATCGATGCCGGCGAGGCAAAACACAGGATCGACGAGTGATGCTCGCACCAACCGCTGATGGGATTGATGGGTATCTGTTCGATCTCGCACGACGTACATCGATGCTGCAGCGCGAAATAGACTTCATCAACCTGTCGCACCGTACTTTGAGCACCAGATTGAACGGGTTCTTTTCGGTCGAACTATCGACACACTTCATCTTTGGCTCCGCCCAACGTGGCACCATGCTTCCGCGCGCCTATGACGAAGCCTCCGATGTTGACTACATGGTCGCGTGGCAGCAGGCGGGCCTCCGCCCGCAGACATACCTCGACAGGCTGAGGCGCTTCGTCGAGAACTCGTACAGCCGGTCAGAAGTCAAGCAGTCGAGCCCCACGATCGTGCTTGAGTTGAACCACATCAAGTTCGAACTCGTTCCGGCGCTGCGCTCGTGGCACAGCTTCGTAATTCCCTCCGGTCCCGATAATTGGCGGTCGACGGACCCGGCGGGCTTTAGCGCGAAACTCGATCTACTAGATCGGGTACACAGCGGCTTGATCCGACCTACGGTCAGGATTGCCAAGACATGGAATGCAAAGGCCGGTCGCGTGTTCGAAAGCTTCGATCTTGAGCAACGCGTCGTTGCGATGAATTTCGACGCGCGCGGCGGCCTTGGGAAGTACGTGGTGACGGCGCTTGCCGGCCTCGCGGCAGTTCACCATCTTGAGCAATGGCGCCAGATGGCGACGACCAGACTGTTTAACACGCTGTCGGGCGCGCTCGAATATGAGCGCAAGTTCTATAGGGTCACGGCGGCTCAGCAAATGAGGGGACTGTTTGAGTAGCGGCATGCAGCGACGTCCGCTTCCGAAAAGGCCGGACATCACCGATCACGTTAGCTGGGCGGTCGCACCTGACCCATCCCATCGTTGGCCGACTGTCTGAGCAAGTAGCCGCCCCTCACCCCGCCCTCTCCCCGTGAAGAACGGGGAGAGGGAGAGTTGGCGCCACGCTCGATGCCTCTTGCGGGTCATTTGCGCGCTTCAGTGTCAGCGGAAGTGCACTGGAGAGCGGACGTCGCGCTTTTGATCAGACTGAAATGTCGTCGCCTCCCGCTCCTGCCATCGACAATCAAATCCACCGGCGGCTCTCGTCCGAAGTGACGCTGCCCTTGCGCGTCCCACCACCCCTCATCCGAACACCCGACAGTGCCGCCATCAAACGCGCGCGGGCGCCGAGGTCTGGACCCCGGCGCCCGCGTCGTCTCGTCGTGAACGTGTGATCCGGCCTCAGCCGCGGCTCAGAACCGCGGTCACTTCCTTCGGGGGATCGAAGTCTTCCGGGATGCCGGCGAGGCCGACCTTCTGGAACCAGCGGCCGAGCGCGGGCGATGCGGTGATCACGGCGAACGGTATCGCGAGGAGGTAGCCGGCCGTCAGCGGCAGGCTCCACCACAGCACCGCCGGCGCGATCAGGTAGAGCGCCCCGCACACGACGATGCCGAACAGCGTCTGCGGCCACAGGTTCAGCAGCGCGGTGGTCCAGGAGATGCCGTAGGCGTCGCGGCTCTGGCCGCCCCAGGTGACGGACGTGCCGAACATCAGGCCGATCATGAAGATCGTGGTGCGGATGGTCGAGACGGCGCCCTGCAGGAACGAGAACAGCAACTCCAGAACGGCGCTGACCGCGAAGCGCAGCGGGCCGCCGTAGCGCGCCACGCCGCCCTTGGTGAGGACCGCGTCGATCAGCCCGGCGATCTTCGGCATCAAGTACATGGTGTAGAAGAGCACATAGAGGCCGATCGCCAGCCCGACCGGATAGTTCGCCACGCCCTTCGCCTGCCACGCGGCGATGGGCAGCAGCGCGATCATCAGCGTCCAGGCCGGGATGCCGAGGAACATCAGGATCGCCCACACCAGCTGGAAGCGGCTCATGGGATAGAGGCCGGGCGTGTTGAGCAGCTTCACGTACTGCATGTTGCCCTGGCACCAGCGCACGTCTCTCTTCGCGAAATCCAGCATCGTGGGCGGGTTTTCCTCCCACGAGCCGTTCTCGACCGGCAGGACGCGAACCTCGTAGCCCGCCCTGCGCATGAACGTCGCTTCGACCTGGTCGTGGCTCAGCACGTGACCGCCGAGCGGCGGACCACCGGGCAGGACCGGAAGATCGCATTTCTCCAGGAAGGGCTTGATGCGCACGACCGCGTTGTGGCCCCAGAAGGGACCGCAATCGCCGACCCACCAGGCCTGACCCATCGTGTAGGAGCGCATGCCGTGACGCATGCCGAACTGGAAGATGCGGGCGAAGGCGCTCGATGACGGCATGCCCACGACCAGCGACTGCAGGATGCCGATGCGCGGATGCGCCTGCATCATGCGGACGCCCTTCACGATCGCGTCGCCCGACATGACGCTGTCCGCGTCGAGCGGGATCATCAGCTCGAACTCGTGGCCCCAACGCTCGCAGAAGTCGCGGACGTTGCCGGCCTTGTAGCCCTTGTTGTCGGTGCGCCGCCGGTACTGCAGGCGCGCGCCGTCGCGATCCGACGCCTTCCATTCCTCGAACGCGCGCTCCTCGATCACCGCGACGTCGGGGTCGTTCGTGTCGGAGAGGATGAAGTAGGAGAAGGCCCCGCCTTCGCCGGTCGCGTCGACGCTCTCCTTGACCGTCTTGAGGCGGCGGATCGCACGGGTGGGATCCTCGTTGCGGACCGTCATGAAGATCGCGGTGCGTGTCGTGATCGGCGTCGGCAGGTCGCCGGCCGCCGCGTATGGCGCGACCTCGGCCAGCGGGTTCTTGTGGCCGTGCAGCAGCCACAGGCCGATCAGTGCGTTCCAGAAGCCGAGCACCGTCCACGGCGTACCGATCGCGAAGCAGATGAGCATCACCATGTCGACCAGCGACCAGCCGCCGCTGCCCAGCACGCGCGCGGCTGCCCACAGGAGGACGACGTAGGTGACGACGTTGAGCGCCAGGATCAGCCGCCGTCGGCGCGCAAGTTCGGCGGTGGACTGCAATCCTGCCGGTGTCGTAAGGCTGATACCGCCGCGCGCAGGCACGTGGCCGGACGAATCTATGGTTTCTGACATGGTGGGAGGAAACCGTTGTGGGAGTGGCGACCGCCTGTTTGATCCGCCGGCGCTGAACCGTCCATGAATGTCGGTCTGCCTGGACGGCCGGGGCGCGGCCGCGCTGAATATCACAACTCGGGGAGCCCGCCCATGACAGTCCGCCGTTCCGCCGGCTCGGTCCAGGTCGCAAAGGCAATCTGGTATGCAAATCAACAGATTGTCGAAATCCGATCGAGCCGCCTGCCGGCCGTGGGCCAGGGCGAGGCCCGCGTCCGCACGCTCTACAGCGCCATCAGCCGGGGGACCGAGCGGCTGATCTTCGGCGGTGGGGTGTCGCCCGGCGAGTGGGGCCGCATGCGCGCCCCGATGCAGGAGGGGCAGTTCCCCTTCCCGGTGAAGTACGGCTATTGCGCGGTCGGCCGGATCGAGGCGGGTCCGGAGGACACCATCGGCAAGCTCGTCTTCTGCCTCCATCCCCACCAGGACGTCTTCATCGCGCCGCTGGCCATGCTGGCGGAGGTGCCGGCCGACGTGCCCGCACGCCGCGCGACGCTGGCCGCCAACGCCGAGACCGCGCTCAACGCCGTCTGGGACTCGGGCGCCGGACCGGCCGATCGCATCGTCATTGTCGGGGCGGGCATCGTCGGCCTGATGGTGGCGGCCGTCGCCGCGCGCCTGCCGGGAGCAGAGGTGACGGTCGTCGATCTCGATGCGGCGCGCCGGCCGGTGGTCGAAGCGCTGGGCGCGCGATTCGCTGCGCCGGCGGATGTCCCCGCCGATGCCGATGTCGTCTTCCACACCTCGGTATCCCAGGCCGGCCTCAATACCGCGATCGCGTGCGCCGGAATGGAGGGCACGATCGTCGAACTCTCCTGGTACGGGAGCAGGCATGTCACCGTCGATCTGGGCGGCGCGTTTCACTCGCGCCGGCTGCGCCTGGTCTCGTCTCAGGTCGGGCAGGTCTCGCCGGGACGGCGACCGCGCTGGAGCTATGCGCGCCGCATGCAGGCCGCGCTCGCCCTGTTGCGCGTGCCGGCCCTCGACGCGCTCGTTTCCGAGCAGATCAGGTTCGAGGACGCGGAGCGGGAGCTGCCGCTGATCCTGGCGCCGGGAGCGACCGGGCTCGCTCCGGTCATCCGCTATGCCGCGGCCGACATGGAAGAACGCACATGACCGCATCCGGTTCGCCGTCGTCTCCGGCCGCCCTGACCGACAGCTTCAAGCTGGCCATGCGCTCCCTCGCCGGTGGGGTGACCATCGTCGCGGCGAATGTCGGTGACGGCGCGCCCATGGGGCTCACGGCGACCGCGGTCACCTCCTTGTCCGTCGTGCCGCCGTCGCTGCTCGTCTGCATCAACCGCGGCACGAGGCTCGCGGCGATCCTGACGGCGGGAACGCGCTTCTCGGTCACGGTCCTGGCGGCCGACCAGCTCGAGGTCGCAAAGGTCTTCGGCGGACAGGCGCCGACCGACGGCGCGGACCGGTTTTCGTTCGGCCGCTGGACGATCTCCGGCAATGCGCCGCCGCGCCTGGAAGGTTGCAAGGCGGGAATAGACTGCGTCGTCGCCCACGTGCACGACTGGGCGACGCATCACATCGTCATCGGCAGCGTATCGCTGATCCACCTCGACCGGCCCGAGGCGCAGGCGCTCGCCTACGTCGATGGCGCCTACCATGCGGTCGGTTGACGAGCTGGAGCGCTGCTCACTCCCGCCGGCCGAAGATCCGCCGCAGAAAACCGCGCTTGCGCGGAGCAGCGGGAGCTGCGGAGGCCGGATCGCTTCGAGCGTCCCCGACGTCCGTGGCGCTGGCGCTATCCGCGGGCTGCGCGCCGGCCAGGATCGTGGGAACCGACGTTGCCTCGCCCAAGTCGGCCGAGACGGAGTGATCGCCGTCTCCCGGTCCCGGCCGCCCCGGAAGCAGGGCGCGCAGCCGCCGTGCGACCGCCTCGGCGTCACCGGTCCACGTCACGTGGTTCTTGGTCTTGATCAACGGCAGTTTCGTCAGGTCGGGCTTGCCCACCACGACGGCCAGGACGCGCTTCTTGCCCTCCACCTCGAAGGCGAGCGCGGTGTTGATCTCGGCCAGCGGCCAGTCCTTCGAGACCGAGTTCGAAGAGACGACGACGAGGATCGTTCGGGCTGCGCCGAGTGCGGTATTGATCTTCTTCGTGAAGTTCTCGCCCCAGCCGATGTGCGCCTCGTCGAGGAACGCCTTGATGCCGAGCCGTTCGCACGCGGCGAAGAGCGGGCGCGCAATTTCTTCCTTGTCCTCGCTGGCATGGCTGATGAAAACGTCGAAGTCGTCGGCGCCGAAGACCATCCGGCGCAGGAACTTCGATGGCGTCGGGTCGAGCTCCAGCAGCTTCGCGCACAGCTTGAGGAACACCGGATCGTCCGCGCCGCGAACCATCTTCACGAACGAGAGGTTGCCGTACACGACATTGCGGAACACCTTCTCGACGCCGCCTTCGCCTCGCGGCGGGGCTCCGCTGCGATAGCGGCTCACATGCTCCGCGGCCGCGGCAGAAAGGCCGAATTTGTCCCAGGCGTGCAGCATCGCGCGGACCTTGCGCACGCGCTCCCTGTCGACGTTGAGCCGCGTATTGACGGTGATGCCGGTCACGCTCTGGCGCACGCCGCGGCCCTGTAGCCTCACCTTGCGCTCGTTGATCCGGAAGCCGCTCGCCTCGATCGCCGCGACGAGCGCATCGCCGGCGGTCACACGATAGGTTCCAGGCGCGCTCTCCTCGCGCACGGCGACGGCCGGAGGAAACAGCGACGCGTCGGTCGAGAACGTGATGTCGTCGGCATACCTCGAGTAGGCGAGCCGATGCTGGCGTGCGAGCCTCAGAAGTTTGCGGTCGAGCGCCGTGGCGATGAAGTTGGAGAGCGACGGCGACGTCGGCGCGCCCTGGGGAAGGCCGTTGCGGAAGGTGACGATCTGGGCGACCACGGTCGCGGCGGCGGGCGCCATGTCGAACGGCGGTCGCATGAAAAGGCCGCGCACCCGCCCGAAGTTGATCGTGGGGAAGAAGTCCTCGAGGTCGACGTTGAACACCCAGCGGCGCCCGGTGTGGGCTTCGGCGTTGCTCAGGATGCCGCGTCCCGCAATGAAGCCGTGCGCACTGGGATGGGCGGTCTGCACGGCATCGAGCTGCAGCTTCAAACGGTCCTGCAGGTCGCGCAGCCGCCCTTGGGGCGCGTGGATTTGTCGCATGCCGCCGGTGCGTTTGGGAATTTCGAAGTGCCGGTACCGATAGGTGTCGGGAGCCGTATAGAGGATCCACAGCATCTGGCCGTAGTCCGCTCCCAGCATATCGGCGACATCGCGGGCACTCGACAGCGGCCGTCCCTCGATGCGGAACGGCGCGGGAGGCTCACGGCTGGTCGCGTCGGACGACATCCCGCCCCTCGTTCCTTGCGATCGTGGCCGGTGGCACACCGGCCGCGAGGACGGACATTTGTTTTCTGCCGCAGGATCGACAGCAGACATAGAAGGGCGGGATGCCACCGGTGAAATCTTAGCCGGATTCGGGCGGAATTGCGGCGGTGCATCTGGTCCGCGCAGACGGAGATCTGGCGCGGCGGAGCGGGCGCGCTAGTATCGTGGGGGAGGGAGGCTTCTCATGCGCGCAAAGCCGGTGTGGACCGCTGTGGCGGCGGTCGGCGTGCTTTCGGTCTGCGCAGCGGTGATGGCCGACACCGGTCAGATCTGCCGCGAAGACGCGATGGTCGTGTTCGACGCCTCGGGCTCGATGACGCTCGCGGACGCGGACGGCCGGGTGCGCATCGAGGTCGCGCGTGAATCGCTCGCGTCCGTTCTGCCCGAAATCACCGAGCAGCGCCGCACCGGCCTCGTCGTCTACGGGCCCGGCGGCTCGTGCCACGTCGACGTGAAATTGCGCCCGGCGCTGGGGACGGCGGCCGCAATCTCGGGCATCGTCGCCGAAACCGACGCCTCCGGGGCGACGCCGCTCGGCCGAGCGGTCGAGACCGCCGTCGGGATTCTCGGAGGCGGCGACAAGCCTGGGCTCGTCGTTCTCGTCACCGACGGCGAGGACAATTGCGGGACCGACCCTTGTGATCTCGGCAAGCGGCTGAGCCAGCAGGCGCCGCGCACGATCGTCCACGTCATCGGCTTCATGATGGGGCACAAGGATGCGGTTCACGCGTCGTGCCTCGCCGACGAGACCAATGGACTCTACGTGCCCGCGCGTACATTCGAGGAATTGCGCGCTGCGCTCCAGGCCGCCCTCGGCTGTCCGCGGTTCTCCCTGTCGCCGCGTTGGCCTTGGGTCACGAGCCGGGCTTGAAAATGTGGATTGCGTCGGCGAGCAACGAGACGGTCGTCTCGACGCCCGCTGCCAGTTCGTTGCGCCGGGCCGCGTGCGTCGGGAGGCGGAAATTCAGGACGCTGCCGGGCGAAGCTTCGAGGCCGAGCGTGACGGCCGTCTGCTCACCGAGAACCGTCATGGCCTGGACGTGGCCCGAGACGGGGTTTTCCCGCTCGCCCTGCGATGGTCGGCCGCGCCGGTGCAGAACGATCGCTTCGGCCGGGATGAGCCACTGGACCTTCGTATCTGCGGCCACGCCCGCCGAGTCCGCAACTTCGAGCGTCGCATCGCCGAACTTCAGGAGACCCGGCAGCGCGGGTGCCGATGGCCGCAGGATCGTGCCGGAAAGTATGTTGGTCTCGCCGATGAGCCGCGCGACCACGGGGCTGTGCGGGCGCAGACGCACCGCTTCGGGCGGTCCGTTCTGAAGGATCTGTCCGCGATGGAGAACCGCGATCCGGTCGGCCAGCGCCAGTGCTTCTCCGATATCGTGCGTAACCAGGATGATCGGGATCGTCAGCGTCCGCCGCAGCGCAGCCAGCTCGAGCTTCAGCCGCTCCCGTGTCATCTGATCGACGGCGGAAAACGGTTCGTCGAGCAAGAGCACGCGCGGGTCTCGGGCGAGGGCGCGCGCGATCGCGACGCGCTGCTGTTGTCCGCCGGAGAGTTGCGCCGGCCGGCGATCCTCCAGGCCTGCGAGGTTGACGCGGCCGAGCCAGGCGTCTGCCGCAGCCTTCCGATCGGCCTCGTGCCGCGGCACTGCGATCTCGACGTTGGCCCGCGCCGATAGGTGCGGAAAGAGCGCGTAGTCCTGGAACACCAGGCCCACCCGCCGGTCCTGTGTCGCAACGATGCGGTTCGCCGCGGTGTCGAGCCAGACGTCGCCGCCGCAGACGATCTCGCCCCAGCCGACGTCGATCAACCCCGCGATCGCACGCAGGATCGTCGACTTGCCGCTGCCCGACGGACCGACCAGCGCGAGCAGCTCGCCTGCCCGGCAGCTCAGCGTCGCATCAAGCGGGATCGGCGCGTCCTGCTGGACCGCGACGCTCAGCGCCGGTGTGTCGGGATCAGTCGGCATGCTTCCCCCGGCGGGCCGTGGCCATGACGATCGCCAGGGCCACGAAGGAGAATGCGACGAGCGCCAGGGCCATCGCCGCGGCTTCGGCGTGCCGGAACGCCTGCACCCTGTCGTAGATGGCGATGGACAGCGTCTGGGTTTCGCCGGGGATGGAGCCCCCGACCAGAAGCAGCACACCGAATTCACCCAGCGTGTGCGCGGCGACGAGTGCCACCGCCGAAACCAGGCCCGGCCAAGCCAGGCGCATCTCGATTCGCCAGAAGGTTTCCCAGCGGGACAGGCCGGAGACCCAGGCCGCTTCGCGAATGTTCTGCGGGATCGCTTCGAACGCGCGTTGGATCGGCTGCACCGCGAACGGCACGTTCACCAGCAGCGAGGCGATCACCAGGCTGCGGAACGTGAACAGGACGTCGCCGCCGAGCAGCGTCGACATCGCTCGCCCAGCGAAGGTCTGTGGGCCCAGGCCGACGAGCAGGTAGTAGCCGATCACGGTCGGCGGCAGCACCAGAGGCAGCATCACGGCGGCCTCGACGAACGGCTTCGAACGCGACCGCGTCCAGGCGAGCCATCGCGACAGCAGGATCGCGAGCGGAACGAGGACCGCCACGGTCCAGGCCGCCAGGTGCAAGGTGAGTGAGAATGCCTTCCAATCCATCTCAGGCCGTCTCGCCGGGGATGCCGAACCCGCTGTCGCGAAGAACTCGGCGAGCCGTATCGGAGACCATGAACATCGCGAAATCGCGGGCGGCTGCGCCGGCGCGGTTCGTGAGCACCAGGGTCTGGAGAAGCGGGCGGTGGTCCTGCGGGGAGACGCGGCTGGCGACGACGCTCGCGCCGGCGGCCGCGTCGGTGAGAAGGCTGCTGGCTACGATCCCCGTCTCGATCGCCCCGGACGCGACGTACTGCAGCGCGTGGGCAACGGTATTGCCGTACACGAGGCGGCCGCGCAGCGCCTCGGTCAGCCCCCATCGCGCGATGATCTCGACGGCAGCGGCGCCGTACGGCGCGTGCTCGGGATTGCCGATCGCCATGCGGAAGGACCGGCCCGACGCGAGCGCGGCGGCCAGCAAGGGCCGGTCGATGCCGTCGGCGAACGAGGAGCGGCGGCCCGCGACGAGCGACAGGCGCCCCTCGGCATACGGAACTCCGGCCTGCGCGACGGTCCCGTCGGCATGAAGTGCGGCGACGACCGCGTCGTCGGCCCCCAGCAACAGCTCGAACGGCGCCCCTTGTCGGATCTGATTGGCGAAGGTGCCCGTCGCGCCGAAGACGGGCGACAGTCGGACGCCGCCTCGCCCCTCGAATGCCGCCTGCAACTTGGGAAAGACCGGGGTCAGGTTCGAGGCCACTGCGACGAGTACGGAGCCTGCGGCCCACGCGCCATCGCGCGGCCACATCGTCACGGCGGCAGGAAGCAGGGCCAGGACTTTTCGGCGTGTCGGCGTCATCGCTCGCACCTGTGCTCGCCGGGCCCAGGTGCGCTCGTGATGGTTCCCCGGCTCGGGTGACGCGCCGAAATAGCTCACATTCGCATCATTGCCGCAAGCCCGCGCCCGATAGTAGGTAACGCACAGCGCCGGTCGCCGGCGATGTCGTTGTCATCGAGCCGTGCGGGAGAGCCGAAGATGCGCACCAGAGCCGCCGTCATCCGGAAGATGGAGCTGCCCCGACCGTATGCGGTCTCCAAGCCGCTGGCCGTGGAGGAGGTCGAACTGGCTCCTCCCGGCGAGGGAGAGGTTCTGGTCAGGGTGCGTGCTGCCGGCCTGTGTCACTCGGACCTGTCCACGATCAACGGCGACCGTCCGCGCCAGATGCCGATGGTGCTGGGACACGAGGCAGCCGGCGAGGTCGTGGAACTCGGCCAGGGGGTTCGCGATCTCGCGGTCGGCGATCACGTGATCCTCGTGTTCGTGCCGAGCTGTGGTGGTTGCATGCCGTGCCAGGAGGGCAGGCCGGCGCTGTGCGAGCCTGGCGCGGCCGCCAATGGCGCGGCGACGCTCCTGTCCGGCGCGGTGCGCCTCTCGCAGGGCGGGAAGCCGGTCTATCACCACGTCGGCGTCTCGGCCTTCGCGGAGCACGCGGTCGTGTCCCGCCGCTCGCTGGTGAAGATCGACAAGAGCCTGCCGTTCGAAGAGGCGGCATTGTTCGGCTGCGCCGTCGTCACCGGCGCGGGCGCTGTCATCAATACGGCGAAGGTCCCCGCCGGAAGCGCCGTGGCGATCGTCGGATTGGGCGGTGTCGGCCTGATGTCGTTGCTCGCCGCGCGCATGAGCGGCTGCCGGCACATCGTGGCGCTCGACATGCTCGACGACAAGCTGGCGCTCGCCCGTCAGTTGGGCGCCACCGCGACGGTCAACGCCCGTGACGCCGATGCGGTCGAGCAGGTCAAGACTGCGACCGGCGGCGGTGTAGATTTCGCCTTCGAGATGGCGAGCAGCGTCAAGGCGCTCGAACTCGCCTACAAGATCACGCGGCGCGGTGGCACCACTGTTACCGGCTCCCTGCCTCATCCCACGCACCGCTTCGAATTGCCCGCGACGAACCTGGTCGCGGAAGAGCGGACGCTGAAGGGCAGCTACATCGGATCGTGCGTTCCGCAGCGGGACATCCCGCGCTTCATCTCGCTCTACCAGCAAGGCATGCTGCCGGTCGACCATCTGCTGTCCGAGCGCATCCGGCTCGACGAGATCAACGAAGGTTTCGATCGTCTCGCAGATGGTGCGAGTGTGCGGCAGATCGTGGTGATGTGATCTCGGGGCACCCTTTGCCGCCGAGCCGCGCCCGCGCTGCCGGTCAGTCCGCTCGCGCGACGTGGCAGTCGATCTGACGGCGGCGCAGTTCGGTGCAGGTGCGCGCAGCGCCCTCGGCATCGAAGCCGGTGAAGCGCGCCCGATACACTTGCTTGCCCCCGACCAGAGCCGGAACGGCGCTCGCTGCGCCGGCGGAGAGGCGATCGGGCAACGCGTTGCGGGTCCGCTCGAGCTGGCGCTCGGCCTCCGCGACGGTGTTGTACGCCCCGACCTGCACCGCCAGGGTGCCAGCCGCCACCGGCTGCGGGCCGTTCAAGCGATAGGGTGACCCCGTCGGCGCCGCCGAGGCGATCCGCTGCTGCTGTGCCGGCAATTGGGGCTGCGGCTGCGCTACGGCTCCTGGCGCCGGAACCGCTGGAGCGCCGCGGGCGAGATTCTGCGCCTGTGCCTGGAGGGTGGACGGCTGCGCGCCGCGGAATTGCGGCGTGGCCGCGGGTGTCTGCGCCGGGGCGATGTCCTCGAACGCACGCGATGTGCCGGGCGTCGCCGATGCCGATGCTGTCGCCGGTTCGATCGGCGGTGGCAGTGCGGGCAGCTCGATGCGCGCCGGCTGGGAAGTGTCGGCCGCCGGAGGTGAGGCTGAGAAGCCGTTCTGCAGGCCGCCCGGCGCTTGAGCCGCCGCCTGGGCGGTGCCCGAGCCGGCACGGGGCGCGCGCACGGCCTGGGCCGGCGCGATCATCAGCGGTCGAACCCGCGCCATTTCGACCTTCGGGTTTGCCTGAGCGGAGGTGATCGCCGGAGCCGGGGCATTGGCGGAGATGGTCGCCGGCCATTGCGTCACCGGAGGCGATGGCGTCGTCGTCGCGGGCGCTTGCGCAGCCACGGGCATCGGCCGGGCGACGGGGCGGGGCGCGGGCACCGGACGGGCTTGAGCGATCGCGGAGTGGGGACGGCTGCGCTCGGTCGCGGCTCGGATCAGCGCCGCCGACAGGATCGAGCGCATCGTGCGGTCGCGGGCTCCGGCTGTCGCGCCGCCGAAGACCACGCCGACGACGTGGCGTCCGTCGCGCTTGACGCTGGTCACGACGTTGAAGCCCGAGGCGCGCGTATAGCCGGTCTTGATGCCGTTGGTGCCCTCGAAGCTCGTGAGGAGACCGTTGTGATTGCGGTAGACGTCGCCCTGGTGGCGGAACTCGCGCAGCGAGAACAGATGGAAATGCTGCGGGAAGTCGTCCTGCAGGCGCAGGCCCAGCGTGATCATGTCGCGCGCGGTGGTGATCTGGCCCTCGTCGGGGAGCCCGTGCGGATTACGGAAGGTGGTCGCCCGCATGCCGAGCTGGCGCGCCTTGCGCGTCATCAGCGCGGCGAACTTCTCCGAGCTGCCCGCGATGTGCTCCGCCACCGCGACCGCGACGTCGTTCGCCGATTTGGTGATGAGGGCGCGGACCGCCTCGCCGACGGTCAGCGTATCGCCCGCCGAGACGTCGAGTTTGGAGGGTGGCTGCGCCGCCGCCGTCTCCGAGACGGTGATGCGCGTCTGGAACGTGAGCCGCCCCTGTTCGATCAGCTCGAACACCATGTAGAGCGTCATCATCTTGGTGAGCGAGGCGGGATAGCGCGGCTCGTCGGCCGCCATCGCGTGCAGGACGCGGCCGCTGTTGGCATCTACGACCATCGCGGCATGGCGTCCGACGGCGCTCGCCGGCGCAGCAGCAACGGCGAGCATCAGCAGGCCGGCGATCGCCGCTGCGAGCGGCGCGACCGCGGCGGCCAGTGCGGCTGCCGGCTGGCTGCCGGCCCGCCGGGTCGTGACTGGGAACCACATCAGTGCGAGACCTGAACGACGACTTCCACCTGCCGGGCCCCCCGCCCGGACGCGCCCCTTCGGCGGCCCTGGGTCGGAAAGACCATCGTTGTTGGGCGTCAATGCGGCCCGCGCATGGAGATGTCGTGTCCCCGGAGCGGCCGGCATCCAGCCATGCCGGTAACGCTAACAGAGGCGGACTAGCGTCCGGTTAACTGGGGACGGCCGCGCCCGGCTGCGTCATTGTGCGCCGCACAATTCCTCATTGACACGGATGTTGCGTTGCACTAGATATGGTGCATCGCAGCGTAATTCACGGTACCGGGCCGTAGGCTCGAACGCCGATCGCGGAACCCAGTGTCCTCACCCGTTTAAAGGAACGCCCAGATGATGAAGTCCTTCGAAGACGTCCAGAAGCTCAACCAGGCCAACCTCGACAACGCCATGAAGATCTGGGGCGAGTTCGGCAAGGGCTGGCAGTCCATCGCGGCCGAGGTCTCGGACTACACCAAGCGCTCGTTCGAGGACGGCACGCAGACCTTCGAAAAGCTGCTCTCGGCCAAGACCATGGACCAGGCTCTCGAGATCCAGCAGAGCTACGCCAAGCGCGCCTACGACGAATACATGCAGCAGCTCTCCAAGATGGGCGCTCTCTACGGCGATCTCGCCAAGGAAGCCTACAAGCCCTTCGAGAAGGCTTTCGCCAACCGCTGAGCGGCCGGCGACCAACGGATCCAGGGCGGGTCCGGCCATGAGGCCGGATCCGCCTTTTTCGTTTCGCGGGGCCGAGAACGCCGGGGACGAGTGCTCCGCCGGGGGTTGCCCCGCTGTGCAGGCTGGCGTAACCGCAAGCACGATCCGCTTGCGATCGTGGCAGGCGTCGAATCCGCCGGTTCCCATGCGAGGTGTCGTGACCGAGACCGTGCTGATCATCGATTTCGGCAGCCAGGTGACGCAGCTGATCGCGCGCAGGGTGCGCGAGCACGGCGTCTACTCCGAGATCGTCCCCTTCAACCGCGCCGCCGACGCGCTCGAGCGCCTGAAGCCGAAAGCGGTCATCCTCTCCGGCGGACCGGCGAGCGTCACCGAGATGGGCACGCCGCGCGCGCCCGACTGGGTCTTCACTTCGGGCCTGCCTGTCCTCGGCATCTGCTACGGCGAGCAGACGATGGTCGCCCAGCTCGGCGGGTCCGTCGAATCCGGCCATCATCGTGAGTTCGGCCGCGCGGAGATCGAGATCAGGGACGACTGCGCGTTGTTCGCCGGGATCGTCGGGCGCGGCGAGCGCGAGACCGTCTGGATGAGCCACGGAGACCGCGTGACGGCCCTGCCGCCCGGCTTCAAGGTCGTCGCCGTGTCGCAAGGCGCACCTTTCGCCGCGATCGCCGACGAGAAACGCAAGCTCTACGCCGTCCAGTTCCACCCCGAGGTGGTCCACACCCCGCGCGGCAGCACGATCCTGGGCAACTTCGTCAAGAAGATCGGCGGCCTCGCCGGCGACTGGACGATGCGCCACTTCCGCTCCAGCGAGATCGAGCGCATCCGCGCGCAGGTCGGAAAGGGGCGTGTGATCTGCGGCCTCTCGGGCGGTGTCGATTCCGCCGTCGCCGCCGTCCTCATCCACGAGGCGATCGGCGATCAGCTCTCCTGCATCTTCGTCGACCACGGCCTGTTGCGCATGAACGAGGCCGAGGAGGTCGTGCGCCTGTTCCGCGGCCACTACAACATCCCCCTCGTCCATGTCGATGCGCGCGACCGCTTCCTCGGCGCGCTCGCGGGCGTCACCGACCCCGAGAAGAAGCGCAAGACGATCGGCGCGCTCTTCATCGAGGTCTTCGAGGCCGAAGCCAGGAAACTGGGCGGCGCGCAATTCCTCGCCCAGGGAACGCTCTATCCCGACGTGA
>CAYMEB010000031.1:0-30425 GCA_964389095.1 uncultured Hyphomicrobiaceae bacterium
GCTAAGGGAGGTTTGGCAGTTCTCGATGTGGTCAATGACCGTGACGACGGGCGTGCGGGGATGCAGGGTCTCGACCTCGTCGCTGGCTCCGATGAAGCCTTCTTCGACGTCGGCTTCTGAGACGCGCTTGGGCGTATGGCCGAACTCGGTGACGATCAATTCAGCCGTATCGGCGTCGATCACGTCGTTGATCTTGTGCATCACCCCCTGCTTCATGAGCAGCTTGATGATGTCCACAGACCGCTCGGTCATGCGGTTGGCCAACTCCTGGATGGTGATGGCCTCGGGAATGATGACTTCTCGCATGATCTTCTCGCGCGGCTGCTGGATGCCGAGCGCCTTCATCTTCTCGCGCTCGCGCCTGCGCTTCAAAGACGCGAGAGAACGCTCGCGCTGCTGCTCGTCGAAGGCGTTGTTGATCGTGAGTTTGCCGCGTTCCTTGCGCTCTTCCGGCGCCTTGGTCGGGGCTTTGACGAGGATCTTGATGCCGCCCTTCTTCTTGACGCGGACCTCGTCGTCCTCGGGCTCCGACGTAACCTCGCGCACCCGGCGCGTCGCCGCGTCGGCACGCGCCGTATCCGCTGCTCCGGGCTTGCCGGCGCGCTGGGCCGGGGGTTCGGCACGCTGCTGCTTCGAGGGCTGGCCGCGGGCCTGCTGAGCACCGCCGCCTGTCGAAGGCGTCTGGGCGCGGGGCGGCGGCGTCGCCGGCTTTGCGACCGGCTTGGCCGGTTCGGTGGACTGGGGCGGCGTCTGCTGATTCTGCGGTTGTTCCACCGCCGGTTCGGCGGCTGCAGCCTGGGTCTGCTCCGGTTGAGCCGGCTCGCTCTGCGGCGTGGGGCGGAGAGCCTCCTCGGCGGCTCGCGCCGCTTCTTCGATCTGCCTGCGCTTTTCGACCTCAGCCGCGCGCTCCTTGGCCTCGGAAACCTCGCGCTCGCGCGCCGCCTCCAGTGCCTTGAGCCTGCGCTCGGCCTCGCCGACGGAGAGGCTGCCCGGCTCGAGCGCGTCACGCCGCGCGTCGTCCTCGGACCCCGGCGTCACCATCTTGCGGGTTTTCTTCTTTTCTACGACCACGGCTTTCGAGCGGCCATGGCTGAAGCTCTGCCGGACGTGACCCGATTCGATCGTCCGCTTGAGCTGCAGCGGCTTTCGCGCCGGTGCCGCGCCTGAGGACGCGGCGCCGCCTGCGGCCGTATCGTTGGTGTTCTTCGTCTCGCTCATGCCGTGTCCGTGCCCGAACCCTTCTGTGTCTCGGAAATAGAATCCGAGAGCTCCAGCTCCGCCGCCAAATCGCTCTGTCGATATCTCAGGAGGCGCAGTGCCGCGGTTAGCAGCGCGCCACATTGGCCGCCGTCAGCCACGACAGCATGTACCACATTCGCCCGGCCTATGGCCAAACTCATTTCGTTCACATCCAGAAGACGGATGACCGGTGCCGGGCGGCCCGCAGCCCGACGAATGGCCCGGAACTTGGCGGCAAGCCGTCCCGTCCCCTCCTCCGAGGCATCGCAGGCTTGCACCAGCGCCGCAACGGTGCCGGCCTCGATGGCGGCCTCGGCCTTGGTGAATCCGGTCGAGACGAGGCCCGCTTTCGTCGCCAGGCTCAGGGCCTGCCTGAGGCGCAGCGTGAGCTGCCGGTCGACGAGTTCGGCCAGGTCCTTGGGGGGCTGGACGGGCCGCTTGAGGCTGCGGTTGAAGGCGTTGCGGGCGACGGCTTCGGCCACGGCGGCCGCTGTCGCGGTCACCCAGATGCCCCGGCCGGGGAGTGTCCCGGCGAGGTCGGGGACGATCGTGGCGACCGGGGCGGCCACGAACCGGAGCAATTCCACCTTCGACCGCTCGAGGCGCGTGACGGCGCACTGGCGCGGCGTGTCCGCGTCAGCCTTCCTGCTCCTGCGCTCGGCTCCGGCCTGGACGGCCGGCTGCGGTCCATTAACGATCAGGGTCGCTCCTCATGACTCAAACGCGGGCCGGGGCGGGCGCGGCCGCCTGCTCGGCTGCCGCCGCCGCCTTGGCTTCGGCCTCCGCCTTCATGCGGGCAAGGTCGTCTTCGGTGATCCAGCCGGCGGCGACGCGGGCCGCCATGATCATCTCTTCGGCCTCCTTGCGGCCGACCTCGAAGGCGCCTAGGAAGCCCTTGTGGCGGACCGGCTCGGCGTCCTTTTCCTTCTTGCGCTCGACCCAGCCGACGAGGTCGTCGGTCGCGCAGTCGGCGAAATCCTCCACCGACTTGACGCCGTTCTCGCCGAGGGCCACCAGCATCGCGGATGTGACCCCGGGGATGCGGGCGAGATCGTCGCTGACGCCCAACTCTTTGCGGCGGGCGTCCCGCTCCGCTTCCATGCGCTCGAGATACTCGCGGGCGCGGGACTGGATCTCGTTCGCGGTATCCTCGTCGAAGCCTTCGATGTGCGCGATGTCTCCCACCTCGACGTAGGCGACCTCTTCTACGGTCTCGAAGCCTTCGGTCGCCAGCAGCTGGGCGATGACCTCGTCGACATCGAGCGCGGTCATAAACAGCTGCGAGCGCTCGGTGAACTCCTTCTGGCGCCGCTCGCTCTCTTCCTGCTCGGTGAGGATGTCGATATCGACACCGGCGAGCTGCGAGGCCAACCGAACGTTCTGCCCGCGGCGTCCGATCGCGAGGGAGAGCTGGCTCTCGGCCACCACCACCTCGATCCGGTTGGAGTCTTCGTCGAGCACGACCTTGCTCACCTCGGCCGGGGCCAGGGCGTTCACGACCAGTGTCGCGAGGTCGCCGTCCTTGGGGTACTGAATGATGTCGACTTTTTCGTTCTGCAACTCCGCGACCACCGCCTGCACCCTCTGGCCGCGCATGCCGACGCAGGCACCCACAGGGTCGATCGAGCTGTCGGACGAGGAGACCGCGATCTTGGCGCGCGATCCCGGATCGCGCGCGACTGCGACGATCTTGACGATGCCGTCGTAGATCTCAGGGACTTCCTGCGCGAACAGCTTCGACATGAACTCGGGCCGGGCGCGGGAGAGGAAGATCTGCGGGCCGCGCTGCTCGCGGCTCACGTCGTAGATGTAGGCGCGGATACGGTCGCCGATGCGCACGTTCTCGCGCGGGATCATCTCGTCGCGGCGGATGATGCCCTCCGCGCGGCCCAGATCGACGATGACGTTGCCGTATTCGGTGCGTTTGACGGTGCCGTGGGCGATCTCGCCGACCCGGTCCTTGTACTCGCTGAACTGGCGATCGCGCTCGGCCTCGCGGACCTTCTGTACGATAACCTGTTTGGCGTTCTGCGCGGCGACCCGGCCGAAATCCAGCGGGGGTAGCGTCTCCACGAACGTGTCGCCGATCTTGGCTTCCGGATTGCGCTTGCGCGCGTCCTCGACGCCGACCTGCGTCGCGTCGTTCTCCACTGGCTCAGCGACCGTGATAACGCGTGTTAGCTTGGTTTCGCCGGTCCGCGGATCGATTTCGCAGCGGATGTCATTCTCGGCGCCATAGCGGGACTTGGCCGCCTTCTGTATGGCGTCTTCCATCGCCCCGATCACGATGCGGCGATCGATCGATTTCTCGCGCGCGACCGCATCGGCGATCTGCAACAGCTCCAACCGATTGTAAGAGATTCCTGCCTGAGCCATGGCTACCAGGTGTCCTCCAACCTCAGCCCCGTGCCGGCCGTTTGCGGCCGCCACCCGTTCCTCGTCCCGCCGGCCGTCGCGGCACAGCCGCTTCGACGTCGGTCTCATCCATTTCCGCACCGTCCATCGCCGCCGTGCCGGCATCCGACGTCCGAGCCTTCTTCGCGCGACGCAACGATTCCCTGACGAGGTCGTCGGTCAGCACCAGCCGGGCGTCCTGCACCAGCGATACCGGA
Source organism: uncultured Hyphomicrobiaceae bacterium (assembly GCA_964389095.1). Classification (GTDB taxonomy): domain Bacteria; phylum Pseudomonadota; class Alphaproteobacteria; order Rhizobiales; family Hyphomicrobiaceae; genus JABFRJ01. Next base: position 3,852 of record CAYMEB010000031.1, read on the forward strand.
AAGCCGAGACTCTCCTCTCGGGGTGTCTCGCCGGGTGCGGCGACCTCGACGAGAACGCGCACTTCCTCGTCGGTAAAACCTTCCAGAACACCTCTGAACCGCCGTCTGCCGGAAACCGGCTCCTTCAACTCGATCTTGGCGACGTAGCCGGCCCAGTCTTCGAAATCGGTCGGCCGCACCAGCGGACGGTCGATGCCGGGAGACGACACTTCCAGCCGGTAGGCGTCGGCGATCGGGTCGAGGACGTCGATGACGGGCGAGATAGCGGTACTCACTTGTTCACAGTCGTCGGCCGACATCGTCCCGTCCGGCCTCTCGGCCATGACCTGCACGGTCTGGCCGTCCCGGCCCGACACGGTCACCCGCACGAGGCGGAATCCGAGATCGAGCAGAACCGGCTCGACGACACCGGCGATGGCCGCAGCCACCCCATGTTCGCGAATGAAGCGCTCGTCGCGCGTCGCCCCAGACAAATCCTTGGCCTACCTTAGAAAACCATCAGGACAGGCCGTGGCTGCCGCCGGGCCCCGCGCTCATGAGCGCGCCCAAAACAAGAAAGAGCGGACCACGAGGATCCACTCTCGAAGTTGAGATGATCATGAGCGTTCAAATAATAGCGAGCCGACGGCGAAAATCAAGCCAAAAATCACGGGCGCGTGAGAACCCGAGCTCATGGTTTCCAGCGCGCGACCGCGTGAAAGATCTCGGCGACCAACGGCGCGAGTGAAGCGATCAGCAGTACGGCCATGAGCCGATTGAACCACTTGGCGCGCGCCGGTTCGGCCAGGAAGGTTTGGAGCCCCACCCCGAACGCTGTCCAGGCCGCGGCGATGGGCAGGTTGAGGGCGACGAACGCGCCGACCATGATGGCGAGCGAGGCCAGGAACGCCTCGGGGCGGACATAGGCGGCGGCCCCCGCGATGGCGATGGCCCAGGCTTTCGGGTTGACGAGTTGGAAGAGTGCCGCATCGAGAAATGACAACGGGCGTCCACGGGCCTGTGCGGTGTTTCCCGGCGCCGCGGTGGCAATGCGCCAGGCCAGCCACAACATGTAGGCGACGCTGGCGACTTTGAGCGCCAACTCGAGGCGCGGCGCGGCCTTCAATGCGGCACCCAGGCCGGCCGCTACGGCGACGAGCAGGCTGCCGAACCCGACCGAGATCCCGAGCATATGAGGCAGCGAGCGCCGGAAGCCGAAGTTCATGCCCGAGGCGAGCAGCATCATCGTGTTGGGGCCAGGTGTCGCCGAGGTGGCGACCACGAATGCGATCAGTCCCAGAGCGCTTTCCAGACTCATCGGTCGCCTCCCGGAATGATATGTCAGTCATGCTGACCTATTTTGATGCGAGCCTGCGGGTCTTCGCAACAGGTTCTGCGGATTTTCAGCCCGGAGGCGGGAATGGCTTGACCGGGTGCGCCCGGTCAAATCATCTGAAAGTCTCGAATGAACGGGGGAAACGTGGTGCGCAGCGGACCGGCCTGGCAGGAAACGGCGATAGGACTGGCTATTCTGGTCCTATCCGCAATCGTGGCGTGGCAGACCACGCTCATTCCGGAAAACGCGCTTTACGCGCGTGTGGGACCCAAGGTGTTTCCCTGGATCTCCGCCGGACTGCTGGCGGTCATGGGTCTGTTGCTCACGATCGCCGGGTTGCGCGGTGGCTGGGAGCACGGCGAGGACGGCGATACCGACTGGGTTTCGCTGGGCTGGCTTTCGGCTGGCCTGTTCCTCAACGTCGCGCTGATCGGAACCCTGGGGTTCATTCTCACCGCCACGATCCTTTTCACCTTCACCGCGCGCGCGTTCGGCAGCACGCAGCCGGTCCGCGATGCGATCTACGGGTTCCTGGTCGCGTTCGTCTGTTACGTCGGCTTCGACCGCGTGCTCGGTTACAAGATCGGCACGGGTCTGATCGAGAGTATGCTCTGATGGATACGTTCGCTCAGCTCGCCCAGGGCTTCGCAATCGCCCTGACGCCGGTCAACCTGATGTGGTGTTTCGTCGGTGTCTTCGTCGGCACGGCGATCGGCGTGCTGCCGGGGATCGGGCCGGCGCTGACCATCGCTCTGTTGCTGCCACTGACATTCAAGGTCGACGCGACGGCCGCGTTCATTCTGTTCGCCGGCATCTATTACGGTGCGATGTACGGCGGCTCAACCACCTCGATTCTGCTGAACACGCCCGGCGAGAGCGCCACGATCGTCACGGCGATGGAGGGGAACAAGATGGCCCGCAAGGGCCGCGCGGGCGCTGCGCTCGCCACCGCCGCGATCGGCTCGTTCGTCGCCGGCACGATCGGAACCATCGGGCTGACATTCATGGCGGAGCCCGTCGTGCGCTTTGCCTTGCGGTTCGGGCCCGCCGAATACTTCTCGCTGATGATTCTCGCCTTCGTCACGGTGTCGGCCGTGCTCGGCTCTTCGGCGGTTCGCGGTCTCACCTGCCTGGCGGTCGGCATCTTCCTCGGCATGATCGGCATCGATCTGCAGACAGGCCAGCCGCGGTTCTGGTTCGGCATCACCGAGCTGTCCGACGGCATCAACGTGATCGTCGTCGCCGTCGGCTTGTTCGCAGTGGGCGAGACCATCTATCTCGCCTCGCAGCGCAAGAACCAGCCGGTGAACGAGGTCTTGCAGGTCAAGGACTCGATCTGGATGAGCCGCGAGGATTGGCAGCGTTCGTGGAAGCCGTGGTTGCGCGGGGCCGCGATCGGGTTCCCCATCGGTGCGATGCCCGCCGGCGGCTCCGAGGTTCCCACGTTCCTGTCGTATTTTGTCGAGAAGAGGCTGTCGAAGAAGCCGGAAGAGTTCGGTCACGGCGCCATCGAGGGCGTCGCGGGACCCGAGGCGGCGAACAATGCGTCGGCGGCGGGAGTGCTGGTGCCGATGCTCGCTCTGGGCCTGCCGACCTCGGCGACGGCGGCGATGATGCTTTCGGCATTCCAGAGCTACGGCATCAACCCGGGGCCGCAGCTCCTGTCGTCACAGCCCCAACTCGTGTGGGGCCTGATCGCGTCGCTCTACATCGGCAACGTGATGCTGCTGGTCCTCAACCTGCCGCTGGTCGCGTTGTGGGTGAAGATGCTCAAGATCCCCGAGCCGCTGCTCTATGGCGGCATCCTCACGTTCGCGACCATCGGAACGTACGGCATCAGCCAGTCCTACGTCGATCTCGTGCTGCTCTACATCATCGGCATCATGGGCTTCTTCATGCGCAAGTTCGACTTCCCGACGGCACCGGTGATCATCGGCATGATCCTGGGGCCGCTCGCGGAGCAGAACTTCCGCCAAGCCATGACAATCAGTCAGGGAGACCTGTCCACGTTCCTGACGCGGCCGCTTTCGGCGTCTCTGCTCGCGCTGGCGGCCATCGCGCTGCTCGGGCCGATGCTGTGGCGGCTGATCAAGCAAAGGCCGCAGCCGTAATCGCGGTCCGGGGCGGCAGGGCTGACGGCGGCGTTTCGAGCGGGCGTCAGACCTGGCGCACGGACGGCGCTGGAGAAACCGCGCGGCCGTTGCGTGCCCGCCGCCGGATCTCGAGTTCGCGGACGATATCGTCGAGCGTCTGCTCGGTCGCCGCGATCCCGCGCGCGATCATGTCCTTCGCCTTGTGGAAATCGAACAGACCGAACTCACCCATCCGTGGTGAGATCACCGCATCTGGAGGATCTCCGGCAAGCCGAGATCGCGCGATCCGGTCTTGCGTGATGTTGAACGCCTCCATCATCACCGTCGAGATGCCCGGACCGGCATCCGAAGGCCCGAAGACCTGACGTTGAATGAGCTTCTTGAGCGCCCGCCCGTTACGGACGAGCAGGTTGCCGCCGTCTTCGTCCTCGGCGGGTTCGGGTGGGGCACCCTCGGCATCGCCCGCAGACCATTCCGGAACCGGCATCAACGCGCCGCGTCCGCTCATGTCGCCGTTGAGGTTGACGGCGATGACATAGCGTGCGCCGAGCGCGCGTGCGACCGACACCGGGATCGGATTGACGAGGGCGCCGTCGAAGAGCCAGCGGCCGTTGTGCTGCGCCGGCTTGAAGATGCCCGGCAGGGCATACGAGGCGCGCATCGCATCGACGAGACGTCCCCGCGACAGCCAGATCTCGTGTCCGGTTCCGATCTCGGTGGCGACAGCGGCATAGCGGCGGGTGAGCTTCTCGATCTCGATATCTCGCAACTTGACGTCGAGGCGGTCGCACAACTTCTGGCCCGAGATCAGGCCCGATCCCGCCAGATTGAAATCGAGGGAGCCCAGGATGCGCCGGCGCGTGAGCCCGAGCGCGAATTCCTCGAGTTCGTCGAGTTCGTCGGCGACGTAGCAGCCGCTGACGACGGCGCCGATCGACGTGCCGACCACGATGTCCGGATGGATGCCGGCGTCCGAGAGGCGCTTGAGCACGCCGATGTGCGCCCATCCGCGGGCTGCGCCACCGCCCAGTGCCAGACCGATCTGCCAATCCGCCATCGCCGCCTCCGCCGAGGTCGTTCAGGCTGCTGCCTCGGGTCGAGGCCGCGGCCTTCGCGGTGAGTTTCGCCGGCGGCAGGCGTTAGCGCCGGTTGCCGCAACTGCCACGTCTGGTCGCAGGTCGTACCAGCCTGCACCTCATCACTTAAAATGCAGGTCATCTTTGTCTTAATGGTGTACGACCACGCGTCCGAATTCTGGCGGACGGCGGCTCCTTCCGGCGGCGGGGGTGGTCAGCCGGGCGGCACGCGCTCGAGCGCGAACCGGCCATCGGCTCCAGCCTCGACAGTGCGGTAGAAGCAGGAGACTGAGCCGGTATGACAGGCGACGCCGGGGCCTTCCACGCCGACCTTGAGCCAGACCACGTCCTGGTCGCAGTCCGTGCGCACTTCATGGACGCGCAGGAGGTTGCCGCTTTCCTCGCCCTTGACCCACTGCTTGCGGCGCGAGCGGCTGTAGAAGGTGGCAAGACGCGTCGACAGCGTGGCGGCGAGCGCCGACGCATCCATCCAGGCGAACATCAAAACGGCGCCGTCGCGGGCATCGGTGACGATGGCCGGGATGAGGCCGTCGGCATCGAATTTGGGCTGGAACTGTGCGCCGGCCTCGATTGCGGCCGTATCGCCTCGCGGGGGGAAGATCGGTTTGGTCATGGCGTCGGGAGTCCAGCGGGTCGTGAATCGTCGTCCGGTCGCGAAGGCGCTCGCGGCGATCGGAGATGCCCCGATCGGGTCAACGGTGAATCAGTGAGAGGAACCTGTCCCGCAAGTTCTGATCCGTCTCGAACATGCCGGCAAACCGGGTCGTGATCGTCGCGACCCCGGGCTGCGACACGCCTCGAAGCGACATGCATTGATGCTCGGCCTCGATGAGCACCGCGACGCCGCGCGGCGCCAGGTGCGTTTTCATGGCGTCTGCGATCTGGGCCGTCAGCGCTTCCTGCGTCTGCAGACGGTGGGCATACATCTCGACGAGCCGTGCGATCTTCGACAGGCCCACCACGCGCTCGGCGGGCAAGTAGGCGACGTGCGCCTGCCCGACGAACGGGGCGATGTGGTGCTCGCAGTGGCTGACCACGCGGATCCCGCGCAGCAGAACCAGGTCGTCGTAGCCCGCAACGTCTGCGAACGTGGTCGAGAGGATCTCGGCCGGGTTCTGCCCGTAGCCTTGGAAATATTCCTCGAACGCTTCGACGACGCGGCGCGGGGTGTCGCGCAGTCCCTCCCGCTCGATGTCGTCGCCGCTCCATGCCAGCAGGACACGGACTGCCGCTTCGGCCTCCGCCCGGGTCGGACGGACGGATTTGTGCCTGGACGCGGCCCGGTCGGGCTGGCTTTTCGCAGGGTTCGCGGGAGAACGGGCCACTTTGGGCCGTTCGGAGGCTTCGGTCATGAGATCCTCGGGCAGCTGGTCCCTATTCGGGCTCGACCCCAGGCGTTCGGCGGCGCCTCGAGATGTTCGGCATAAACTCACAGAAGACCGTGCGTCCATCCATTGCGGAGAAGGGCTCGCGGCCACATGTAAGCAGCAATATGATAACACTGCGGTCCCGGCCAACACAAAAGCCCGTTACATCGGTCTGCCGGCGCAGCCACGGAACCTTCAGATGGCAGAGCTGAGCGATCTCTACAGCGTGCGCATTCTCGAGCTTGCCGCCAATGCGCCGGGTCTTGGGCGGCTCGCGGCGCCGGATGCCACAGCAACGGCGCATTCCAAGCTGTGTGGCTCGACAGTGACCGTCGATCTGAAGGCGCGAGGCGATACGGTCGCCGAGGTCGGCATGGCGGTTCGGGCCTGTGTCCTCGGGCAGGCGGCGGCGGCCGTCATGGCCCGCAACATCGTGGGCGCGACTTCTGACGAGTTGCGCCACGTGGGGGCGCAGATGCGAGCGATGCTCAAATCCGGCGGGCCAGCCCCCGACGGCCGGTGGGCCGACCTGTCGGCGCTGGAGCCCGTGCGGGAGGCCAAGGGCCGTCACGCCTCCACCCTGCTCGTTTTCGATGCCGTCGAGCGCGCTCTGGACGAGATCGAGGCGCGCCGGAGGACCGGGACGTGAGCGAAGCGGGGCCCGCGTACTTCTGGCATCGTGCGGGGCGTCTTCTGGCCAGCGCGCCGGTGCACGTCTACCGCTGGACGCTGAAGCCGCTCGTCGGAAACGAATGCCGCCATGAACCGTCCTGCTCCCAGTACGCGCTGGACGCGATCGCCTTGAACGGCGGCTGGCGGGGAAGCTGGCTCGCGCTGGGCCGGATCGTCCGCTGCCGGCCGGGTGGGACCAGCGGGTACGATCCCGCCCCGGACGTCAGCCGTGAACATCATCGCCTGGCGCCTTGGCGCTACGGCCGCTGGCGCTAGCCGGCGATCGGCACCGGGCGATCGTCATGGCGCAAAATGCTGGCTACGTGGAGTTCGCCGTAACCTCGAATTTCTCCTTCCTGCGCGGAGCTTCGCACCCGGAGGAGTTCGTCGCGGCGGCGCTGCAACTCGGGCTCGCGGGGCTGGGCCTGAGCGATCGCAACTCCGTTGCGGGCGTGGTCCGCGGCCACGTCGCCTTGCGCGAGCTGCGGCGCGACGCACCGGAAATCGAGTTCCGCTATCATCCTGGAGCACGCCTCGCGTTCCGCGACGGCACACCGGACATTCTCGCCTATCCGCGTGACCGCGACGGCTGGGGGCGGTTGTGCCGCTTGCTCACGCTGGGCAACCGCCGCGCGGGGAAAGGCGATTGTCTCATCGACGAGACCGACTTGTTGGCCCACGCGCAACAGGTTTCGCTGATCGTCATGCCGGGTGCGGCCGGTGAGCCACCTGCAGCTGACCTCGTCGCACGTCTGCGCGAAGCCGCTTCGGGGCGGGTTCGCATTGCAGCCTGCTGCGCGTTTCTCGGCGACGACGCGCGCCGCCTGGCGCGCGCGGCGGCTGCGGCGGAGGCCTGCGGCGTTCGAGCGATCGCGGTGAACGACGCGCTCTATCACGTTCCCATGCGGCGGCCTCTGCAGGATGCGATGACCGCGATCCGTCTCAAGACGACGGTGGAGGGTGCTGGACGACGGCTCGAGGCCAACGCCGAGCGGCATCTGAAGTCCGCCGATCAGATGGCGCGGCTCTTTCGCGAGCATCCCCAGTTGCTGAGTGAGACCATCCGGCTGTCGGATGAACTCGCCTTCTCGCTGGAGCAGCTCCGCTATGAGTACCCCGACGAGATCTGGGACGGATTTTCGACCGCGCAGGCGGCGTTGGTCCACTTCACCTATCTGGGCGCTGAGAAGCGCTATCCGGGAGGGATTCCCGACAAGGTCCGACTGACCATCGCGCACGAACTGGCGCTGATCGGCGAGCTTGCTTATGCGCCCTACTTCCTGACCGTGTTCGACATCGTCCGGTTCGCGCGTGGGCAAGGGATCCTGTGTCAGGGGCGAGGGTCGGCCGCCAATTCGGCCGTCTGCTTCTGTCTCGGGATCACGGAGGTCGACCCGGCTCGCAGTGATCTGCTGTTCGAGCGCTTCGTCTCGGCGGATCGCGGCGGGCCGCCCGACATCGACGTGGATTTCGAGCACGAACGCCGTGAAGAGGTGATCCAGTACATCTACCGGCGTTATGGACGGGAGCGCGCAGGCCTCGCAGCGACCGTGATCTCCTATCGCGCCCGCAGTGCCTTGCGCGAGACGGGAAAGGTCATGGGGCTGTCTGCGGACGCGCTCGAGGCGCTGGCGTCCGGCGTCTGGGGTTACGGCGCGGAACGGCTGCAGAAGGTCGACGCCGCAGCAGCCGGCATCGATCGAGACGCGCCGGGCGTGCGACGGGCTTTCGCCCTCGCCGAGCAGATCGCGGGTTTCCCGCGGCACCTGTCGCAACATGTCGGAGGTTTCGTCGTCACGCGCGGCAGGCTCGACGAATTGGTCCCCATCCAGAACGCGGCGATGGAGGACCGCACGGTCATCGAATGGGACAAGGACGATATCGACGCGCTGGGCATTCTCAAGATCGACGTGCTGGGGCTGGGGATGCTGACCTGCCTGAGGAATGCGCTCGACCTCCTGCGGCGGCAGTACGGCAGGGAGCTGACGCTCGCCACGATTCCGGCTGAAGACCCCGCCGTCTATCGCATGCTTTCGCGCGCCGACAGCCTGGGTGTCTTCCAGGTCGAGAGCCGCGCTCAGATGTCGATGCTGCCGCGTCTCAAGCCACGGACGTTCTACGATCTGGTCATCGAGGTTGCGATCGTGCGGCCGGGTCCGATCCAGGGCGACATGGTGCATCCTTATCTGCGGCGCCGGCAGGGCCTCGAGCCGGTCTCGTTCCCCAGTGCGGCGCTGGAGGAGGTTCTCGGCAAGACGCTGGGCGTGCCGCTCTTCCAGGAGCAGGCGATGAAGATCGCCATCGTCGCAGCGGGCTTCACGCCGTCCGAGGCCGATCGCCTGCGCCGCGCCATGGCGACCTTCCGCAAGGTCGGCACCATCGGCACGTTTCAGGCGAAGATGATCGAGGGCATGGTCGCCAACGGTTACGACCGCGCGTTCGCCGAGCGCTGTTTCCGCCAGATCGAAGGTTTCGGCGAGTACGGTTTCCCGGAGAGCCATGCGGCCAGCTTCGCGCTGCTGGTCTATGCCTCTTCCTGGTTCAAGTGCCATTACCCCGATGTCTTCGCCGCCGCGCTGCTCAATTCACAGCCGCTGGGGTTCTACGCGCCCGCGCAGATCGTGCGCGATGCCCGCGAGCACGGTGTCGCTGCGCGCGAAGTCGATGTGAACCATTCGGCGTGGGATGCGACGCTCGAGCCGTGCGACCTGGGCGAGCTGCAGCCGCGGCACGCCGAGATGGCCGGCGAGATCTTGTCGAACTGTGCGATCAGGCTTGGTTTCCGGGAGATCAAGGGGCTCCCCGCCGCTGTGGCGGCGTCCATTACGCAGCATCGTGGCGGCGGCTACGATTCGGTGCGCGACCTCTGGCTGCGCACGGGGCTGCAAGCCTCGACGCTGGAGCAACTGGCCGATGCCGACGCCTTCGGTTCGCTCGGCCTCACGCGCCGCGACGCTCTGTGGGCGGTGCGTGCCCTCGGCCGCACCGGCGACGACGACGATCTGCCGCTGTTCGCCGCCGTCGTGCCGGGCCAGCGCCGCGAGCCCGACGCGGACCTGCCGCCGATGCCGCTCGGTGAAGAGGTGGTCAACGACTACCGGTCGCTGCGCCTGTCCCTCAAGGCGCACCCGGTCTCGTTCATGCGGCATCGCCTGGACTGGCGGCGGGTCACTCCGTGCATGCGGCTCGGCGAGGTGGCGAATGGAGCCCGGGTCGCCGTCGCGGGTCTCGTGCTCGTGCGCCAGCGTCCCGGCACGGCCAAGGGCGTGATCTTCGCGACGCTCGAGGACGAAGGCGGAGTTGCCAACGTGATCGTGTGGCCGAAGGTGTTCGAGCGCTATCGCAAGGTCGTGCTGGGCGCGCGTGTGCTGCTCGTCACAGGAACGTTGCAGAGCGAGCATGGCGTGATCCACGTCGTCGCGCGCCATCTGGAAGATGCGACCGGGATGCTGGCGGAACTCACTGCGGACCTGACAGGCGTCGATCCGGTCATGCCGGCCGACGAGGTTAAGCGGCCGGAGCCGGGATCGAAGCGTGGTCGCGCCGCAAGCGAGAAGTCGCGAACCGATCCGGCATCCTCGGCCGCGCGCGACGCTATGCCGAAAGGGCGCAACTTCCACTGAGGGTTTTGCGGCCGGCCGCGAGCGTCAGCCCATTTCCTCGATGGCGACGCGGAACGTCGTGGCGTAGGCGCGCACCGAGAGGTCGATCGGCTGTGCATAGCCGCCGCCGATCGCAATCGAGACCGGCAGCCTCTTCCGCCGGCACCAGCTGAACACCGCGCGGTCGCGCGCTTCGAGGCCCGCCAGCGTCAGCGACAGTCGCCCCAGGCGGTCCTCCGCCAGTGGATCGGCGCCCGACAGGTAGAGCACGAGATCGGGCCTGAAGTCTTCGAGCTGTTCCAGGGCCGGCCCGAGGACGGCGAGATAGTCCTCGTCGGAGGCGCCGTCGGGAAGATCGATGTCCAGCGTCGCCGGGACTCGCCGAAACGGGAAGTTCTTCGCCCCCTGGATCGACAGGATGAAGACGCGCTGGTCGGCGCCCAGGATCGAGGCGTTGCCGTCGCCCTGGTGAACGTCGAGATCGACGATGGCGACGCGATCCACGCGGCCTTCGTCCAGAAGCGCGAGCGTCGCGACGGCCAGGTCGTTGAACACGCAGAAGCCGGAGCCGAAGTCGCGATGGGCATGATGCGTTCCGCCCGCGAGTTGCCCGGATAGGCCGAGATCGAGCGCGGCGCGAGCGGCGGCAAGGGAGCCCCCGACGGTCGCACGCGAGCGGGCGACGAGGGTCTCGCTCCAAGGCAGGCCGATACGGCGGAGCGCGGCCGCAGACAAGGTTCCGCTGGTCACCGCCGTAATGTAGTCGGCGTCGTGGGCGCGCTTCAGATCGTCGACGGTGCAGGCCGGTGACGGCGACAGCGTGTGACCCGCGAACAGGTTCTCGCGCGCGGCCAGTTCCCGCAGCATCCGGTACTTTCCCGATGGAAAGCGGTGCCCCGGCGTTACGGGCACGTCGGCGATGTCGGGATAGTAGAACCGCACATGCCCCCCGGCGTTGGCAAACTCTCAAGCCGAGGCTTCCACGACCACGATCTCGGGCGGAGAGCCGAAGCGGACCGGAATGCCGCTGCATCCCAAGCCTGCCGAGACGATCAGGTTGCGGTTCTGCTCGACGATATGCCCGTATGCATAGCGCCGTCCGTACCTGGAGGGAACGACCGGGGCGTAGCCGAGCATGCGGATCTGGCCGCCGTGCGTGTGGCCGGCAAGGGTGAGTGAAACCCGGTCCGGGACACGGGGGAACGCGTCGGGCTCGTGCAGCAGGAGGACGACGGGAGCATTGTCGGTCACGGCGCCGAGCGCCGCGTCGAGATCGTCCACGCCGAAGAAGTGACTGCGGTTGCGGTTCAGGGGATGGTCGCGCCGTCCGTAGAATGCCCACTGATCGCCAAGACCGACCAGCCAGAAGGCGCGTGCGTCCTTCGTCAGCCTGATTGCGGTGTTCTGGTGGAGATGCACGCCGGCGTCCATCAGCGCCCGTCCGGCCTCTGTCGGCCCCTTCATTGTGCGCTGGGCTTCCCGGTCTTCCCACCAGTCGTGATTGCCCAGGATGGCGTGCACGCCGGACGGCGCGCGCAGGCCATTGAGTATGCGGGCCCACTCCCTCGCCTCGACGCTGCGCGCATACCGTTGCATTCCGCCGCCCGGCACGTAGTCGCCGAGCAGCACGACAACGTCCGGCAGCATGCGATTGACCTGGTCGACGATCGATTCGAGGCGGGCCAGTCCCATGAAGGGTTCGCAGATGTGCAGGTCGGCGATCGCCGCGATGCGCAGCGACAGCCCGCGGGTCCAATGCGGCGGGCTCAGCACGTAGCGCGTCACCAGCGTGCGGTAGGGCTCGATGCCGACGGCGTAGCCGGCCATGCCGGTGCTGGCCGCGAGCGCGCCGGTCGCGACGCCGAGCAAGCGGCGGCGCGTGATGAGGCTGCTGGCAGGTGGCGATCCCGGAGGCATCGTCGAGGTCCGTTTCCGATCCGCCACGCAGGTTGCCGGATGATCGAGGTCACAGCGTGGCATACGGATGCGAGGCGTGCGGCCTCGTGCCGTTTCCACCTCTGATGAACAGCGGAAACGTTAAGAAAGCGTCGGTCGCGGCTGCGCTGATGGTAACGCTTACTTCACCATCTGGAACTGCTGCACGAACAGGAGCGTCTCGCCCTGCCACAATTCGAGCACCCAAGGGCCGGGAACGAGCACGAACTCGTCGCCCAGAGACCAGAAGAACTGCTCGACCTTGCCGATCGTGAAGCCGCTGTCGAACTCGTCCTTCAGACGGTACTGACCGGTCGCGGGGTTCTTGATCCCCGGAGGCGGATAGAGCCAGCGCACGCGGACGGTGGCGTTCCCGCCATTGGGCCGGCCTCGGCCGCGGACTTCGACGCCGAAGAGCGTGTCGACCTTCGCTGGGATGACGGTCGAGGGCCGGTCGAAGCGGAGCTTCTTCGCCTCGACGAATTCACCGGTCGAAATCGCGTCGTCCTTCTTGCCGCCGAGACTGGCAGCTTTGAAGAACCCCGCGCGCACCAGTTCGATGCTATCGAGGCGCGCCGGTCTCGTTTGGGCATGAGCGGATGCGAACGCGAGCAGGAATAGTGCGGTCGAGAGCAGTGCACGCATAGGACGTCTCCGACGACTCGAGCGCGCTGCGTCAGGCAGAAACTGACCGGTCGCGCGCGGACATGCGCCCGGAGCAGAGCACGATGGCCATGGTCCGGCAAGCCATCACGCGTGTGCAAAGGCGCAACGTGGCCGATTCAGGCTGATCTCGTCCGGGCTTGACGCAATCGGGCTCAGCCTTTGGGTTTCGGCGTCGGGGCTATCTCGTCGTCGAACATGGTGAGCTGGGGTGCGGCAAACTTCGGTGCGCCGGAAATACCGAGATGACGATAGGCCTTGGCGGTCACCACGCGCCCGCGCGGCGTGCGTCCGATGAAGCCCTGCTGGAGCAGGTAGGGCTCGACGATCTCCTCCAAGGCATCGCGGGGCTCCGACAGCGCCGCCGAGATCGTCTCGATGCCGACCGGGCCGCCGTCGTAGTTGCGCGCGATGCAATTGAGATAGCGGTGATCGAGAGCGTCCAGGCCTTCGTTGTCCACTTCCAGCATGCGAAGGGCCTTGTCGGCGACCGCGGCATCGATCACGGCAGCATTCGCGACGGCGGCGAAGTCGCGCACGCGCCGCAACAGCCGTCCCGCGATACGCGGGGTTCCCCGTGACCGCCGGGCGATCTCGAGGGCGCCTTCCTTGTTCATGGGGGCACCGAGGATGCGCGCCCCGCGCGAGACGATCAGCTCCAACTCGGCATGCGTGTAGAAATTCAGACGGATCGGGATGCCGAAGCGGTCGCGCAGGGGATTGGTGAGCAGCCCCGCGCGGGTGGTCGCGCCCACGAGCGTGAACTTCGCGAGGTCGATCTTGACCGATCGCGCGGCGGGGCCCTCGCCGATGATCAGATCGAGCTGATAGTCCTCCATCGCCGGGTAGAGGATCTCTTCGACGGCGGGATTGAGGCGATGGATCTCGTCGATGAAAAGGATGTCGCGCTCTTCCAGGTTGGTGAGAAGCGCGGCGAGGTCTCCCGCCTTGGCGATCACCGGCCCCGAGGTCGAACGGAAGCCGACGCCCATCTCTTTCGCCATGATCTGCGCGAGCGTGGTCTTGCCGAGGCCGGGGGGGCCGGCGAACAGCACATGATCGAGTGCGTCTCCACGAGCGCGGGCCGCCTGGATGAAGATCTTGAGATTGGCCCGCGCCTGCTCCTGCCCGACGAAATCGTCGAGCGACTGAGGGCGGATCGAAGCCTCCAGCGCGTCTTGCTCTCGCTTGGCGCCGGAGACGAGGCGCGTGTCGTCGGTCATGGTTTGTTCGTGCGCGCGTTCGCGCCTGCCGTCAAGGCCGCGGCGACCCTGCCGTCAAGTGCGCATCAGCAGCGGCCACAGCAATCCGAAGCCGAAACCCCAGGCCCCGTTGACCAGAAGGGCGAAGATCCAGACGGCGGGGTTCCAGCCGGCGGCGAAGGGCCGGCCCTTCATCGGAAAGACGACGAGCAGCGCGACCACCGTGGTCAGGAGCGCGCCCAGTCCGATCGTGGCGGTCCAATAGCCCAGCGAGCGGACGGCCCAGGGCAGCATCGCAGCCAGCGCCACGCCCCACACTCCGCCCCAGAACGCAGAAGAGACGACCTGGGGTATCCCCAAAGGCGGGACCCGGCGGAAATCCCACGCCGGCGCCGGTGTCTTTCCCGCGGCGGCGAAGACCGCCCATACGCCCTGGTGGAAGACCAGCACCGACAATGCTCCGGCGAAGAAGGCCGTCAGGACTTGATGAAGGGTCATGAGCAATCTCTTGCGGCTTCGCTGTCGCCAATCAGACGCGATGCTACGACGGGTCGTGGTTCGCGGCCAGTGCAGTGTAGAAGGCGCATGGCGTTCATCTCAAGCCCGCGCGATCTGCGGACGATCGCTGCGTCCCGAGCGGCTGAAAAGGTGCAAGGCAATGGCCAGGTTCACGAGGTTCCAGGCGATGCCGTGCAGGAAAGCCGCGCGGTAGGAACCGGTCAGATCGAAGATCACACCGGACAGCCAGCCGCCGAGGGCCATGCCGGCCACCGTCGTCATGAGCACGGCGGAAACGCGCCAACCGGCCTCGGTCGGTGGGAAGTTCTCCCGCACAATGATCGCGTAGCTCGGCACGATGCCGCCCTGGACCAGCCCGAACAGCGCCGAGATCACATAGAGCGAGGTCAGGCTGTCGAAGGGCAGGTAGGCGATCAGCATCAGACATTGGAGGGAGGAGCCCAGAAGCAGCGTCGGGAGCCCGCCGATGTGGTCGCAGATCCAGCCCGAGACCAGGCGGCTGACGATGCCGGCGCCCAGCATGATCGCCAGCATCTCGGCGCCGCGCTGGACGCCGTAGCCGAGGTCGCCGCAGTAGGCGACGATGTGGACCTGAGGCATCGACATCCCCACGCAGCAGGCAATTCCAGCGATCATCAGCAGCGACAAGAGGGTCCGCGGCTGGTGCCCGAGGGGGCGGGGGGAGGCAGCGACGTTTCCCGGCGCTGCGGCTGCGGCATCGGCCAGCGCGGGCGGACGGCGCAGGAGAAGAAGGGCGAGCGGAACGATCAGTACGGTGCAGGTGACAGCGATGATGAGATACGTCTGACGCCAACCCCAGGCGGCGATCGCGAGTTGCACGATCGGCGGCCAGACCGCCCCGGCGAGGTAGTTTCCGCTGGCGCACAGCGCCACCGCGAGACCGCGCCGCTTCTCGAACCAGAGCGAGCTGTCCGCGACCAGGGGGCCAAAGGTCGTGGAGGCGCCGAGTGCGCCGATCAGCAATCCGTGGATGACCGTGAACTGCCACAGGCTCGTCGCCCGGGACGCCGCGAAATAGCCCAGCCCGAGCATGACGCCGCCGATCGCGACGACCACGGCGACGCCCCAGCGGTCCGCGAGGCGCCCCATGAGGATGCCGCCCGCGGCCAGGCCCAGCATCGTGAACGTGTAGGGAAACGAGGCGGCCCCTCGCATGACGCCGAACTCGGCCTGAACCGCGGGCAGCGCCACCGCCACCGACCACATGCCGACGCCGCCGATCGTCCCGAGCGCCAGACACACCCCAAGCCGCAGCCATGCGTAGGCACTATCCACGCCCTTATGGGCGCGATCCTGGTTTGTTCCCATCAGACGGGCGAACTCCGTGCTACGGCTGCCCGCCTCTGCGGGGACCGGCAAGTTAGCAGACATAGCCGCGGTGTCACCCTGCGCCGGCGCGACCCAGGGATGGCCGGCACGACCGCCTCTGGACGTGCGGTTCCCGGACTGAACAACACTTATCCAGAGCAGATCGATCGCGGTCGGATGACCCGACCATAATGCTGCACTTTAGATTCTTTTTAACTGAAATCGTCCGTGATAGGCGGGGCAGGGGGAAGGGTTAGTGATTCGCGCGTACGTTGCGATGGACGTGAGAATAGCGCGTTCTGCACTTGCTGCTGACAGCATTGTTGGGGATCGGCCTGGTGGCCTCCTCCGCCCAGGCCCAGACCGATAGCCCACCCCGGCAGATCGGCCCATGGGCGATCGGCGTATTTGCCGGCATCGAGGCGACCGACGGCGAGATGTTCACGGTCTTCCGTGCCATTCCCGATCGCGGCGAGCGGCAGGATCGTTTCGCCGGTGTGCAGATCTCCCGTGAGTTGGCCCGGTTCTGGGGCGAGCGCCTCAGCCTGGAGGCCGAAGTCGGCGTGGGGAGCCGCTTCCAGCACCTCCACGGTGCCGAGGGCTGGGCTGCCATCTTTCTCAGGTATCACGGCTTTCCCTGGGATCGCTATCTTGTCACGACGATCGCGGCCAGCACGGGCGTGAACTACGCCACGCGGCTACCGCTTTCGGAACTCGACACGCCCGATCAGCTCGATCGACACAAATCACGGCTGCTGCACTATCTCGCTCCGGAGATCACGTTTGCGCTGCCCGATCATCGCCAACACGAAGTGTTCTTCCGGTTGCATCACCGGTCGGGGGTGTTCGGCGCTTTCGACGGCGTGCGAGGCGGCGCCGATGTGATCACGTTCGGCTACCGGTACAGGTTCTGAGGGCGGATAGCGCGGTTCAGCTCCCCAGACCGGACAGGAAAGCTGTCATCCGGGCGTTCGCCAGGTCCGGCGTCTCGAAGTGCACGTAATGGCCGGCGTCTTCCGCGCATTCGAGGGTCAGCCTCGAGAAGAACTCACCCAGCCGATCGGTCCAGGCGAATTGCAGCACCGGGTCGTGCCGCCCCCACAGGACATGTGTGGGAACTGCGATCGGGGCAATCGCCGGGGCGCGATCACCTTCGGTCATCACCCGCCGGCGATAGCGATAGACCCCGCTGTACCAGTCGAAGCCGCCCTGGATGTTTCCGGGCAGCATGAAGTTGTCGACCCATTCGTCGAGGTAGGGCTCGAACGCGTCCTTGCGGTGCGCCCAGTGCGTGAGGAAATGGCGGAAGTACAGTTTGCAGGCGTCCCGGGACGATCCCACCAGAGCTGCCGCAAAGTCCTTCTGGTGAAAGTGCTGATACCACAGCTCCGGGAAGTTCTCCGCGAGCCCCCAGCGGCCGCCGATTCCGGGATAGGCACAATTGAAGAAGAACAACCCGGCGACGCGGGCGGGGAACGCGTGCGCGAAGCGCTGGGCAATGAACGAGCCGACGTCGTGCGAGACGATCGCGAACCGGCCGATGCCCAAGGCATCCACGAATTCGAGAAGATCCTTGGTGTAGGCCTCCGGCGGTACTCCGCCGGGCGCGCGGGGAACCTTCGAGACGGTCCGGCCGAAGCCACGCAGGTCGGGCGCGATGCAGTCGAACTTCTCGGCGAGAATGGGGAAGTTGTGCAGCCAGGTGCGCTTGAACTCGGGCCACCCGTGCAGGAACACGACCGGCAGGCCGCGACCTGCCCGCACATAGCTGACCATCTGCTCGCGCGTCTCGATGGTCGCGCCCGTCCAATCGACTTGCATTCTCGAGGTCCCCAGCTACGCTCCCGCCCGGTCAGAAACTGTTCCAGCGGCGCCGGCGCATGTCAAACTTCGACTACGATCTGTTCGTCATCGGCGCTGGCTCCGGTGGTGTCCGCGCCGCACGGATCGCGGCGGGGCATGGAGCGCGCGTGGCGATTGCGGAAGAGTACCGCGTCGGCGGCACTTGCGTGATCCGTGGCTGCGTGCCCAAGAAGCTGCTCGTCTACGCGAGCCGGTTTCACGGCGAGTTCGAGGATGCGGCGGGATTCGGCTGGTCTTTTGCGGCGGAACCCCAGTTCTCCTGGCCCAAGCTGATTGCGGCGAAGGATCAGGAGATCACCCGCCTCGAGAAGGCCTATCGTGCAAATCTCGAACGATCCAAGGTCGAGATCCTCACCGAACGCGCCGTGGTCGCGGGCCCGCAGAGCGTCAGGTTGGCCAGCGGGCGGGCGATTGCCGCGCGCACCATCCTGGTCGCCACCGGCGGCCGGCCGAGCCTACCGGCGATCCGGGGAATCGAGCGCGCGATCTCTTCCAACGAGGCGTTCCATCTTGCGGAGCTGCCCGCGCAGGTGGTGATCGTCGGCGGCGGCTACATCGCCGTCGAGTTCGCGGGAATCTTCAACGGGCTGGGCGCGCGAACCACGCTGGTCTACCGGGGTGAGAGGATTCTGCGCGGCTTCGACGACGACATTCGCGATGATCTGACCGCGGCGATCGGAAAACGAGGCATCAGGGTCGTCACCGGCCGGTCGCCGTCGGCGATCGAAGGTGGGGATGGCGCCCGCCACCGTCTGCGGCTCGACGATGGTTCGGTGATCGACGCCGATGTCGTGATGTTTGCGACCGGTCGTGTGCCCAATACGGGTGGTCTGGGTCTTGAAAGCGCCGGCGTCGCCCTGGGCGCGCGCGGTGAAATCAAGGTCGATGCGGCGTCGCGGTCCAGCGTTCCCAGCATCTACGCCGTGGGCGACGTGACGGACCGGGCCAATCTCACGCCGGTCGCCATTCGCGAAGGTCACGCGTTCGCCGACAGCGTGTTCGGGAATCGCCCGTGGACCGCCGATCACGATCTCATTCCGACCGCCGTATTCTCCGAGCCGGAAGTGGGAACGGTCGGAATGCCGGAGGCCGAGGCGCGCGGCAGGTTCGCGGAGGTGGACATCTACAAGGCGCGCTTCCGCCCGATGAAGTACACCTTGTCGGGCCGCGAAGAGCGCATGTTGATGAAGCTCGTCGTCGATGCGGCGAGCCAGCGCGTCGTGGGGTGCCACGTGCTCGGCCCAGATGCGGGCGAGATCGTGCAGATGGCGGCGATCGCGATGAAGATGGGCGCGACGAAGCAGGACTTCGATCGCACCATGGCGCTGCATCCCAGTGCTGCCGAGGAACTCGTGACGATGCGCGAGAAGTGGACGCCGCCGAGGGCCTGAGCGGGTTCAGCGGGTAGCGGCATTCGCTCCCGATGAGCGGCCAGACATCTTTTCGGGCTCCACCGGCTTAAGCGCGGTGGGCGCCCGCAGGACGCATGCCTGCGGGTGCGCCGACGCTTCAGTTCTTTTCGATGTTCCAGAAGACGGTCGTGCCGCCTGCGATCAGGCCGGTGACGTTCTTACGCACGGCAGTCGGCTGAACATACTGGCCCAGATGCACGTGGGTCAGCACTTCGGCCTGCCGGCGCTGGATGGCCTCGGCCAGCGCCTTCTGCTTGGCAGGATCGCTCTCCTTCGAGAACTGGTCGCGCAGTTTCTCAAGCGCCTCGTCACACGGCCAGCCCGGCAGCGCCTTGTCGCAGGCGGCATTGAGGAAGGCCGTGTTGACGGGATTGGTCACGTCGAGTGAGCCCCACGACGTCGAATAGCCGTGCCAGCCGCTGGCCGTGGGCGCATCCTTCTTGGCGCGCCGGGCGACCAGCGTCTGCCAGTCCATGGCTTGGAGGTCCACCTTGAAGCCGACCCGCTCGAGCTGCGTCTTGGCGACCGGACCGAGATTGGATAGCGAGGGCACGTCGGTCGGCTGCATGATGACGATGGGTGTGCCGTCGTAGCCGCCTTCTTTCAGCAGTTGTCTTGCTTTGTCGGCGTTGCCGAACACGTTCTCGAATCCGGCTTCCGTCTGCAGCGGCGTTCCACAAGGGAACATGGATTTGCACTCGCTGTACCACGAGGCGTCGCCGATGGTGGAATCGAGGAAATCCTTCTGCGAGAAGGCATGCGCCACGGCCTGACGGATCTTGGCGTTGTCGAACGGCTTGTGAAGCCAGTTGAACCGGAAGGCGTACTGACGCCCCTGCTTGGCGATCGCCGTCAGGACAATGTTGGAGTCCTTTTTCAGCAGCGGCAGAAGATCGTGCGGCGGCGCCTGGATCATATCGATCTCGCCGCTGAGGATAGCGTTGACCTGCGTCTGCGGATCGGCCATGGCGATCCATTCGATGCGGTCGAGCTTCGCGATCTTGGCACCCGACAACCCGTCGCTCGGCTCCGGCCGTGGCTTGTACTTGGGGTTGCGGACATAGACGGCCTTCTCGCCGGGCTTCCATTCGTCACGCTTGAAGACGAAGGGGCCGGAACCGGTGGTATCGTCGATTTGCTTGTTTGGATCGGTCTCGGCCACGCGCTTGGGCATCATGAACGGCGCGTTCGATGAGAGTTTTCCTAACGAATCGAGCACGAGGCCGTAGGGCTCCTTGAGCTTCATCGTGAAGGTGCGCGCGTCGGTGGCCGTGATCTCGTCGACCAGGGCGAAAAGTTTCTGGCCCATGGAGTCGCGCGCGGCCCAGCGTTTCAGCGACGCCACGCAATCCTCCGCGAGGACCGGCTTTCCGTCGTGCCACTCCAGCCCCTCACGCAAAGCGAAGGTCCAGGTCAACTTGTCGTCGGAGACTTTCCAGGTTTCGACCATCTGCGGCTTGATGGCGAGGTTGGCGTCCGTCGCGAACAGCGTGTCGTAGACGAGATACGCGTGGTCGGTTGCAATCAGAGCAGTGGTCCAAATCGGATCGATGATCTTGAGGTCGGAATGCATGGCGACACGGAGCACCTTCTGCGCCTGCGCGTGACCGGCTGCCAATGCGCCGACGACAGCCGAGAGTGCTGCGGCCGCAAATTTCGTTCGCAAACCTGTCATCGCTACTGCTCCTTCTGAAGCCAGACGAGGCGGCTGGCCGGACAATACTCAGTCGATCTCTGCTTCCCAGAACACAGGAACCCAGGCGAGCGGCAGCTTCTTCACCGTGCTGCGGACAGCGGCTGGCTGTTTGTACTGGCCGAGCGGGATGTGAGACGTGATCTCCAACGCCCGCTTCTGAATCTCGTCGGCGATGGACTTGCGCCTGCCCGCATCCGCCTCGCGTGCAAACGCATCCCGAAGCTTTTCGAGTTCTGCGTCACAGGGCCAGCCGAACAGCGCCTTCTCGCAACTCGCATTGAGAAATGCGGTGGTGATCGGATCCATGATGTCGAGGGCGCCCCAGGCGGAGACGATCGCGTTCCAGCCACCCTGCGCGACGGGCTCCTTCTTCGCGCGGCGCGTGACCATGGTCTGCCAGTCGCTGGAATGGATCTCGACCTTGAAGCCGGCCTTCTCGAGCAGGCTCTTCGCGACGTTGGGGAGCCGCGCGATCGAGAGGGTGTCGGTGGACTGCAGCAGGATGATCGGGCTGCCGTCGTAGCTGCTCGCCTTCAGCAGGGCCTGCGCCTTGGTCATATTAGATTGCAGCGTATCGCCGAGGGCCGCCTCGTTGGCGAGCGGGGTGCCGCAGGGGAAGTACGATTTGCAGATCGTGTAGTATTCGGGATCGCCGGGGCCGACTTCGAGGAAGTCCTTCTGGTTGAAGGCGTACCAGACGGCGGCTCGGACCTTGGCATCGTCGAACGGCTTGTGCAGCCAGTTCAGCCGGAACGCGTACTGCACGCCGAGCGGGTTGAAATCGAAGATGTAGACGTTCGGCGACTTCTTGAGCAGGGGCAGCAGCTCCCACGAGGGCTGCTCCATGTAGTCGATCTCGCCGGCGAGCAGCGCGTTGATGGCCTGCTGGTTGTCCGGGATCGCGCGCCATTCGATGCGGTCGATCTTGACGACCTTGCCGCCGGCGAGACCCGAGGGCGGTTCCGCCCGCGGCTTGTACTTGTCGAACTTGACGTAGACGGCCTTGTCGCCGGGTTTCCACTCGTCCGCCTTGAACACGAAGGGGCCGGAGCCGGTGGCGTCGCTGATCTGCTTGTCCGGCGGCGTCTCGGCGACGCGCTTGGGCATCATGAAGGCGCCGTTGGAGGACGGCTTCGCCAGGCCGGCGAGCACGAGGCCGGTGGGCTGCTTCAGCCGGATCGTGAACGTGCGCGGGTCCTTCGCGTCCATCCCGTCGACGAAGCTCATCAGCTTCTGGCCGAGTGTGTCGCGGGCCGCCCAGCGGCGGATCGAGGCGATGCAATCTTCGGAGGTGACTGGCTGGCCGTCGTGCCAGAGCAGGCCCTCGCGAAGCGTGAACGTGTAGAGGAGACCGTCGGATGAGACGGTATGCGTGTCGACCATCTGCGGCCTGATCTCGCCGTTCGCGTCGATCGCGAACAGGGTGTCGTAGACCATGTAGGCGTGGTTGCGACTGATGTAGGCGGTGGTCCAGATCGGATCGATGATCTTGAGATCCGAGTTCATCACCGCGCGCAGCGTCTTCTGTGCGAAGGCCGGCGGTGCGCTTCCCGAGAGGATCAAACCCAAGGCCAGCGCGGCTGCTCGGAACGTCATCATGGCCACCTCTCGCAAGACTCCGGCGGGCGATTCTCCGCCTGGGTCGCAGCGGGTCCCGAATGCAGAAGGAGCCGGCGTTTCCGCCGGCTCCCTCGTTGTCGTCAGTTCATCTGGATGTTCCAGAACACCGGCACCGGCGCCTTGAGCAGCCCGCTCACGTTCTTGCGGGTCGCCTGAGGCTGGTACCACTGGCCGAGGTGGATGTGCGAGACCATTTCGGACGCCTGGACCTGCACGGCCTCGGCGATCGCCTTCTGCTTCGCGGGATCGGTTTCGCGAGCGAAGTCGTCACGCAGCTTTTCCATCTTCTCGTCGCACGGCCAGCCGAAAAGGGCCTTGTCGCACGCCGAGTTGAAGTAGGCCGCCATAACCGGGTTGGTGATGTCGGCAGCGACCCACGAGGTCAGGAACGCATGCCAGCCACCGGCGTTGGGAGCATCCTTCTTGGTGCGACGGGCGACCAGCGTCTGCCAATCCATCGACTGCATGTCGACCTTGATGCCGGCCTTCTCCATCAGGCTCTTGGCCACCGGAGCGAGGTTCGTCAGCACGTCGAGGTCTGTCGACTGCATCAGCACGATGGGCGTGCCGTCGTAGCCCGACTCCTTGATCAGCTCACGCGCTTTGTTCATGTTGGAGCTGAGCTTGTCTTCCATGCCCTTGTCGCTCGCCAGCGGCGTGCCGCATACGAACATGGCCTTGCACTCTTTGTAGTAGTCGGCATTGCCGATCACCGCATCGAGGAAGTCCTTCTGGTTGAAGACGTAGAGCAGCGCCTGCCGGAACTTCGGATTGTTCATCGGCGGGTGCAGCCAGTTCGGCCGGAAGGTGTACTGGTTGCCGAGCGGGTTGGTGTCCCACATGACGATGTTGGCGTCTTTTTTGAGCAGCGGGATCAGGTCGTGCTTGGGCGTCTCGACGTAGTCGAGCTCGCCGGCCTGGAGCGCGGAGATGATCTGCTGCATGTCGGCCATCGCGCGCCACTCGACGCGGTCGATATTGACCACCTTGCCGCCCGAGAGACCTGAGGCCGGCTCGGAGCGCGGCTTGTACTTGGTGTTCTTGACGTAGACCGTCTTGTCGCCGGGCTTCCACTCGTCGCGCTTGAACACGAACGGACCGGAGCCGGTCATGTCCTCGATCTGCTTGTTCGGATCGGTTTCGGCGACCCGCTTGGGCATCATGAACGGAACGTTCGAGGAGGGCTTGGAGAGGCCCAGCAGAACGAGGCCGGTCGCTTCCTTGAGCTTGATCGTGAAGGTCTTGTCGTTGACGACGTCCATCGAGGCGACGAACGACATCATCTTCTGGCCGGTCGCATCCTTGGCCGCCCAACGCTTGATCGAGGCGATGCAGTCGTCGGCCTTCACCGGCTGGCCGTCATGCCACTCGAGGCCGTCGCGCAAGGTGAACGTATAGGTAAGGTTGTCCGCCGACACGTCGTACTTGTCGAGCATCTGCGGCTTGATATCGCCCTTCTCGTCCTGCGCGAGAAGAGTGTCGTAGATCATGTAGCCGTGGTTGCGGACGATGTACGCCGTGGTCCAGATCGGATCGATGATCTTGAGATCGGAGTGCATCACCACGCGCAGCGTCTTCTGTGCGAAGGCGCCGCCCGTCGTCACCGCGAGCGCGGCCACGGCCGCTGCGGCGACGAAACTCTTTCGAATGAAGCTCATTCCCTTTTTCCTCCTCCAAGCGACCGTCCCGTAGCCTCGCGTCGCGCGGCCGCGTCAGGGCGCGAAATCACGAGGCAGGCACATGGTGTGCCGCCCCGAGTACGGACCGCGCATTGAAACCCGCGGAAAGTGGCGTGTCAAAGGTGTCGAGGCGCAAAAAGATGCTGTGGAGCAGGCACAGATCGTGGTGCCGTCAGCGGAACCGGGCGAGCGAGTCGATCAGGGCCGCCGGCGGGACGGCTGACTTTCGGTTCAAGGTGTCGAAGAAGACGACCGTCGCTTCGGAGAGTGCGCAGCAGGACGCCCCGGCGAACACGGCGCTCGACAGCACGAGGGATTTCGTGCCGAACCGCGAAATCGTCAGCCCGACGTCGACCACGCCGGGGTAACGAATCTCCTGGAGGTAATCGATGACGATGCGGGCCAGCACGAAGTCCAGGCCCGCGACTCCGCTCCCGTGCACCAGCGGCAGCAGGGTCTCGCAGCGCGACTGTTCGAAGTACACGGCGATCGCCGCGTTGTTCACATGACCGAGTGCGTCCTGATCGGAAAAGCGGATCGGGATCTGGATCCAGGCCCGATAGGCTCCCCGTGTTCGCCGATCGGCAGCAGCGGCGGCCGGATCGATGCTCACGACGGTGTCAGCCCCGGTCCTTGGATAGCTTTTCGATCATCGCCTGCATCTGGGCGAGCTGGGCGCGCATATCGGCCAGTTCGTCGCCGTTGGAGCTGCCCGCGGTTGCTTTCGCTTTGGGCCGCGCAGCGTCCGGGGCCGCCTCGGCCGGTCGCGCGCCCTTGCCGGCAGCGGCACCGAAGGGCGTGAACATGCTCATCGCCTGCTCGAACATGGCCACGTTCTTGCGGGCCTGCTCCTGAAAGGCCTCGAAGGCGCCTGTCGGGGTCATCGCCGTCGCGAACTGCTTGGCCAGCTTCTCCTGCTCCTTGGCGAACGAGGCGAGGGAGAACTGAAGGTAGCTCGGCACCATCTTCTGCATGTTGCCGCCATAGAAGCGAATCAGCTGCTGAAGGAACGGGATCGGAAGCATCGTCTCGCCGCCCATTCGGCTTTCCTGCTCGACGATGATCTGGGTCAGAACCGCGTGGGTGAGGTCGTCGCCGGTCTTGGCGTCGTAGACGACGAAATCCCTGTCGCCCTTCACCATGGCGGCCAGATCGTCGAGGGTGACGTAGGTGCTCGTTTCCGTATTGTAGAGCCGTCGATTGGCGTACTTCTTGATGACGACAGGTTCTTTTCTGTCTGCGGGTTTGTCCGCCTTATCGAGCATCGGCTTGCCTCGCACCACGCAAATTGCTGCATTGCCTACAAAAGTATCATGCGAATACCGCAATGCACCAGACAATTCTTGCGCTATAGGGAGCCGAGACTTTGCGGCAGTGCGGTCGCCAACGCCGAAGCCGCACGTTATAGTGCACAGCACAATTGTTGGGCAGGACGGCACTGAGCGATCGGGCCAGCCCCTGCCAGGGCCGATACCAGGAGAAGCCGATGAGCACCGACCAGACCACGATCGTCATTGCCGCCGCCGCCCGGACCCCGGTCGGCTCGTTCAACGGGGCGTTGTCCTCCGTGCCGGCGCACGAACTCGGCAGGTTAGCGATCGTCGAGGCGCTCAAGCGCGCCAAGGTCGCGCCTTCGGACGTCAGCGAGGTCATCCTGGGGCAGATCCTGACGGCAGGCGCCGGCCAGAACCCGGCCAGACAGGCCTCGATCGGGGCGGGCATCCCGGTGGAAGCGCCGGCATGGGGCATGAACCAGCTGTGCGGGTCGGGTCTGCGCGCCGTAGCGCTCGGCGCCCAGCAGATCATCGACGGCTCGTCCACGATCGTGGTCGCGGGCGGCCAGGAGAGCATGAGCCAGTCGCCGCACGTCATGCACCTGCGCGAGGGCACGAAGATGGGCGACACGAAGCTCGTCGACACCATGATCAAGGACGGCTTGTGGGACGCCTTCAACGGCTATCACATGGGGACGACGGCGGAGAACGTGGCCCGCCAGTATCAGATCACCCGCGAAGAGCAGGACAAGTTCGCAGTCGCCTCTCAAAACAAGGCCGAGGCCGCCAAGAAGGCCGGCAAGTTCAAGGACGAGATCGCGCCCGTGACCATCAAGACCCGCAAGGGTGACGTGGTCGTCGCCGAAGACGAGTACATCAAGGACGGCGTGACCATCGACAGCATTTCCAAGCTGAAGCCGGCCTTCGATCCCAAGGGCGGCACGGTCACGGCCGCGAACGCGTCGGGCATCAACGACGGCGCGGCCGCCGTGGTCCTGATGACCCTCGCGGAAGCCGAGAAGCGCGGCATCACCCCGCTGGCCAAGATCGTTTCGTGGGCCCATGCCGGTGTCGACCCCGCGATCATGGGCACAGGCCCGATCCCGGCGTCCAAGAAAGCGCTCGAGAAGGCCGGCTGGAGCGTTAAGGATCTGGATCTGGTGGAGGCCAACGAGCTCCTGAGCCGGCAGCAGGCCGACGGGCGAGTAGCGGCCCGAGAAGAGCGGGATCCAGCCG
>CAYMEB010000032.1:0-30068 GCA_964389095.1 uncultured Hyphomicrobiaceae bacterium
CACCGCCTGGGGCAACGTGATCGAGGGCATGGAGAACGTCGACAAGATCAAGCGAGGCGAGCCGGTGCAGAATCCGGACAAGATGATCTCGATGAAAGTCGCTGCCGACGTCAAGTGACGACAGAGCGACCGGCCCGCGGCGATGCTGCAGGCCGGTCGGCTCGCGGCGCGAACGCGTGAGATCGATGTTCTCGCGTTTGGAGTGCCCCGATCACTCCCGGCGGACGAAGGTGGTCGCCGTGGGTGCCTTCATGGTGCTGGAAATCTCTTCGAAGACCTGACAGGCCAGGTTCTTCCCGCGGAAGAATTCGTTGTAGCTGGCGGCGACGCAACCCGGAGTGTGACGGCAGATGACGTTGCACTCGTTGAACGATTGAGCCGTGCTCATTTTGATCTGCTTGCCCATCACGATGGTGACGCCCTCGTAGATGTCGAGCCCACGCTCGCGACGCGTCGGGGGACCGCCCATATCGAGCTTCGGGGGCACCGACGCGCGTGCAGCCGTGGCCTCTGGCGGCGAGGCCGCGATACGGACCCCGGACCGCCAGTTCAGATCCTCGTGCCGGGCATCCACGCGCGAGAACAGGCGGCACATTCCCATCACGCCGACGCGCTTTCCGTGCTGGAAGGCCACGCAGTCGCGGTTCTG
The DNA here is from genome assembly GCA_964389095.1 of uncultured Hyphomicrobiaceae bacterium. Lineage (GTDB taxonomy): Bacteria > Pseudomonadota > Alphaproteobacteria > Rhizobiales > Hyphomicrobiaceae > JABFRJ01. Next base: position 650 of record CAYMEB010000032.1, read on the forward strand.
CTCGCAAACATCGCGGCAAGCCACGGGGCTGGGCTGGCGCTGCTCACCGAGCATGAGACCATCAAGCCTGACATTCTCCGCGATCTCGAAGTTCGGATTGTCTTTCGCGGTGCCCGGGCGCGGCGTCACGGGCGGCAGCGCTGCAGTCTTGGCTGTATCCGTGGCCGGCTTCTGCTGGGCGGGCGGCGCCGCGGCGGCATCGCGCGCTTTCGCCTGTTCCTCGAGCTTGCGCAGACGTTCCTGCAGCGCGGCGATGTCTGTTCCGTTGCCCTGGGGCGCGGCGGCAATGGTGCCCTGGGGCGCTTGCGCGGCGGCGGCTGCGCTGAAATAGAAATCGCCGGTCAGCGCCGAGTGATCCCAGGGAACCTGCCGCCCGCCGGTCGAGGCGACCACGTCTTTTCGCACCTCGATCATCGTCGCTGGCAGATTGCGGCCGGCGACGCCCATGTGCTTGACCAGCGCCGCGCTGAACGGCGAGTTGCGCCCATCACCGTCGAGGGCGACGTTGCCGGGCTGGGTCGAGTAGGCGATGAACGTGCCGAGACCCGCCGGCGCCGCGGCAAGACCGCGACCGATCGAGGCAGACCGCGTTCCCATCGAGCGCGCAAGATTGCGTGCCAGCGGATTGTCCCGGCAGGCGTCGAGGATCACGATCGTCGTCTTGCCTTCGCGATCGATCTCCATCTGGCGCTGCACGAAATCCAGCCGGACGGCCTCGAATTCCAGATCGCGCTCGCGCTCGAGCTTGGCGTCGATCGGCAGCAGATAGTTCTGCGTACCCACCTGCAGCCCGTGCCCGGCATAGAAGAACAACGCGACGTCGGCCTTGGACAGCGCATCGGCGAAGGCACGCAGCGCGCCGTCGAACTGGCGCTTGTCGGCATCGAGCGCCTCGATCACCGTGAAACCCGCCCTCTTCAGCGCCGCCGACATGTCGCGGGCATCATTGACGGGGTTCGCCAGCGGAGTGGCCCCCTGATATGCGGCATTCCCCATCACGAGCGCGACGCGCGCCTCGGCGTGGGCGTGGCCCGAGCCGGTGACCAGGGATACGAGCGCAAGAAGGCAAACCAGGAAGCGAAAGCGCATGGACCTGTCCGCGGAGGTCTGAGCCGAACTGCAATGCCGGGAGCTTATTTCGACCGCTCGATGGGCGGAAGAGTGGCGAGAGGGGCCGCCTCGAAGCGAGACAGCGAAAAAAGGCCGATGTCGTGGCGCGAGCGGCCGTCGGTCACGAGGTCGGCCAAGGCCTCACCGATCGCAGGAAGAAACTTGTAGGCATGGCCGGAGCAGCCGCCGGCGACGAGGACGTTGGCGTGGCCGGGATGACGGTCCAAGATGAAATGCCCGTCCGGCGTGTTCGTGAACAGGCAGGGGCGAGCGGCAAGCGCAGGGCCCGCCCCCTCGGGGAGGTAGCGGGACACGGCATCGGCGAGCAGCGCAATGTCCGCCTCCTCGATGTCGCGCCGAAAGGCAGCGTCGCCGGATTCGCCGCGATGGTTGTAGCGAGCGAACTTGAATCCCGGCACCTCATGCCGCGGGAAACCGTAGTACAGGCCCGTGTCCGTCTCCAGGCCGAAAGCCGGAAACGCGCTGTCCTCGAACAGCTCGCGCCTGCGGGGTGCGAACCAGACCACGACCTGGCGCTCGGGCTGCGCGAGCGGGGCGATTTCGGGCAGCAGACGAGCGCTCCAGCCTCCCGCCGCGACGACGAGGTGGCCGGCCTCATGACGACGGCCTGCCGCTTCCACCACCACGCGGTCCGCGCCTGCCCGCCAAGCGGTCACGGCGGTTCGCGGCAGGACCTCGGCGCCCGCGGCCATGGCGGCATCGAGCATCGCAGCGAGCCCGCGATCGGCACGCAGGAATCCGGCACGGCTTTCGAACAGCGCGACCATGCTCCTGGGCAACGACGACCAGGCTGGAAAGCGGCGTGCGATCTGAGAGCTGGTGAGCAATTCGTGGGGAAGGCCGTGTAGTCGGGCGGCGGTCAGCGCACCCCCGACGAGCCGGCCGTCGAGCGGGCCGATCTCGAGACAGCCGACGGAATGCACGATGCGGTCTTGCCGGTGTTGTTCCAGCTCGCGCCACATCTCGTACGCCCGCTCCATCAACGGCACGTAGCGGGGATCCTCGAAGTAGGAAAAGCGGAAGATCCGCGTGTGATGGCCGCCGGACGCGTTCAGGTCGCTCGGCACGTCGAACTGATCGATGCCGAGCACCCGCCGCCCGCGCCGGGCCAGGGCCAGCAAAGCGGCGGCTCCCATGCCACCGAGGCCGACGATGATGGCGTCGTATGCTTGCGTCATTCAGCGTGCGCCCGATCTCGAATAAGCCGTCCGCGGAGGATTTCACCTCGCAGCCGTGCCAGACTGCCTCAACTTGCCGCGCGGGTCACTGCGGCGCACGAACAGCCAAACTGCCCCGTTGGCCGCCGCGGAAGCTCGTGTCACGTCACTGTCACGTGGCGGCTCTATTCCGCAGACGGCGCCTCGAACCACTCCCAGCCGACCATCGATCTCCATGGCAGAACGTCCCCTGAATATCCTGATCCTCTGCACCGGGAACTCGGCTCGATCCATTCTCGCAGAAGCGATCCTCAATCGGGAAGGCCGGGGCCGCGTTCGAGCGTTCTCCGCCGGGAGCAAGCCGAAGGGCGTGCCGAACCCGATCGGCATCGGCCTTTTGAACGACAAGGGCTTCGACACTCCGGTCTGCGCTCCAAGTCCTGGGACGAGTTTGCAGGCGCCGACGCGCCCCAGATGGATGTCGTGATCACGGTCTGCGATTCGGCCGCCGGCGAAACCTGCCCCTACTGGCCCGGCGGACCCTTGAAGGCGCACTGGGGCATTCCCGATCCGGCGGACGATCACGGCTCGCCGGATCGGAACCGGGCCGCGTTCGAACTCGCCTTCCAGCGGCTCGCCGCCCGCTGCGCCGCATTCCTGGCGCTGGACCTCTCGACCATCTCACGCGGCGACCTCACGGCCCGCCTAGCCGAGATCGGCAGGCTCGAGGGTGCGACCGTCATGTCCAAGACCACCGCCTGAGCATCGCGCATCAGCGCACGAGGTCGGAGACGACATTTGACGCCATCACTCGATCGCCGCCTCGCTGCCGAAGCACTCGGCACAGGCCTGCTCGTCGCAACCGTTGTCGGCTCCGGCATCATGGCCGCGAAACTGTCCGGCGGGAACACCGCGCTGGCCCTGCTCGGCAACACGATCCCGACAGGAGCGATCCTCGTGGTGCTGATCACGATCCTGGGGCCGATTTCGGGTGCGCACTTCAATCCGGCCGTGAGCATCGTAATGGCATGGCGCGGCGAGCTGTCGCGAGCGGACTGCGCGGCCTACGGCCTCGCGCAGATCATCGGCGGATGTCTCGGCACTCTGGCGGCCCACGCGATGTTCGCGCTGCCACTGTTGCAGTTCTCCACGACGACGCGGACCGGCGCAGCGCAATGGCTGGCGGAAGTGATCGCAACCTTCGGTCTGCTGCTGACCATCCTCCTCGGCCGCCGCGCGCGGGCCGAGTCGGTTGCGGTGCTGGTCGGCCTCTACATCACCGCGGCCTACTGGTTCACGGCCTCGACATCGTTCGCCAATCCAGCCGTGAGCATCGCGCGCGCCATCACCGATACGTTCGCGGGCATCGCGCCGGCCCACCTGCCGGCTTTCATCGGCGCGCAGATCGCCGGAGCGCTCGCCGGTGCGGCAGTCGCCGGCTGGCTGACCGCAGCGGCCGACGACAGCGAAGGAGCGCGTCGCTAATTCTATAATTCTGGAAATACTGTTGACTTGACGCCGCGCGTCATGCATCCTGTCCGCATGAAGATCGACGACGCCGCTGCACGACTGGAAGCCCTCGGCAATCCGACGCGATTGCGCATCTTCCGCACCCTGGTCAGGGCCGGGGACAGCGGTCTTGCTGTGGGAAAGCTGCAGATCAAGCTCGACCTCGCGGCCTCGACGTTGTCGCATCATCTCAAGTCGCTGCTGATCGTGGGTCTCATCCGCCAGGAACGGCAATCAACCACCCTGATCTGCAAGGCGAACTACGACGTCATGCGGGATCTGGTGGATTTCATGGTGGCCGAGTGCTGCGTGGACGACGCCTGCAGGCCAGCCGCCGCACGGGCGTCCTGAGGTTCGCCTTTCGCGCAATGTTTCGATGTATCCAGAAGGAACGCAGCAATGACCGCCGAAGCCAAGAGAGTTGCCATCATCGGTGCGGGCCCGGTCGGCCTGGCTGCGGCTGCCCACGCGCTCGAACGCGGTCTCGACCCGATCATTCTGGAATCCGGTCTCGAAGCCGGACACGCCATCCGGCAGTGGGGCCATGTCCGCATGTTCTCTCCCTGGGAGTACAACGTTGACGCGGCTTGCGGCCGCTTGCTCACCGAGACGGGCTGGAGAAGTCCCGATCCGGCCGCATATCCGACGGGTGCGGACTTGCTCAGCGCCTATATCGAGCCTCTTGCCGAGCGGACCGCACTTGCAGCCCGCATCCGGACCGGCGCAGACGTCGTCGCGATCGGCCGGGCCGGCATGGACAAGGTCAAGACCGCCGGCAGGGACACGGCGCCGTTTCAGGTCCGCTATCGCACCGGTACGACGATTCAGACCCTGGAAGCCGAGGCGGTCATCGACGCGTCCGGCACTTGGCGCACGCCCAATCCCGCCGGCGCCGACGGCATGCCCGCCATCGGCGAGCGGGAGCAGGCACAGCGGATCGCCTACGGCATGCCCGACGTGTTGGGTAACGCGCGCCAGCGCTACGCAGGAAATACGGTGGCCGTGCTGGGCGTGGGGCACTCCGCGATCGGCACCCTGATCGATCTCGCCCGTCTCCAGGAAACGGCGCCCGAGACCAGGATCATCTGGCTGATCCGCGGCGATACACCGGAGAAATCCTTCGGCGGCGGCGAGAACGACAAACTTGCGGCGCGCGGGGAACTCGGCGCGAGTTTCGCCCGCCTGTTCAACGAGGGACTGATCGCACTCGAGAAGGGCTTCAAGGTCACGCACGCCGACGCGCGCGATGGGCGGCTGCGGATCGGCGCGGGATCGTCGTGCTGCGGCCGCCATGTGATCGCGGACGAGTTGATCGTCGCGACAGGGTTCCGGCCGGAGATGGAATTCCTACGCGAAGTGCGCACGTCGCTGGACCCGGCGCTGGAATGTCCGCCGGCACTGGCGCCGCTGATCGATCCCAACCTGCACAGCTGCGGCACAGTGCGCCCGCATGGCGCGCTGGAGCTGGCCCAACCGGATACGGGCCTCTACATCGCCGGGATGAAATCCTACGGGCGGGCGCCGACGTTCCTCATGCTCACGGGCTACGAGCAGGTCCGCTCGATCACCGCCGAGATCGCCGGGGACATCGCGGCGGCGCGGCGTGTCGAACTGAAACTGCCCGAGACCGGCGTGTGCTCGGGTTCGCCCTTGACAAGCCTTGCAACGACCGACTGCTGCGGCGTTCCCCCGAAAGCCGACGTGACCGCGTGCTGCGTCCAGGACGAGGCGGCCAAGTCGGCAGGACAGCAAGGTTGCGGCTGCGGCCCGAAGCCCACCACAGACCGGGAACCGGCTACCAAGACGCGCACCAGGGAAACCGCCAAGGTACTCTGAGTCGAGCGTCGGCCGAGGCCCGAGGCGACTACTTCGTCTCCTCGAAGAGCTCGCGGCCGATGAGCATCCGCCGGATCTCGGAGGTTCCCGCACCGATCTCGTAGAGCTTGGCGTCGCGCAGCAGCCGGCCGGTGACGTAATCGTTGATGTAGCCGTTGCCGCCCAGGAGCTGGATGGCGTCGAGCGCAAGCTTCGTCGCCTTCTCGGCCGCGAACAGGATGGCGCCGGCCGCGTCCTTGCGTGTCGTCTGACCCCGGTCGCAGGAGCGCGCGACGGCGTAGACGTAAGCCTTGGCCGCATTCATCTCGGTATACATGTCGGCGACCTTGCCTTGCACGAGCTGGAACTCACCGATGGACTTTCCGAACTGCCGACGCTCATGGATGTAGGGCACGACCACGTCCATGCAGGCCTGCATGATGCCGAGCGGGCCCGCGGCGAGGACAGCGCGCTCGTAGTCGAGCCCGCTCATGAGGACATTGACGCCTTTGCCGACGGCGCCGAGCACGTTCTCCTCGGGAACCTCGCAATCCTGGAACACGAGTTCGCCCGTATCGGAACCTCGCATGCCGAGGTTGTCGAGCTTCTGCGCGATGCTGAAGCCCTTGAAGTCCTTCTCGACGAGGAAGGCCGTGATGCCGCGCGGGCCGGCGTCGGGATCGGTCTTGCCGTAGATGACCAGAACATCGGCGCAAGGACCGTTGGTGATCCAGAACTTCGTTCCGTTCAGCACATAACGGTCACCCTTCTTGTCGGCGCGCAGCTTCATGGAGACGACGTCGGAGCCGGCGCCGGGTTCGCTCATTGCGAGTGCGCCGACATGCTCTCCGGAGATGAGCTTGGGCAGGTAACGGCGCTTCTGGCTTTCGGAGCCATTGCGCCGGATCTGATTGACGCAGAGGTTGGAGTGGGCCCCATAGCTCAGGCCGACAGCGGCCGACCCGCGGCTGACTTCCTCCATGGCGATGCAGTGCTCCAGATAGCCCAATCCGGAACCGCCGTACTCCTCTTCCACCGTGATGCCGTGCAGGCCGAGATCGCCGAGCTTCGTCCACAGGTGACGGGGGAAGACGTCCGTGCGGTCGATTTCGGCGGCGATCGGCGCAATCTCGCCGGTGGTAAAGGAGCGCACGGCCTGACGCAACTGATCGGCGGTCTCGCCCAGACCGAAATCGAGTGTGGGATATTCATTGCGAATGGACATCTTGCGCTCCGCGGCAAGTTCTGCTGGCCTTCGGCGTACTGCGTAGGCGCGCCCGGATCAGTTGGCAAGGCGTGCCGGTCCCTCACAGATCGAAAGGCTGCACCATGGAGCGAGGGCGAAACAAATCCTGGCCGGCGATCGCGGGTGGCCTTCTCCTGATCGGCATGGCGTTCTGCGGCGATGCGCCCGCGCAGACTTCCAGTGGCGCAACGCCGCAAGCGAGCGCAACGGAAATCGAGTTCTGGACCACGGTCAAGGAAAGCCGCAATCCAGCCGAACTGAAAGCGTACCTGGAAACGTATCCCTCCGGCGCGTTCGCGGCGCTGGCTCGAGCCAGGATTAAGGCGCTCGAAGAGCAGGCAGCGGCACGCCCGGCACCAGCACCGCCACCGGCCCAGCAGCAACCCGGCAACGAGAGCGCCTCGGCCCTGACGAGCAGCGAGATCATCCGCGAGGTGCAGGCCAAACTCTTCAACCTCAATTACACGGTGGGGCCCCAGAACGGGACGCTCACACGGGAAACGCGCGACGCGATCCGGCGCTGGCAGAGCAACGTCGGGCGGGCGCAGACCGGCGACATGTCGGCTGCCGAACTCGAGCAGTTGCGGCGCGCGAAGGCGCCGACGACCTGGGGTGCGGTCGCCTATAATGTGCGGGGCGGCTCGACCGCGGTCTGGGGCCGAGCGTCCCGCGCCGATGCGGAGGCGACAGCGACGACCGGCTGCCGGAACCTCAAAGGCGGTGAATGCCGGGTCCTGGCCGCCGCGGAAACCGGCTGCGGCTCGGTCGCGCATGCCCAGGGCGTTCGTGGCAACACGCGGTATCGCGACGCCTATGCCGCCATCCGCCCGACGCTCGCCCAGGCGATCGACAGTGCGCTGACCGAGTGCCGGAACCAGTCGCAGGTCGGCAACAACTGCGGGATCAGAAACACTTTCTGCGCCGACGGCTCGCACAAGCGTTGAGGAGACCCTTGGCGGGGCTTGCGAACCATCGTGCTGCCCCAATTCCGACGCCCTATGCCGGGCTCGTGAGCGGGAGGCCAAAGGTCATGACCACGTCGACGACTTCCCCGACGGCGCTCGCTGTCGTGCTGGCGGTCACTATCGCATCGCTCCCTGGGCCGGCCCTGGCCCAGTCGGCGGCACGCGACGCCATTGCCGACATCCTCAAGGGCGGCGCCACCGTCCTGGCGCAGGGAACGCCGAAGCAGGCGGCGCCCCCGGCCGCAGGCGCGCAGCCCCAGACCGCCCAGCCCAAGCAGGCCGCGCCCGAGCGCGACCCCCGCGAAGGCGATGCCGCCTTCGAGCAGGCCCAGCGCCTGATGAAGGCGATCGACGCCATCCTGCAGGACACCGCGCAGAACCGCCGCGAATCCAAGAAGCTCCCCTCCAAGGAGGAGTTCCTGATTCCGCCACTGTGGACGGAGACCCGCGAGGACCGCGAGAAGAAGATCAAGGATCTGCTGGATGCCGCGCTCGGCATCGTGACCGACGTCCCCGTCGTCGACGTGCAGCGACGCATAGAAGGCCTGCGCCGGAATATCCGCGAGCACGACGAGCGCATTCTCAAATTGCGCGAACGCCAGCTCGTCGCCCCGAAGGACGGCATGTTGCCGGGCCTGATCACCGACACGGTCGACAGCCTCGGGAAGGACATAGACGAGACCAAGAAGCGTATCGATCTCAATCGCGAGGAGATCTCGAAGGCCAAGCGCGAGGTCGCAGAAGCCCTGGCGAAATCGGGCATTACCCTGGCGCCCGAGCAGGTGGACATGCTGCTCGACGGGGTGCTGTCGGGCGACATGGTCCGGCTGGTCGCGGTGTTCAACTCCGCCCGCCTGATCGACGGCCAGCTCGCGCGGCTGATGTCGCAATCGGGGGACAACGTCGGCGCCGCGCGGAAGTATTTCGCGATGCATGCCGCGCTGTTCGCAATGCTCGTGCATGCCCAGGACATGACGCTCGGAAAGATCGACAACCAGTATCTCCCGAAGCTCGATGCGATCATGAAGGATATCGCGGCCGCGCGCTCGAAGACCGCGGAGCTGCTGAGGGCCGAGAACCGGCCAGACCAGAAGCGTGCGCTGGAAGCCAACCGAGAAAGCCAGCGGCTCGCCGAAGAAGCCGCCAAGGGCTACCGGCGCTACCTGCTCCAGCAGCGCGAGCAGGTGGCGCGAGCCCGCCAGCGTGCGACGCACGACCTGCGCATCGCCGACAACACGTTCGAGACGGTGGAAGCCTCGTTCCAGCTCCGCAACCTGATGCGCGACTCGGTGCAGTCGTTCGAGGCCATCCAGAAACTCGAGGCGCCCACGTTCGAGCAGATCTTCAAGAACGAAGAGTTGCGCAGGGAATTCGAGAGCCTGACGCGCAAACTCGACGCGCCGTCGAGCTGAGCGGGCGCTCGACAGCGCCGGGACAGCTCACAGGTTGAGCAGGATCACGACGCCGATAACGATCAGGCCGATGCCGACCCCGTCGCGGGAGGCGAGGCTGGTCTTGAAGATGCTGCGCGAGATGATCTGTGCGAACAGGATCTCGATCAAAGCCAGAGTCCGCACCTTGGCGGCGCTCTCAACAGCGAAGGCCAGAAACCACATCTGCGAGGCGAACGCTCCTGCGAAGCCCGCCTTTATCGACGGGCGCCAGGCGCGAAAGAGCGCCACGAGCGTGTCGCGCTCGCGAATGACGAGATAGGCCGACAGCACAGCGACCTGCATCGCCAATCCGATCGCGAGCGTGGTTGACGCGTTCACGACGAAGTTCGCGCCATCGAGTGTAAGGATCGCCCGGCGAAAGCCGATCGCGGACATCGCGAAGACTGACGCCGAGACGAGACCGATCAGGATCGGCCGCAGGGACAAAGCATCCTCCTGCGTCTTGGGCCAGGACATGACCAGCACACCGACAGTCGCGATCAGGATCGCTAATCCGAGCGGCCAGGTCACCTGGTCGCCGAGGACCACGAGCCCGAAGACCGCGACGTGGATCGGCTCGGTCTTGGACAGCGCCGTCACGACAACGAAGGACTTCGCGCGCATCGCGGTGAGCAGGAGCGCCGTCGCCACGATCTGTGTCATCGCCCCGACGAACGTCCAACCGAGCATGGTCGGGGTGAGCGTCGGCAAGCGGGCGCCGGAAACGGTGAGGACAACAAGGCAGAAGACCAGCCCGAACGGCAGTCCATAGAGAAAGCGCACATGCGTTGCGCCGACCGTTCCCAGCGTCGCGGTCAGCTCACGCTGCATCGCATTGCGTGCGGTCTGGCCGGCAGCGGCAAAGACCGTGAAAATCGTCCAAGCCCACTCGAACACTGCCACCCTCGCTGCGCGTACCTCCCCAGCAGCGTTACATCAGCGGCTGCAGGGGGAGAAGCGCCTCAACCGTCGAGCTGCCATCTGCCGTTGGGCATACGGCAGGCGATGGTTTCCAGGCGGCGGGAATGGCCGCCCGAGATCATGATGGTCACGAAGTGCCGGCACGGCTGGCCGCTGACCATATCCTTGAACGAGCTGGTGGGCGTCACCACACCCGAGAGGCGTGCGTGGCTGCGATGCCAGACATAGCTGGAGCCGTCGCCGACCTGGCCCAGAGCAACGGAGATGGCGTCGAGGGCGGCAATCTCGTCGTGCTCGTCGAGCGGCAGGCGGGTGGGGGAGGCGTCGGGGAGGATGCGGCTGGCCGAGATGCTTTCGTCGGCGAAAACCGTCGCAGGGGACAGGAAGATCAACGCCACGGTGAAAGCTGCGGTGGCAGCCGCCATGGCCAGGGCGGGGAAAGGAGACGAAGAACGCATGACCCAACTCACTCGAACGATACGACGCAACGGAACGGCGCCGGACACGGACGCCAACGTTGCCGAGAATGAACGGACAGGGTTAAGCTTAGGTGAAAGTGCTTGTCATTCTGGCCTGCAGCGCAGCCGGGGAAAGGGACAGCCGGCATGAGCGCCGACGGACGCCAAGACGACTACATGGCAACCCAAGCCGCCGACTTCGGCGGCGAAGCAGAGCCCTTCGGACTGTTCGAGAGCTGGTTCGCCGATGCGAAGGTGCGTGAGCCAAACGATCCCAACGCCATGGCCCTGGCGACCGTGGACGGCGACGGGATGCCGAACGTGCGCATGGTCTTGCTGAAAGGGCTCGACGACGCCGAGCGCGGCGCCGACCGGGGATTCGTGTTCTATACAAACTACGAGAGCGCCAAGGGCCGCGAAATCCTGGCATCGCGGAAGGCTGCGCTGTGCTTCCACTGGAAATCGCTGCGACGCCAGATCCGCGTGCGCGGCCACGTCGCGACGGTTGCAGGCGACGAGGCGGACGCCTACTTCGCATCGCGCGCGCGCGGCAGCCGGCTCGGCGCGTGGGCGAGCGCGCAGTCGCGGCCGCTGGAAAGCCGGTTTGCCCTGGAGAAGGCAGTCGCGGCCGTTACGGCACGCTATCCGATCGGAGAGATTCCCCGGCCCTCGCACTGGTCAGGGTTCCGGATCACACCCATGGAGATGGAGTTCTGGCACGATCGGCCGTTCCGGCTGCACGATCGCGTCGTCTTTCGCAGGACCACCTCCGGGACCGACTGGTCCCGGCAACGCCTTTATCCCTGAGCGCACGTCGCGATTGCGGACATGCGCGGCGCGTCAGGCGCCGGCGCTGCCGGTCTTGCCCGAGATCTGGAGTGCGAAAGCGTAGTCCATCGCATACTCGCGCATCTGCTCGAACCGGCCTGATGCGCCCCCGTGCCCGCCATCCATGTTGATCTTCAACAGGATCAGGTTGTCCGAGGTGTTGCGCTCGCGCAGACGCGCGATCCACTTGGCCGGCTCCCAGTACGTGACACGGGGGTCCGTCAAGCCGCCGTAGGCGAAGATATGAGGGTAAGCCTTGCGCTCGACATTGTCGTAGGGGGAGTAGGACAGAATCCGCTCGAAATCCTCCTTCGAAGTGATCGGGTTCCCCCATTCCGGCCACTCCGGCGGCGTCAACGGCAGGGACCCGTCGAGCATCGTGTTCAGGACGTCGACGAACGGGACGTCGGCGATGATGCCGAGGAACAAATCAGGCGCCAGATTGGCAACGACGCCCATAAGCATGCCGCCGGCCGAGCCGCCGTTCGCGACGATGCGTCCGCGTTTCGTGTATCCCTTGGCGATGAGGTATTCACCGGCTGCGATGAAGTCGGTGAACGTATTCATCTTGGTGGCGAGCTTGCCGCCCGTGTACCAGCGGTAACCCTTGTCCTTGCCGCCGCGGATGTGGGCGATGGCGAAGATGAAGCCGCGGTCGACCAGCGACAACCGGGTGGTATTGAACGAGGCGGAGATCGAAATCCCGTAGCTGCCGTAGCCGTACAGGAAGGCCGGCGCGGAGCCGTCGAGCGGCGTGGACTTGTGGTAGAGCAGCGTCACGGGCACGGTTTCGCCGTCCTTCGCCGGGGCGAAGATGCGGCGCGTCACGTAGTCGGATGGATTGTGCCCGCTCGGAACCTCCTGGCGCTTCCTCAAGACGCGCGCGCGCGTCTCCATGTCGTAGTCGTAGATCTCGAACGGGGTCGTCATCGACGAATAGGAGAACCGGAGCGTCGTGGTCTCGAACTCGAAGCCGTCGACGATCCCCAGGCTGTAGGCTTCCTCGTCGAACGCGATGGTGTGCTCCACGCCCGTCCGCAGGTCGCGGATCACGATGCGCGGCAGGCTCTCCTCCCGCTCGAGGCGCACCAGGAAGTTCTCGAAGTTTGTGATGTCCAGGATCAGGCAGCCGGGCCGATGGGGCACGAGATCGCGCCAGTTGGCCTCGGCGGGATTGGCGAGCGGCGCCACGCAAACCTTGAAATCCACCGCCTCGGCGCTCGAGCCGTAGGCGTTGGTCATGATGAACAGCTGATCCCCGCGATGCTCGACGTCGTACTCGTGGCCGAAGCGGCGCGGAGCGACGAGGCGGGGCGGAGACTCCGGCTGCTCCGCGTCGATGAGGTAGATTTCGCTGGTCTGGTGGTCATGCACGTCGATCTGAATGAAGCGTCCCGACTGGGTCTGCGAGACGTCGACGTAGAAACCGTGGTCAATCTCCTCGTGGACGCACACGTCCTTCGCGGCCGGGGTCCCCAGGCGATGGCGGAAGACGAACAGCGGGCGATGATTGTCGTCCAGGCGCACATAGAAGAAGGTGCGGCTGTCCGCGGCCCACACGATCGAGCTGCCGACCTCTTCGATCTCGTCGGGAAGATCCTTGCCGGTGGTCAGGTCACGAATGCGGATGGTGTGCAGCTCGGAACCGTTGTCGTCGACGGCGTAGGCGAAATAGCGGTGATCGGGCGAGTGCTCGCCGTCACCTAGCTGCCAGTAGGGCTGGCCTTCGGCCTCCTTGTTGCCGTCGAGGATGATGCGGGGATCGCTCCCGTCGCGACGAGCCCGCATCACCCGCGGATACTGACCGCCGGCGACATAGCTGACGTAGTAGCTCCAGTCGCCGTCGGGAGCGGGCACGGAGCTGTCGTCCTCCCTGACCCGGGCCTTCATCTCGGCAAAGAGCGCCTCCTGCAGATCCTTGGTCCCGGCGAGCGCCGCTTCCGTATAGGCGTTCTCTGCATCGAGATGCGCGCGGATGTCGGCCGACAGTTCCTCCGGCTCACGCATCACCTCCTGCCAGTTCTTCGCACGCAGCCATGCGTAGTCGTCGACCAGTCGGTGGCCATGATGCTCGCTCACGACGGGACGACGCTCGGCACGGGGCGGGGCGGGGATCTTCATGGATCGGCTGGGCTCCGAAGCGCCGGGAATGACGGCGCGGCTGGCGGTATCACGATACAATGGCATGGCGAACTCCGAGGCTTGGGACGTCGCTTCAGAGTTCGGCTTCGATTCGGGCGAGCGGCGGCTCGCGTGGCGGCAGGCGCGTGGCGAGGATCAGGCTTTTTTGGGCTCGAAGGCCAGCGCGACCCCATTGATACAATAGCGCAGGCCAGTGGGCTTGGGCCCATCGGGGAAGACGTGGCCCAGGTGCGCATCGCAGCGCGAGCAGTGCACTTCGGTGCGGCGCATGAAGAACGAACGGTCCTCGGTCTCGCCGACCGACTGGCCGGACGCCGGCGAGTGGAAGCTCGGCCAGCCGGTGCCTGAATCGAACTTGGCGTCGGAGGCGAAAAGCTCCTGCCCGCAGCAGACGCAGCGGAACATCCCGTCCCGCTTTTCCTCGCTGTAGGGGTGGGTCCAGGCGCGTTCCGTGCCGTGCTTGCGTGTGACGCGAAAGGCCTCCGGCGACAGCGACTGGCGCCACTCGGCATCGGACTTCGTGATCTTTCCGGCTGCGTTCGCCGACTGGGTCTTGTTGCTCATGTCCGTGAACCTCGACTGGAAGCGGGCCGCGATCTCCGCGGTCCCTTCATCTGGGCACGATCTTAGGTCTTGCCCAGGCCAGTGTCCTTCAACAAAATTTCACAGGTGCGCTCGGGCCCGGCATCCGTGAACGGCATTCATTTTTTTGCACCGCGCCCCGACGCCCGCCGGCAATCGCTGACGAGGGAGCCCGGGTATTCCACAACAACTGGGATCTCAATGACTTGCGCAGCCGGGGCTGGGCGCCGCCGCTTGCTCTTTACTATGTCGATCGCAAAATTTGCAGCGGTGCCGAGAGTATCGTACGAAGCTCGCCGGCCGGGGCTGTTTCGAACGCATCGGCCAATCAAGCATAGCCAAAGTTTTGATGACACGCGAATTGGGTGGACTCACCGCGATTCTGTCCAACTGGGCCATATTTTGAGTTGTCATCAAGTAACATTGGCAAATAATCTGCGATCTAGCTCACCTGTAGTCTTGCCCTGATTTGAAACCAGGGCCAGAAGATCCATCCGAGGCTCCGCCCGCGTCAGTGCGGCCGGCCTCCCGCCGCCCCTTGGAGTTGTACGTCATGACCGATGCACCCAGATCGGAACTGATGCAGCTGACCGCCCAGATCGTCGCCGCCTACGTCGGCAACAATGCCGTGGTCGCGGGGGAGCTGCCCACGCTGATCGGTGACGTGCACGATGCGCTGACCAGAGCCGCAGGACGCACCGGAACGGTCGAGCGGGAAGAGGCCAAGCCGGCGGTGGCGATCAAGAAATCTGTGACGCCCGACTACATCGTCTGCCTGGAAGATGGGAAGAAGTTCAAATCTCTGAAGCGGCACCTGCGCACCCACTACAACCTCTCGCCCGAGGAATACCGTGAGAAATGGGGGTTACCGCACGATTACCCGATGGTCGCTCCAAACTACGCGGCAGCGCGCTCGCAACTCGCGAAAGAGATGGGTTTGGGCCGCGCAAAGTCCAAGTGAGCTGGATTGCGGCCGCCGCCGACTTGATCTCGAGATCACCGGGCAGACTCGCGGCGCCGGCGCCATCGTGACGCGGGCACGCTGACGCGCGTGCGATCTCGGCGCGCAGCGTGGCGGCGAGCTGCATGTGGCGCGGCAGACTGCAGGCCCAGTGCCCGGCAAGCCCTCGCGCGCGCTCCTGGCGCAGTGCTCGGCGCAGTCGGCGGACCAGCCGCAACTGCTCTTCCGTAGAACGCGTCTCGATCTCGTCCGGCCAGATCGGCAACAAGCGCGGCAGGTCGCGTCTGCGGTAGTAGTCCGGGACGATGCGAGCCGGCAAGGAGCGAACGGTGGCCATGTGGGGGCGCCTGAGGTGGTCTTCGGCATCCCGGCACGATCGCATGGCCGCCCCGCGCGGCTGAAACAGCGCACATCTGGTAAACTGGATCACATCATGATCGACCTGCGGCGTGTCGGCGAACGGGGTTGCCGGGCCGCAGCCGGTGGCTTAAGCGTGCGCACTCTCTCCGCCCCGAGGTGACCGACCGATGACACCGCAGGAAATCAGCAAACTGCAGGGCTACCTGCGCCGCATCTTCGGCTCGCGCACCTTGAGCGTCCGCGCGCGGCCGCAGGCCAAGGACGAGGCAGACCTTTTCATCGGCGACAAGCCGCTCGCGGGCATCGTCGTCGACGACGAGGACGGCGATCGCTGCTTCCTCGTCGAATGGACGATCAAGGAGAAGCCGCAGCCGCTGTCGCTGCAGGAGATGGTGAGAATCCAGACCTTCATGCGCGAGAAACTCGGCGCCAAGACTCTGTCCGTGCGTGCGCGTGGACGGCTGAAGGACAGCGCCGAAGTCTTCGTCGGCGAGGAGAGCATCGGCACGCTCACGATCGGCCCCGAATGCTACGAGTTCGAGATGGCGGTTCTCGACATCGATCTCGACGAGGTCGCCGACTGACGCAGGGGAACCCCGGCACCATAGGAGCGCAGGCCGATGGCCCTCTTCGAAATCGACGGCAAGCGAGTGACGACCCCGGCCTCCGGCCGCTACTGGGTGGCGCAGAACGCGACGGTGATCGGCGACGTCACCCTCGGCGAGGACACGAGCGTCTGGTTCCACGCCTCGATCCGCGGCGAGAACGACCGCATCGTGATCGGGGACCGCTCCAACATCCAGGAGGGGTCGGTCCTGCACGTCGACCCCGGCTTCCCGATGGAGATCGGCCCCGATTGCACCATCGGCCACATGGCGATGCTGCACGGCTGCACGATCGGGGCGGGATGCCTGATCGGAATCGGCGTAATCGTGCTCAATGGCGCCCGCATCGGACCGGGCTCCCTGGTCGGCGCCGGCACGCTGGTCGGCGAGGGCAAGGAATTTCCGCCGGGCAGCCTGATCTTGGGCTCTCCCGGCAAGGCAGTACGGCAGCTCTCGCCCGAGCAGATCGAGCGCGTCCACAAGAGCGCAGCCGCCTACGTCGCCCAGCACCAACGCTACAAGCGCGGGCTCAAACCGCAGGCGGAGTAGTGCGTTGCGGGCCACCGAGCGGACGTCCAGCCGAGGCATCGGAAAACCAAGCATCGAGCGTGGGCGAGAAATCCTCGGCCTGCCATCGGCGTGAGACCAGCCCGCCCGCGGCCGGGCCCGGGACCATTCCGTAGTGACGGGCCAGAGCTCGAAGCGCGATCCTCAGCACCAGCCGTGCCGAGCGTCGCGGCCATTGCCGGCTGTTCTCGATCTCCTCCAAGCCCCGATCCAGTCCGCACACGTCGAGCAGAACATCGGCCTACTCACCGCCGACGGCTGCCAGGGCTGCGCGAACGCGGGCCTGCGCCTGCGACGCGGTGAGGCCCGCCTCGGGCGCGAAGGGGCCGGACGCGCGGGTGCGGCGATCGACGGTCGCGGCCGGATCCCAGCGCGCCGTCACGCGCGGCGTCATGCCTCCCAGCTGGAAATCGGCCGATAGACGCTCGGCCGCATCCGCCTCGAAGGGCTCCAGCAGCGGTTTGCCGTCGGCCGTGGCGAGCTTGCGCAGGCGCTGAACGGTCGTGCCGCTGCGTAGACGTGCGCGGCCCCTGTCGGAGCCACAGCCCTGCCCTTCGCGTTCGACGGCACCGACCTGCGGGCGGCGCGGGGAAGACAGTCCGCGTGCGAGGACCAACGCTCCAAGCTCGGACAGGCGCAAAACTCCCTCGGCGCCCTCGGACCCCGCCAGCCAGCCGCGCCGCAGGCCCTCGGCCACGAGACCCGGATCGATCCGCGGGGGCTCCTGGGTGCGACCGCGCGCGCCGGGCAAATGCAGACGAAAGTCGACGCCGCCGATCTGCGAGGATCGCAGGTAAGAGCCTTTGCGGCGAAGACGAGACAGCAGATGCTGCAGCGCGGCATCGGGCAGAGCGCTGCCGCAACAAGACGGAGATCGAGTGGACATGAGACGACCTGAGTTCGAGCGAACGTGACGGGGGCGGGACGAGGTCTGGATCACCGGCATTGCGCAGCGAGCATCGCATCAACCGCATCAACGATGAGGTCGAGCATGCGATCGAGCGCGCGATCACGGTCGCGCGCATCCTCGATCAGACGGCAGGCATGGGCCGCGGTGGCGCGCGATCGGGCGAAAAGCGCGCCCGCCTGCGTCAGCGGCAAAGACGCGCCGACATGGGCGACATAGATCGCGATCTGGCGCGCGCGGATCGCAGCTCTGTGGCCCCGCGCCGTGCACTCCAAGTGCTCGCAGGGCAGTTCCAGGATTTCGCTGACTTATCCGAGAATGACGTGCCTTATTGCTGCACTGCGACACGCGGCGCGACGTTCGGAATGCTCGGGCGGAACAAGACGTGGTGACGTCGTCGACATGGCGAATGTCCATCGCTTCGTTGGAAGTTCTGTGCACGGAAGCTTCATGGACAGGCAGCGCAATCCAATCATATAGGAAGCGACGAGGCGCGTCCGGACAATCGGTGATTTTCGTGAACGCGCCTCGGGATCGTCGCCTTCCGGACGATACCGGCTACGAAGGCGACCACCCGATGACCAGCTCACGCATCAGAGACATCAGGAAGCGGCGCGGCTTGACGCTGCAGGAACTGGCCGAGCGCGTCGGCAAGACGGCCCAGACGATCCAGCGCCTGGAGACCGACAACATGTCGGTCTCAGTCGAGTGGCTCCAGCGGATCGGCGAGGCGCTCGGCTTGACGCCAGGGGACCTGATGGCGGGCGATCGCGTTGCGACCCTCCAGCACCTGGGCGACGTGGTGGCGGACGGCAGCGTGCGGACAGCGCCAGGCAAGGCCGATCGGACGCTGCCACTCAAGCTGCCGCAGGGCGAGTGCATCGCGGTCCGTATGATCAGCACCGTGGGCCACTATCCGGTGGGCACCATCCTGCTCGCGGAACGGCTCGACGGCTCGGCCGAGGCGCGCGTCAGCGGGCCCGATTGCATCGTGGCGCTGGAGGACAACCGCATCATCCTGCGCCGCGTGGTGCGCAGCCGCGGCGGCGATCTGACCCTGCACGCGATTAGCGGCAGCGACAATGGACACCCTGCCCAGCCGATCTCCTGGATCGCGCCGGTGGTAATGTCGATTTCTTACCACGATTGAGGCCGTTACTGAATCACTGGGACGTGTCGAGGTTGCGGGAATGTGGTAGACGGCAGCCATTGGAACGTCCCCCGGAGCCGCCAATGCTTGCACGTACCTTGACGGCAGCTGCCCTCGCCTTCGTGATGGCGCTGGCCAACCCCGCCATTCCCTCCGCGTCGGCGCAGGATGGAGATGGCGTGAAGGTTCCCAGAAAATCCGTGTATCGCCATCTGTTCAGCGCGGAAAAGCTCGAGTCGCAGGCCGGCCTGCAATACGACCAGATGATGCGCCAGGCGGTGCAGCGGAGCGTCCGGGCGCCAGAGAACGATCCCCAACTGCTACGCCTGCGCAAGATCGCGCAGGAGCTGCTGCCGGGCGCCCAGAAATTCAACGAGCGCGCGAAAGACTGGAGGTGGGAGGTCAATCTCATCAAGTCACAGCAGATCAACGCGTTCTGCATGCCCGGTGGCAAGATCGCCTTTTTCACCGGCATCCTGGAGAAGCTCCAGCTGACCGACGACGAGGTCGCCGTGGTGATGGGGCACGAGATCGGCCATGCGCTGTGGGAGCACGCGCGTGAACGGGCGGGTAAGAATGCCGCGGTCGGCGGAGCCCGTGTGGTCGCGGGGCTCATTTTCGGCCAACTCGGTGAAGTCGTCGGCGCGGCTGGCAGCTCCCTGGCAGCGCTGAAGTTCTCCCGTAACGACGAATTGGAAGCCGACCTGATCGGGATGGAACTGGCCGCGCGCGCCGGGTACGATCCGCGCGCCGGCATCTCGCTGTGGGAGAAGATGGGGCGGGCGCAGCAGGGCGCGCCTCCACAGTGGCTGTCGACGCATCCCTCCGGCGCCACCCGAATTACGACGATCAAGAAGCATCTGCCCGAAGTGATGGGGCTCTACGAGCGGGCGCGCAAGCGCCGCCAAGGCTGAACCCGGCGGCGCCTGCCGGCCGATTGTCATTACCAGACAGCCGGAGCCAGACATGGCGACCCGACGTGACTGCCGTGGCACTCGGGCCTTACTCGACCGGCGAGGGCTGTTGCTTGGCACCGGCGCGCTGGCGGCTGGATTGCCGCTGCCCGCGATGGTCCAAGCGCGGGACGTGTTCAAATCCGATGCCTTTTCGCTCGGCCTCGCCTCGGGCGACCCGGCACACGACGGGTTCGTGATCTGGACCCGCATCGCCCCGTCGCCGTTGGAGCCCGGCGGCGGCTTGGGCCGCCCTGACGTGGGTGTTCGCTGGGAGGTCGGTGACAGTGAGGCGATGACGCGCATCGTGCAGAGCGGCACGGCCACCGCGCGCGCGGCCCTCGCCCATGCGGTTCATGTCGAGGTCGGCGGCCTCGAACCCGGGCGGGACTACTACTATCGCTTCGAGGCCGGCGGCGTCCGCTCGCCGACGGGGCGCGCGAAGACCCTGCCCGGCCCGGGCTCCGTCGCGACCGTCCGCTTCATCTCTGCGGGTTGCCAACGCTACGAGGACGGGTACTTCACGGCCTGGCGGCGGATTGCAGGCGAGCGGAGCGACTTTGTACTGCACTACGGCGACTACATCTACGAATACGCAGGCACCTCCCCGGCGACGAGCAGCGACAGGCCGATCGTCCGCCACATGCCCGGCCGACCTGGAAAATGCGTCACGCTCGAGGATTTCCGCAACCGCTACGCCATCTACAAGCTCGATCGCGATCTCCAGGCCGCGCATGCGTCGGCGCCATTCATGGCGAGCTTCGACGACCACGAGGTGGAGAACAACTGGGCAGGGTTCGCGAGTGCCGAACGCGGCACCTCGCGCGAGGAAATGAGCGCACGGCGCCGGGCGGCGTTCCAGGCCTGGTACGAGCATATGCCGCTTCGCGCGGCGCAACTGCCGCGCGGCCCCGAGATCCTGGCCTATCGCCGATTCCAGGTCGGCGGCCTGATGCAGGTCGATGTGCTCGACACGCGCCAGTATCGCTCGCCCCAGGCCTGCGGGGACGGCTGGAAAACCGGATGCGCGGACGCAGACCGGGCCGACCGCACCATGCTCGGGGCAGCCCAGGAGCGTTGGCTCGCCGCCGGGTTCGAGGCTTCGCGGGCCCGATGGAACGTTCTTGCGCAACAAGTGCCCATAGCGCGGTTCGATCGCGACCCAGATCCGGCCGTGAGCGAGGTGCACACGGACAAATGGGACGGCGCGACCGCCGCGCGGGACCGGCTGTTCTCGGCTCTGGCCGATGCCCGCATTGCCAATGTCGTCTCTCTCGCCGGGGACGTACACCAGAACCGCGCGAGTGAGCTCAAACGGAATTTCGACGACTCAAATTCGCAGACTGTCGGCGTCGAGTTCGTCGCGACTTCGATTTCCTCGGCAGGCGACGGGCAAGACTCACCGCCGATCGCGGCCAAGGCGGCCGCAGCCAATCCGCATCTCAAGTTCTTCAACGGCCAGCGCGGCTACGTCCGCCATACGGTCACCGCCCAGCGCTGGCGGGCCGACTACGTGGTGCTCGACAAGGTCAGCGAACGCAATGCGGCGGACCGGGTGCGGACTGCGCTCGTCGTCGAGGCCGGCAGCCGCAGGTTGCACCGGGCCTGAAACCGGCGCGTCGACATTCCGCCGCAAAGCGGAATTACACATAATAAATATTTGCGCCACCAACTATTAACCGCACATTTCCAATACATTCACAATATTTTCGCATCGGCGAGTGAAAATGCGCGGCGAGATACCCATATCCGCATTGTCGCAGCTCATCCCTGGAGCCTGTCATGTCCTTGTTCGGCGGTGGCGAGATCCTTGCCCTCGGTCTTCTTATGCTGGCCGTCTTCGCCTTGTGGTCGACGGTGAAGACCGTGCCACAGGGCTATAACTACACGGTCGAGAACTTCGGCCGCTACACCCGTGCACTCGCGCCGGGCCTGCACATCTTGGTCCCGATTATCGAGCGCGTCGGGCACAAGGTGAACATGAAAGAGCAGGTCATGGACATCCCATCCCAGGATATCATCACCCGCGACAACGCGATGGTGAGGGTCGACGGCGTGACCTTCTTCCAGGTGCTCAACGCACCAAAGAGTGCCTACGAGGTCGATAATCTCGAGGGCTCCATCGTAGCGCTCACGATGACCAACATCCGCACGGTGATGGGCTCGATGGATCTCGACGAACTCCTGTCGAACCGCGACCAGATCAATGCGAAACTCCTGCAGGTCGTCGACAATGCGACGGAGGCATGGGGCGTGAAAGTCACCCGCATCGAGATCAAGGACATCGCTCCCCCGCGCGACCTGGTCGACTCGATGGCCCGCCAGATGAAGGCCGAGCGCGAGAAGCGCGCCCAGATCCTGGAATCGGAAGGCATGCGGCAGGCCGCGATCCTCAAGGCGGAAGGCGAGAAGCAAGCCGTTATGCTCGCCGCCGAGGGCCGCAAGGAAGCCGCCTTCCGCGACGCGGAGGCCCGAGAGCGCGCGGCCGAGGCCGAAGCGCGCGCGACCGAGATGGTCTCGAAGGCGATCGCCGGCGGTAACGTGCAGGCCATCAACTACTTCGTCGCCAACAACTACGTGAAGGCGCTCGAAGGCATCGCGAAATCGCCGAACCAGAAGGTGCTCATGATGCCACTGGACGCGTCCTCGGTGATCGGCTCGCTCGCCGGTCTGGCGGAAATCACGAGCGAAGCCTTCGGACGCAAGGACAACGGCGGCTCGTCCGGCGGTTCCACGCCGCGCCGCCCTCCGCCGGGCTTCGGCTCGGGTAGCAGCGCAGGTTGAAATCTGGGCTCCGCCGCGCCGCCGACAATGGCGGCGTGGCGCGCCTACGAGAGGCTGTGAGCAATCGAATGTCGGGTATCCTTGCAATGATCGAGACCATCGGTTTCTGGAGCTGGTTCATCCTGGCGGTGATCCTGCTCTGCCTCGAGTTCGTTTTGCCGGGTGTCCACTTTCTCTGGTTCGGCCTCGCAGCCGTCGTGGTCGGCGTGATCGCCATGTCCACGGCGATCTCGTGGCCGTGGCAGGTCGCGCTCTACGCGATCATTTCGATCGTCAGCGTGTTCTGGGTACGCCGGTTCGTACGTCCGCAGACTGCGACGAGCGACGAGCCGGCCCTCAACGAGCGCGGCGCGCAGTATGTCGGCCGCACGGTGCCCGTCGAGGATGCGATCGTCGGCGGGCGCGGCAAGGTCCGCGTCGGCGATACGGTCTGGGTCGCGAGCGGGCCGGATGCGCCGACCGGCGCCAAGGTCCGCGTCGTAGGAACCGACGGCATCGTGCTGAAGGTCGAGAAGGCCTGAGGCCGGTGCGGCAGAGCCGCTCCCGCGCGAGACACGCCTTCGGGTCGCTGGCATAGTCGGCCGGAGCGGCATGAAGGCATCGGCGCGATGACGACCTCAGCAGGCGGCGACAGGCGAGACTTCAGCCTACCCAAGGCAGGCGCCAGCGCCATCGTGCTGCGCGATCGCTCGGTGCTGCTCGTGCGCCGCGGCAAAGGCGCCTCCCGCGACATCTGGGCCCCTCCCGGCGGCCACATCGAGTTCGGCGAGACCGCGCGCGCGGCGGCTGCGCGGGAAGTTCTGGAAGAAACCGGGTTGACCATCACGCTCGATCGCCTGCTCGATGTCCACGACGTCATCCTGCGTACGCCGAGCGGCGAGGTCCGTATCCACTATCTGCTCGCCGTGTACTGCGGCCGCTATGCCGGTCCTGATCCGGTCGCCGCGAGCGATGCCGCCGAGGCGCGTTTCGTCGACCTCGGCTCCCTCGAGACATTGCGGCTCACCCCGGGCGCCGCGGAGTTAATCCACCGTGCGGCCGCACTGCTGGCTTGACCCTGCCGCGCGCCACGCGCCGGCTGCCATTGACGCTTCGATAACCTTAACTCGCCCTTAACCAACTTTGCGGCATCGTAAACGCACCCTGGCGGCGTCCGACCTCCAATGAGCATTCCATGGGCGGCGCCCGGTGTTTGTTCCGCGTAGAAGGGTTCCAAAATGACGAAAGACATCCAGCGCGTGGTGGCCGTTTTCGTCCACCGCTCCGTAGCATCGGTTTTCGGCCTCAATGTCGCGATCGCAGCGAGCGCGTTCGCTGGCAACCGTCTCACCCGTGACTGCCCGAGCTGCGTCGCTGCGGCGACCATGCTCACGACGTCCAAACCGCTTGCCATGAAGACGGCGGCCGCCACGGTGCCTCTGGCCCGCTGACACTCGGGCTTGCCGCCGGGCGAGGTCATCAACCGGTGAACGCCGGGCCGGACTCCCGGCCCGCCTTCGCGCCATGCCTCACTGTTCCAGCGTGAAGCCGGACTCGCGGATAGTCGGCGCCCAGTCGTCTGCCATCCGTCGACGAATCTCTGCCAATTCCGCGGGCGTGGAGCCGGTGGCGATCAGCCCCCAGTCCATCAGGCGCTCGCGCCCTTGCGGGCCGGAAACCGCGGACACCACCGCCGCGTTGAGCGCGGAAATCGCGGCAGCCGGCGTTCCGCCCGGCGCCCACATCCCGTACCAGGCATCGCCCGATATCGCGTAGCCCTGCTCGATCGCCGTCGGCACCTGCGATACGAAGGGGGAGCGAGCCTCTCCGAGCGTGGCCAGCATTCTGACCAATCCACCGCGGTACTGCTGCAGGGCGTCCGAGAGCGTCATGACGCCGAGCGGGATCTGTCCACCGACCAGATCGTTCATCGCCGGCGCACCGCCCCGGTAGGCGAGACGCCGCATCTCGACACCGATCATGCGGGAGATCCGCACGCCCGCGAAATGCGGAATGGTCCCGAGCCCCGGCACCGCATACGTCGCGCGGTCGGGATTGGCTTTCGCCCACGCCGCGAGGTCGGCAAGAGTGGCGAGGCCGGTCGCATTGGCCGCCACGATGCAGAATTCGAAACGCGCGATGTGACTGACCGGCGCGAAGTCCGCCACGGGATCATACCCGGGGGCTTTATGAATCTGCGGCATCAGCGCCATCGTCGGTCCAGTCGTGACCAGCACGGTATCGCCGTCCGCGGGCGCCGCCTTCACGGCCTGGATCCCGATCCGGCCGTCGGCGCCCGTGCGGTTCTCGACGATCACCGCACGGCCCGAGGCCTTGGCGATGGCATCGGCAAGATGCCGGCATAGCGCGTCGCCGGTACCGCCCGCGCCGAAGGGGAATACGATCCTCACCGGGGCACGGGCGGTCTGAGCGCGAGCGGAGCCGACGAACGGCAGCGTGGCCCCGGCCGTGAGCAAAGAACGCCTGGACAAACCCATGGCTGCCTCCTGATCGAGGCCTGAACAATCGCAGCTGCTCGCCTGTGCGGCAAGTCAGCGAGGCGGCCGGTTCAGCCGGGCGGCGTCACGTCGAGCGGAATCAGACGAAGGCGCATCGCGAGCCACAACACCGAAAAGACAGCGGAAGCCACCACCGTCGTCGCCAGCGCGATCCGACGCAACTTGAGCGTAGCCGGCGCACTGGCCGGCGTGCCCTGCACCACCTCGCCGCTCTCGGCTTGCGTACGCACGCCCCAGGGAAGGACCGCGAAAAGCATCGTCCACCAGACTATGAAATACACGGCGAAGCCGAGAACCCAGCCCATCGTTCCGGGGAACCGCCACAGCAGGAAGAGCGGCATCACGGCCACGATGGCGGCGCAGGTTCGTCCCATGAGAGCAAGCCGCGACATCACACCTGCTCGAGTTCGACCAGCGTGCCGCAGAAATCTTTTGGATGCAGGAAAAGCACGGGTTTGCCGTGCGCGCCGATCTTGGGCTCACCGTCGCCGAGCACGCGTGCGCCCTCGGCCTTGAGC
The DNA here is from genome assembly GCA_964389095.1 of uncultured Hyphomicrobiaceae bacterium. Lineage (GTDB taxonomy): Bacteria > Pseudomonadota > Alphaproteobacteria > Rhizobiales > Hyphomicrobiaceae > JABFRJ01. Next base: position 26,140 of record CAYMEB010000032.1, read on the forward strand.
TGGTCGCGCGCAGCGATGATGTCGGCCACCTCGTAGCAGACATGATGGATGCCGCCGTCGGGATTCTTCTCGAGAAACTTCGCGATCGGGGAGCCGGCACCGAGAGGTTCCAGCAGTTCGATCTTGGTGTTCGGCAGTTCGACGAACACGACCGTGACCCCATGCGCCGGCTCCGGCTGAGGAGGCGATACCTTCGCGCCCAAAGTGCCGCGATAGATCGCGGTACCCTTCTCGAGGCTCGAGACCGCAATTGCAACGTGATTGAGACGGCCGATCATGACAGTTCATCCTCCAGCGGATCAGCCCCTGATTAGCCGTCTTCGGCCACTCATGTCACCTATGCTAACGCAGGGGCATAACCCTAGCTGCGCAGGAGTTCGAGATGGCCGTTTTCAATATCGGGTTCGTCGTCTTCCCGAATGTCACCCAGCTCGATTTCACCGGTCCTCTGCAGGTGTTGGGACGGCTCCCCGGCTCGCAGTCGCACATCGTGGCCAAGACCATGGAACCCGTCACCAGCGACAGCGTCCTGCGCATTCCTCCGACCGTGTCGTTCGCCCAGTGCCCGCAACTCGACATGATCTGCATTCCCGGCGGCTTCGGCGTCGGCCAAGCCATGTCGGACCCGGAGACCGTGGACTTCGTCCGCCGTCAGGGGGCCGGGGCCAAGTACGTGACGTCCGTCTGCACGGGCACGTTCATCCTCGGTGCGGCAGGCCTGCTCGCCGGCAGGCGCGCCACCTCACACTGGGCATTCACCGACTTGCTCGAGGGCTTCGGCGCGATCTGCCAGCGCGAGCGGGTGGTTCGCGACGGCAACCTCTTCACCGCCGGCGGCGTCACCTCGGGCATCGACTTCGGACTGACCATCGCTGCTGAGATCGCCGGTCCGCAGATCGCCAAGGCGATCGCACTCGGCATCGAGTACGACCCGGCTCCCCCGTTCGATTGCGGCCATCCCGACCGCGCGCCCAAGGATGTCAAAGCACTCGTTGGCCCACGCTACGAGGCCGCGCGGGCGGACTATCGCAGCCGGATCGCTCAAGCGCTCGCAGCTGCCGGCGATGCCGCGCCGCGGCCCCGACCCTCCTGACGCCTGCATCCCGGCCGATCCACGAGGCGTCGCGCCGGTCAGCCTCTCGCCTCGACGGACGGGACCACGACCTTCACGATCGGGCGCTTGCCCCAGGCCTGCTCTATCGCGGAGCGGACGCTCTTGCGCACCGCCTCCTCGATCATCTCGTGATCGCGCCGCCGCTTCTCGGGAATGGAGCGCAGTGTACCGTCGATCGCGTCGAGCGCCACGTCCAGCATGTCGGTGCCTTCCGCATCCGTCTCGGGAACGCCATCGAGAAGGACTTCCGGCTCGGCGACCAACTGTCCGCGCGGATTGAGCACCAGGACGACGACGACCATGCCGACATTCGCCAGCTTGCGCCGTTCCCGGACCGGCGCCTCCTCGGAGCCGACCAGCAGATTTCCATCGCGGAACAGACGCCCCACCGGCGCTTCGTCGATCACGGCAGCCTCGCCGGGGCACAGCTTCACGATGTCGCCGTTGCGCACGACCATCACCTTGGGCACACCGGCTCGGCGCGCGAGTTCCGCATGCGCCGCCAGGTGCCGCGCTTCCCCGTGCACGGGCAAGGCGCAACGCGGCTTCACCCAGTCGTACATCGCGCTCAATTCCGCCTGCCTGGGATGGCCGGTCACGTGCACCAGCGCGTCTGCATCCGTCAGGAGCCTGCACCCGATGTCGACCAGCTTGTTCTGAATGCGGCCCACCGCCTTATCGTTGCCCGGGATGGTTCGCGAGGAGAAAATCACGAGATCGCCGGGAGCGAGGCGGACATGGGGATGCTGCGCGTCCGCGATGCGGGCGAGCGCCGCGCGGGGCTCGCCTTGGCTGCCCGTGCAGAGCACCACGGCCTTCTCCGGCGCCAGATTGGAATAGTGCTCCTGGTCGTGATAGCGCAGGCTCGCCGGCAAATGGCCGGTCTCGATCGCGACCTCGATCATGCGATGTAGCGCCCTGCCGGCGATTACGAGCGAGCGGCCCGCCGCCTGCGCGGCCTGGGCGACCGCGAGGATCCGGGCCACGTTCGAGGAAAACACCGTGACGGCCACCGCGCGCGGGGCCGAAAGAACGACTTCCTTGATCGTGGCGGCGACCTCGCTCTCGGAGGGCGACTGGCCGGGCCTCATCGCATTGGTCGAATCACACACGATCGCGTCCACAGAACCGTCGCCCAGCGCAGACAGCCGCGCCTCGTCGATCTTCGAGCCGTTGAACGGCGTCGGATCGATCTTCCAGTCGCCGGTGTGAAGGACCTTGCCATCGGCGGTGCGGATCAGGAGCGCCTGCGGCTCGGGAATGGAGTGGGCGACATCGATGAACTCAAGCGAGAAGGCCCCGATCTCGAACTGCGCTCCCGGCTGGATGATCCTGATCGGCAGCTTTGTGCGCGAGGGGAACTCGGCGAGCTTCGCCTTGAGCAGCGCGGCGGCGAACGGGGTTGCATAGACCGGCGCCTTGAGGCGAGGCCACAGCTCGATCACCGCGCCGATGTGGTCTTCGTGCGCGTGGGTCAGGACGATGCCTGCCAGCTTGACCTGCTCGTCCTCGATGAAGCGCGTATCGGGCAGAATGACATCGACGCCCGGCTCGAAGTCGCCCTCGGGGAAAGTGATGCCGAGATCGACCATCAGCCACTCGCGGGAGGAGGCGGGACCGGTGCCGTAGAGATAGCAGTTTATGCCGATCTCGCCGATGCCACCCAAGGCGCAGAAAACCAGTTCGGAGGTGTCGCCTCCTTGTCCCTTGGCTGCGCTCTTCCTGGGATTTTTCATCAGCTCGCCTCTGAACCGCGGGGCAGGATCGTGACGTCGCCGAAATCGATGGTCTCGATGCGGCCTCCACCCACCTCTAGCTGCAACGCACCGCTTTCGGCCAGCCCGCGATAGCACCCTGTGAGAAGACCGTTACCAGTGTTGACCGAGATCGGCTCGCCGAGGGTGCCGCTGGCGCCGCTCCAGGCCGACCTGACAGCCGCAAAGCCGGCGCCGTCCGCCCAGGTCGCCAGCCATCGCGTCAGCGCGGAGGCGAGGCACGCATGCATCAGTCGCGGGCTCGGCGCGCCGCCGTGGCGGGCCAGACAGGTGACCTCACGTCCGAGATCGTCCGGAGCCCAGGCGAGATTGATGCCGATCCCCAAGACCGCCACGCTCTCCGTAGCCACAGTCGTGGCCTCGACCAGGATGCCAGCCAGCTTCGCGCGACCGATCAGGACGTCGTTGGGCCATTTGAGCCGGAGGCCCGGCGGCTTGGCTCCCATCGCGGCGACAACGGCCTCGAACACGGCGATCCCAGCTAACAACGACAGCTGGGGCAGCGCCGCCGGGGGAGCCGACACGGGCATTCGCAAGCTGGCGTAGATATTGCCGGGCTCGGACGCCCACTTGCGGCCGGAACGGCCGCGACCCGAGGTCTGACGCTCGGCGACGATCCACGCCGGCCCCAGATCTCCGGCGCGGATCAGACGCAATGCTTCTGCGTTGGTCGAGCCGATGCTCTCGAGCCAGTGGACAGGCGGGACGATGCCCCCGGTCACGGGAACAGCGAGCGGGCCGCAGCCGACGCGCTGTCGACCAGAAGGCCCGGGCGAAGCACATAGCCCACGACGAACAGAGTCGACAGGGCAACGACGAACGCGACGCGCGCAGGCATCGCGACGAACGCGGCCTTCGCTTCGTCGAAGAACATCACCTTGACGATGCGGAGGTAGTAGTAAGCGCCCACCACACTGGCCAACACGCCGATGACGGCCAGCGGCCACAGCTTCGCGTTGACGGAGGCTAGGAACACTTCGAACTTGCCGAAGAAGCCGGCGAGCGGCGGGATGCCGGCCAAGGAGAACATGATCAGGCCC
>CAYMEB010000033.1:0-30058 GCA_964389095.1 uncultured Hyphomicrobiaceae bacterium
GCTGTCGCGCTCCGACCGGCTCGCGAAGTACAATCAGCTCATCCGCATCGAGGAAGAGCTCGGCGACATGGCCGTCTATGCGGGCCGCAGGATCTTGCGCAGCGCCTGAGTTGGCGCGGCCGGGACCCGGCGGACTGCGGAGCAGCACGACAACTCTGGAGGGGCCGCGCATGACCGCGATCGTCCGTTTCGCCCCAAGCCCGACCGGCCGGCTGCATGTCGGCAACATCCGTACGGCGGTGATCAACTGGCTGTTCGCGCGCAGGTCGGGCGGCCACGTCATCCTCAGGCTCGACGATACCGATCGAGAGCGCTCGACCGAGGCGTTCGCCAAGGGCATCGAGACCGACCTGACCTGGCTCGGCCTCGCCTGGGACAGCACTTTCCGGCAATCCGACCGTCTCGCACGGTATGGGGAGGTCGCCGAGAGGCTCCGCCGCTCGGGCCTGCTCTATCCCTGTTACGAGACGGGGGCCGAACTCGATCGCCGGCGCAAGCGGCAGATGGCGCGTGGGTTGCCGCCGGTCTACGACCGCGCGGCGCTGAAGCTCACCTCGGCGGAACGCGCCGCGCTCGAGGCCGAAGGCCGGCGGCCCTATTGGCGTCTGCGGCTCGACGGCGGCGGCGACGTCGGCGACGGGGCTGGTATCGCCGATGCGGTGGTGTGGGACGACCTCGTTCGTGGCCGCCAGAGCGTCGATGTGACCTCGCTGTCGGACCCGGTTCTGGTCAGGGCCGACGGCACACCGCTGTACACGTTCACCAGCGTAGTCGACGACATCGACACAGCGATCAGCCATGTGATCCGCGGCGAGGATCACGTGACGAATACCGCGGTGCAGATCCGCCTGTTCGAGGCGCTCGGCGGGAAACTTCCGGCCTTCGCCCACTTCAGCCTGCTGATCGGCAAGGACGGCGAGGCGCTTTCCAAGCGGCTCGACTCACTCTCCGTGGCCGGCCTCCGCGAGGCAGGGCTCGAACCGATGGCCGTGCTGTCGCATGCGGCGCTTCTGGGCACCTCGGACGCGATCGCGCCGCACACCTCGCTGGCGGCGCTTGCCGCGGGCTTCGACTTCGCCAAGCTCTCGCGCTCGCCGTCACGCTTCGATCCCGACGAACTACGGGCATTGAACGGGAAGGTGCTGCACCTGCTGTCCTATACCGAAGTGCGCGAACGCCTGGCCGCCCTCGGCGCTGACGGTGGGGAAAGTTTCTGGCGCACCGTGAGTTCCAACCTCGAAATCCTGGCTGACGCCAAGGCGTGGCACGACGTGATCCGAGGGCCGATCGACCCGGTCATCGAGGACGGCGCATTCTGCGAGGCGGCTGCGGGCCTGCTGCCGCCCGAACCTTGGACGGACGCGACCTGGAAGCAGTGGACCGACGCCATCAAGGCGGCGACGGGGGCAAAGGGGCGCGCGCTGTTCCATCCCCTGCGACTGGCGCTGACCGCGCGCGAGGTCGGGCCCGAGATGAAGGGCCTGCTGCCTCTGATCGGCCGCGCCAAGGCGGCGCTGCGGCTTGCAGGCCGACCGGCTTGACTAGGGTGCGCGATCGGAGAGCGTCCGGCGCATGAAGGTGACCGGGATCACGCCGGCATCCCGCGTGCTGGCGCCGACCCCATAGGAGGCGATGACGTATCCCAGTTCGCGAAAGAAGCCGGTGGCATTGGCGGTCGCCTGTACCGCAATCCTGGCGTAGCCAGCTTCCGCCGCGCGCCGTTCGGCCTCTCGCACCAGCCTTCGCCCGATCCCGTGACCGCTGAACATCGGATTGACGAAGACCGAGCTGAGGCGCGCAGTCTCGCCGCTGTCGTCTCCCGCCGACCAGGCCGCCGTGCCGACGAGATGGCCGTCGGAAAATGCCCCGAGGAGGTTGGTGTCCTGAAGCTCGTCGACGTAGCCGGGGCTGTAGACACTGGTGACGAAGGACTCCACCTCCTGCTCGGAGAGGCTGGAGGCGGCCAGTGTCTTGAAGCTCGTCGCATGGAGGTAACGGACGTCGGAGAAATCGTCGACGCCGATCGCCCGCACCACGACCATGCGGCCGAGACTTTCCTCCTCGGGCACTGACTGGTGCTCCGACATCCGCCCCTTCGCCACGCAATGCCACGAACCAAAGAACCTGCGGCGACGACATTGCCAGTGCCGCTCCTGGAACGTCAACAGAACGGGTTGTGGCATCCCGGACGAGGCATGTACCTCTGCGGGTAGCCTGACATCACGACCGACGGCCGGCCGGCGGAAGGGGACCTGCAACCCGGGAGAAACCCTTGCACGTTTGCGAATTCGAGTTATAAGACGCCCACCTGTTCCGGCTGGAGGCTGAACGGGACGCCTTTGCTCGTCTCTGCAACCCGAAAACGGGCGGCGAGGGGCCGAGGTAGGGAGTTCATCTCCCGGGTCCCCGTGTCTTCGCTCTCAGGATGTCTTCGCCGGGCCTTTCCGAGGGTCCCAAGAGGCTACGCGCCGGAGCAAGTCGAAGCCGCCCGTGGCGGCTCAACCGCAAGGAGAAGGCCCGCATGGCTCTCTACGAGCATGTATTCCTGGCGCGCCAGGAAATCACGCAGTCCCAGGTCGAAGCGCTCCTCAAAGAGTACTCCGAGTGCATCACCGAGGGTGGTGGCACCGTCGGCAAGATCGAGTACTGGGGCCTGAAGAACCTCGCCTACAAGATCAAAAAGAACCGCAAGGCGCATTTCGCGCTGATGAACATCGACGCGCCGCCGGCTGCGGTCGCCGAGATGGAGCGTCGCCAGTCGATCGCGACCGACATCCTGCGCAGCATGACCATCCGCGTCGAGGCTCACGAAACCGAGCCGTCGATCCAGATGCGCAAGGTCGATCGCGACGAGCGCGGCGAGCGCGAAGGCCGGTTCGGCGATCGCGGTGGCCGCGGCGGTTTCGGCCGTGGCGGCCGTGGTGGGGACCGCCCGCGTGGCGACCGTCCGCCGCGGGAGGATCGCGGAACGTTCCGTGCGCGTCCGCGCAATGACGGCGATGCCGGTTCTCAGGAGTAATCACCCATGTCCGAGATCCAACAGCTCCCGTCGCGCCGTCCGTTCCATCGTCGTCGCAAGACCTGCCCGTTCTCCGGCGCGCAAGCTCCGAAGATCGATCACAAGGACGCGCGGCTGCTCTCGCGGTACATCTCCGAGCGCGGCAAGATCGTTCCAAGCCGCATCACGGCTGTGTCGGCCAAGAAGCAGCGCGAACTGGCCTCGGCCATCAAGCGCGCGCGTTTCCTGGGCCTGCTGCCGTACATGATCAAGTGACGGTGGCGGGCCGCGAGGCCCGCGACGTCACGAGGTTGGGCTCGCCCGGCGAGCTCTAACCGCCACCGTGCGGGACAGCTGAGATGATTTCATCGCTCTTCGTTGGCATCGGCTGTGGTCTGGCTTCCGCCTTCCTGTTCTACTCGGGAACGCGCGGGCTGGACCTGCTGACCTTTGCGCTGCTGCTGTTGACGCCGCTCCCCATCGCGATTGCAGGCCTGGCGTGGAACTGGGTCACGGCGGTTGTCGCCGGCGTGACCGGCGCGCTGGTTCTGGGCTTCGTCGCAGGGCCTTCGTTCGCTACCGGCTGCTTCCTCGCACTGGGAGCGCCCGCGGCCATGTTGGCGTACCTGACGGATCTCGGCCGTGACCGCGCCGACGGCACGGTCGACTGGTTCCCTGCCGGATACATCCTCGCGGCGCTCACGCTCTATGCCGGCCTTTTTCCGCTTCTGATCGCACCGATGTTCGGGGGTACGTACGCGATACTACGGCCGGACTTCGCGCGGTTCGTGACCCAGTTTTCCCAGCGCATGGGCCAAGCGCTGTCGAACGAGCAGGTTCAGGCCTGGGCCACGATCCTTGTCGAAGTGGTGCCGGCCTCGATCGCGGCGTATTTCCTTCTGATCTGGGCCTTGAATTCCTATCTCGGCGGACGCGTCGCGCGTGCATCGGGACGCCTGAGCCGTCCGTGGCCCGATCTTCACCGGCTGGCGTTCCCGAGTGGCATGGCATTCCTCTTCGGCGCCACGATCCTGGCGAGTGCCGCGTCTGGAACTCCACGCATCATCGGCACGGCGATGTCGGGAGCGCTCCTGGTCGGCTACGCGCTGCTCGGCCTTTCTGTCGTCCACTGCATCTCGAAGGGCCGCGTGCCCTGGCCGGTGTGGCTGACCTACGCGCTGATCTTCACCCCGCTCGCCCCCTACGTCCTGATCGCGCTCGCGCTCGTAGGGCTCGGCGAACCGGTCTTGCGGATACGTGAGCGCTTCACGCCGGCGCCGCCGCCTTCGTCAGTCTGATCACGAACTCCTTCCCACGATCCAAACCCAACGGAGAAGTCCACATGCAAGTCATCCTCCTCGAACGTATCGGCCGCCTCGGCCAGATGGGTGACGTCGTCAACGTCAAGGACGGCTACGCCCGCAACTACCTCCTCCCTCAGAAGAAGGCGCTCCGCGCTACCGAGGAGAACCGCAAGGTCTTCGAGGGCAATCGCGCGCAGCTCGAAGCCCGGAACCTCAAGCTGAAGAAGGAAGCCGAGTCCGTCGCTTCCAAGCTCGAGGGCAAGACCTTCGTCGTCATCCGCACCGCCGGCGACACCGGCCAGCTCTACGGCTCGGTCTCTGGTCGCGACGTTGCGGAAGTCGTGACGGCCGGCGGGTTCAGCGTCGACAGGCGCATGGTCAACCTGACAACCCCGATCAAGTCGCTGGGCATGCATTCCGCCGGCATCCAGCTCCATCCCGAGGTCGCCGTGAAGGTCGTCCTCAACGTCGCGCGCACGGACGAGGAAGCCTTCCGCCAGGCCCGCGGCGAGGATCTGACCGTGGTCAAGCAGGAAGGCCCCGAGCTCGAAACGTTCAATGCGGATGCTCTGTTCGAGGAAGGTCGCGAGCGCGACTGAGCGAAAGATCCGTCGTGGCAAGACGCCGGGGGCGGTCGCCCCCGGCGTCTTGCTTTTCGCGGTTTCGCTGTGGCTAGATGAGGTCGAGGAGCATCGGGGAAAGGCAACGAAGACTTCGGGGGAGAGCAGAACGATCGGCGGAGTTTGCGGATGTTTTCAGCTCTCGACCACCTCTTGCGTCATCTCGTGGTCCACGGCGACCTGACGGTCGTGTTTGCGGACGGTGTAAGCCGTCGGTACGGCGATCGCAGTGGCCAACCGATCACCGTCGTGCTCAGGGATCGGCGGATCGAGAAACGGCTCGCACTGGATCCGCAGCTCGCCCTCGGGGAGGGCTACATGGATGGCCGCGTGCTCGTCCGGCACGGCGACATCTATGATCTTCTGGCGCTCGTGCTGTCCAACGCGGAGGAGCGCGGGTTCCCTGCATGGACGATGCGCCTGGATTGGCTGCGCTATCTCGTCCGCAAAGTCGCGCAATTCAATCCCGCCGCCAGATCGCGCCGCAATGTCGCGCACCATTACGACCTGCCGCCGGAACTGTACGACCTCTTCCTCGATGCGGAACGTCAGTATTCGTGCGCGTACTTCGACGACGTCGTCGACGACTTCGATCCAGAATCGATCGAGCAGGCGCAGATCGACAAGATGGCGCACATCGCTGCAAAACTCGCGATCTCGCCGGGGCATCGCGTGCTCGACATAGGCTCGGGCTGGGGGAGCCTCGCGCTCTACCTGGCGCGGACGTTCGATGCGGACGTCACCGGGATCACGCTCTCGAAGGAGCAGATCACCCACGCCAGATCGCGGGCCGCGCGGGAGGCCGCCGGCTCACGGGTCAGGTTCGATCTCACGGACTACCGGGCGCTGAAGGCTCGGTTCGACCGGATCGTGTCGGTCGGCATGTTCGAGCATGTGGGCGCACCGCACTTCACCACCTACTTCCGCCGGATCGCGGAGCTTCTCGACGACGACGGGATCGCCCTCGTGCACACGATCGGCCGCTCCGAACCGCCTGCCGTCACAAATCCGTTCATCTCACGCTACATCTTCCCCGGGGGCTACATCCCGGCGCTTTCGGAGATGACCGCGGCGGTCGAGAAGTCCGGATTGATCGTCACGGGCGTCGAGGTGCTGCGTCTGCACTACGCCTGGACACTACGCGCGTGGCGCAAGCGCTTCCTGGCCGACAGGCAGAGGGCTGTCGCGCTCAAAGGAGAGGCGTTCTGCCGGATGTGGGAATACTACCTGGCGGCCTCGGAGACGGCCTTCCGATACCAGAAGCTCGTCGTCTTCCAGGTCCAGCTCGCCAAGAAGGTGGAAACGCTGCCGCTACGGCGGGACTACATGCTGACGCAGGAGCGCGAATTGATGCTGGCGCAGGAGCCGCCCGGCCTCGCGGCGTCCCGGCATGCGGGCGAACGAGGGGCCGATTCGCAGCACGCAAGGCACTGAATGCGCGCTGGGCGACGCGGGTGTGAATATCGGGGATGGCAGGTGGGGAAAGGCGTGTCGATACCACTTGCGCCGGCCGGAATCGCTTAACACGGAGGCCATGACACAGACCGCAAACCGCCTTCCTGCCGTCCAGTCCGAGAGCGCCGGTGCGATCGCCGGGCTCGCGCAATTGCCGTTCCGCTCGGCCCCCCACAACATCGAAGCGGAGCAGGCCGTTCTGGGCGCGATCCTCGTCAACAACGAGGCTCACGATCGCGTCTCGGCCTTCCTGCGGCCGGAGCACTTCTTCGACCCGCTGCACGCACAGATCTACGAAGTGGCCGGCAAGCTGATCGCCGCAGGCAAGCACGCGACCGCGATCACACTGAAAACCTATTTCGACAATCACGAGCCGATCGATGCCGGGCTCACGGTGCCGATGTATCTCGGCCGCCTGGCAGCCAATGCGACGACGATCATCAACGCGAAGGATTACGCCCAGACGATCTACGATCTGTCCCTTCGCCGCCAGCTCATCACCATCGGTGAGGACATGGTGATCCAAGCGTACGATACACCGGTCGATTTTCCCCCGACCGAGCAGATTTCCGATGTCGAGACGAAGCTGTTCGCGCTGGCCGAGACCGGCAAGTTCGGCCAGGGGTTCATGGGCTTCAACGAAGCCCTCAAGAACGCCGTCGAAATGGCGAACAACGCCTACCAGCGAGAGGGCGGGCTTTCCGGCATCTCGTCTGGGCTGCGCGATCTCGATTCACGCATGGGTGGCCTGCAATCGTCGGACCTGATCATCCTCGCCGGTCGCCCATCGATGGGCAAGACCTCGCTCGTCACCAACATCGCCTTCAACGTCGCGAAAGCGCGGTACAAGTCGCTCCAGGCCAACCCCGATCTCGATCCGACCGATCCGGCGCACGAGGGTGCCGTCGTCGCGTTCTTCTCGCTCGAAATGTCGGCCGAACAGCTGGCCACACGTATCCTGTCGGAACAGGCGGAAGTGCCGTCGGAGAAAATCCGGCGCGGTCTCATCGACGAGAGCGAGTTCAAGAAACTGGTCCAGGTCTCCCAGGATATGGCTCAGATCCCGCTCTACATCGACCAGACCGGCGGCATCTCCATCGCACAGCTGGCCGCGCGCGCCCGCAAGCTCAAGCGGCAGAAGGGGCTCGGTCTGCTGATCGTCGACTATCTCCAGCTACTGACCGGCTCGGCAAAATCCGCCCAAGCCGGCCGTGTTCAGGAGATCACGGAGATCACGACGGGCCTCAAGGCGCTGGCGAAAGAACTGGCCGTGCCGATCGTGGCACTTTCGCAGCTTTCCCGTCAGGTCGAGCAGCGCGAGGACAAGCGTCCACAGCTCTCCGACCTTCGCGAGTCGGGCTCGATCGAGCAGGACGCCGACGTCGTGATGTTCGTGTTCCGCGAAGAGTACTACGTGGAACGCACCAAGCCGAGCGAGGGGACACCGGAGTTCGCCGACTGGATGTCGAAGATGGCATTGGTCGCCGGCAAAGCCGAAGTCATCATCGGCAAACAGCGCCATGGTCCCGTCGGCAGCGTCCAACTCGCCTTCGACGGCAACGTCACCCGCTTCTCCGACCTCGCCAAGGACCAGTACATGCCGGAGCGCTACGAGTGAGGATTGGCTTCCGGTCGCCGAACATCCGACCCGAAAACAGCCAGTTGCGACCGCTCCTGCTACGGCTTGGTTGCGGTTGCGAACCACGGACGTTGCGCAACCCAGTCGAGCCTCGATAGCATGTTGCTACCGGAAGTATTTCTTCGGTGGCTTTCATGGACGATTTTTCCAAGCGCACTTTCGATGAGATGGTGGAGAGGCGCATCGGCGCCGCCCGGAGCCAGATCGCTCACAGCCTGCGGCAGATCGGTCACGGGAACCCGCTCGGCGCCGAGCCCGAGTACGAGCGTTCGGTGGCGCGCATGCGGGCCAAGCTCGCGGAGGTGGCAGACAGTCCCGAACTCGATCCTGCCAGATTGGCGCAAGAGGTTCGTACCATTGCGGAAGCGATCGAGACGCCCGCCGGAAGCGAAAGCGGGTCGCAAAGACCTGCCGTGGTCGGACCGGAATCGATCATCGGCCCGACATACGATTTCGTCGGGGTCTCTTTCCTGACGCGCGGGCGCACGGCAGCGGACACGGTAGGCCGCGTCATCTTCCGGAATGGGGCTCCTCAGGGATCCGGCTTCCTGGTGGCACCGGGGATCTTCCTGACCAATCAGCACGTCGTCGCCTCGGCGCAGGCAGCACAGAAGTTCCTTGTGCAATTCGACTACGAAGTCGACGATGCCGGCGCCGAACGATCAACGACCGAGTTCGAGATCGATGCTCGGTTCTTCGTCAGCGATCCGCAGGAACGGCTCGACTTCGCGGTGTTCGCGCTCGGACGGCGCATCTCGGGATCGCGGGACCTGAGCGCGTTCGGCTACATGCCGCTGTCGCCCTCGAACGACAAGCACATGTTGGGCGAGGTCGCCAACATCGTGCAGCATCCCAAAGGACGGCGGAAAGAAGTGGTGCTCCGGGAAAACCGCCTGGTGGCCCGGCAGGATGCGGTTCTGCACTACATTGCCGATACCCAGGACGGGTCCTCAGGCTCGCCGGTTTTCAACAACGAATGGCAGGTCATTGCCCTGCACCACTGGGGCGGGCCAGGGCCGTTGGCGGTGCGCAGCCTGATGTCGGACCGTTCGGCGGAACTGAACGAAGGCGTCCGGATCAGCAGCATCGTCGCGGACCTCGACGAGAAGCGCCGCTCCGGCGCCGCTGGCGCCGACCGCCTCGCCGCGATGCTCGAAAGATGGTCGCGCAGCCGTGGATTGCCGGTCGGCGCCGGCGCCGGCCGGATCGAAGCCGTCGACACCAGCGAGACGACTCGCAACAGGAGCAGGAGACGAAGCATGCCGAACCGCGACCTCGATTTTTCGGACAGGTCCGGGTACGAGCCGGGCTTCCTGCGTGGACACGTCGTGCCGCTGCCGGACTTGCGTCATGTCCGGCACGAGCCCGCCCGGAATCTCGACGCCAAGAGGGACGACGATCCTTTCGAGCTGCCGTACCACCACTTCTCGATCGTCATGAATGCCGACCGGCGGCTCGCCTTCTTCACCGCATGCAACATCGATGGCCGTCTGCTGCGACATGTTGATCGCCGTACCAAGGAAGTGAACCCCAACCCGACACCACGCGATCTCCAGATCGAGCGGGTGGAGGCGAGTGAGGGCGCGGAAGCGACGGATGATTTTCGTCCCGATCCTCGAGTTCACGACAACTGCCAGATGGGCAGGGAATTCTACGAGAAGCAGCGCGTGCCGGGCTACCCCGATACCAGGTCACGCGATCGCATCGCCCGGATGTTCCAGAAGGGACACATCATCATGCGCAGTGACCCCGCCTGGGGACGTCTGGACGAGGCGGTCGCGGCGGAGAGCGACACGTTTTTCTACACCAACGCCGCTCCGCAGTTCGGTTTCTTCAACCAAGGGAGCCGCGACGATGTGCCGGGCGAGAAAGGCAAACTGCGCTGGCGCGCGGTGGAGACTTACGTGCTGCGCAATGCGCTGACGATGAGAGAACGCGTCTGCGTGTTCGCCGGTCCGATCTTCCGCGACAGGGACGCGAATGGGGCGAAGGCGGACCCGATGTATCGCGGCGTGCAGGTGCCCATGGAGTTCTGGAAGATCGTCGTGTGGCCCCAGAATGATGAGATCCGCGCGATTGCGTTGCTGGCCGAGCAACGTTCCGTCCTGGAGAAACTGGCGGACGGCCTCCCCGAAGCGCTCGATACGTTCGCCGAGCGATTCGATGCGGGTGCCGAGCGGTTCGATGAGGTATCGGAACTGCGGCGCGTCCAGAGTTTCCTGACCAGCGTCGAGCACATCGAGGCCCTGACCGGCATCGTGTTCGCCGACGTGGTTCGCCGGGGCGACTTGGCTCAGGGACGAGACTTGCGGGCACTCGTGCGTGACGAGGAGGGGCTGCGGGGCCTGGTGCGGGGCGACGGGCAGCGGATGCGCGCCAATGGTCCGGTTGCCGCGGCAGCGATCCGGGAGCCGCGCCGGCGCGCATCGCGGGTCCGCAAGTCCACGTCTGCAAAGGCTTGAACGCATTCCGATTGCGCAAAGGCCGCAGATCAGGGTGTCTTGGGCGGTCGCAGTTGAGCGGGCAATCCGCTGCCACCGGGCCTACACTTGAGGCGCGGGTGCAGACCGGTTGCGCAAACGGCAAGTGGAGCCATCCCCGACCGGGGCCACGCAGATCGAGCATGGCCTCCTCGTATCGCCCGACCGCCACGCGGAAAGATCTCGAGGCAGCCAAGGGTTTTTGTCCGAGTCTGCGGTTCGGAAGGTGCGCGGTGTTCAAGCCGAGCGAGCGCAACGCACCACGGCGCGGAACGCGTCGCGGCCCTCGCAGCGAGGGTGATCTGCCCAGCCGGCAACTCCCTGTCCGGCCGTTCGCGAACGTGCGGTACGCCATCACGCACGCTCTGAGCAGCATCGTGGCGGCAGTGTGATTGTCGCAACAGAAAATCCGCTCGCGCGACAGGCTTTCCGCGCCGTATATGGGCCGTCCGTCTGCCACTCCGATTCGGGTAAACCCATGCTGCCCAAGCCGCGCGCCGACCTCGTGCCCAACACCGCCGATTTCGAACGGCTGCCGCTCGTGAAACCGACCGGGTTTCGCGAGTATGACGCGCGCTGGTTGTTCCCGCAGGAAATCAACCTGATGGGGCTCAACGCGATCGGCCTCGGCATCGCAACGCTGTTCGCCCGGCGGGGCGTGCCCAAGCGCATCGTCGTCGGGCACGATTTCCGCTGGTATTCGGGCAGTGTGAAACAGGCACTGATGACGGGCCTTCTGGCCGGCGGTTGCGAGGTCCACGACATCGGCCTGGCATTGTCGCCGATGGCCTATTTCGCACAGTTCGAACTGGATGTTCAGGGCGTCGCGATGGTCACCGCGAGCCACAACGACAATGGCTGGACCGGCATCAAGATGGGTCTGCAGCGGCCGATGACCTTCGGTCCCGACGAGATGATTGAACTCAAGGAGATCGTGCTCACGGGCGCCTACGAGGCCAAGGTCGGGGGACGCTACGTCTATGTCTCCGACCTCGCCGAACGTTACATGGCTGCGCTTGTCAACCGGCCGAAGTTCAAGCGCCGGCTGAAGGTGATTGCGGCGTGCGGCAACGGCACGGCCGGCGCATACGCCCCTAAAGTGCTCGAGCGGCTCGGTTGCGAGGTGGTCCCCCTCGATTGCGAACTCGATCATTCCTTCCCGCGCTACAATCCCAATCCGGAAGACATGAAAATGCTGCACGCCATGTCGGAGGCTGTGCTGAAGCACAAGGCCGACGTGGGTCTGGGATTCGATGGCGACGGCGACCGCTGCGGCGTCGTCGACAACGAGGGGCACGAGATTTTCGCCGACACCGTGGGCGTCATGCTGGCGCGCGATCTTTCGGCGGTGCACCCAAACGCAACCTTCGTGGCCGACGTGAAATCGACGGGCCTGTTCATGACGGATCCCGTGCTTCAGAAGAACGGCGCCAAGGCGCTCTACTGGAAGACCGGCCACTCGTACATGAAGCGCTATACGCACGAACAGAAGGCGCTGGTCGGCTTCGAGAAGAGCGGCCATTATTTTTTCCAGCCGCCGCTGGGCAAGGGTTACGACGACGGCCTGATCGCCGCGATCGCGATCTGCGACATGCTCGATCGCGCGCCGACCAAGTCGATGGCCGACCTGAAGCGGGATCTGCCCAAGACCTGGCAATCCCCGACCATGTCACCGAAGTGCGACGACCTGAAGAAGTATGGCGTGGTCGAGAAAATCGTTGCCATGTACGAAGCGGCGGCGAAGTCCGGAGATCAGGTGGCCGGCTCCAGGATCCGCGATCTCGTCACCGTCAACGGAGTCCGCGTGACCCTCGACGACGGCACCTGGGGGCTTGTGCGAGCCTCCTCGAACAAGCCGGAACTGGTGGTCGTGGTCGAGAGTCCGGTAAGCGAGGCACGCCGAAACGCGATGTTCGCAGACATCGAAGCGAAACTCGCGAAGTTCCCCGAGGTCGGCGCCTTCAATCAGAAGATCTGAATCGGGCTCGACGAGATCAACGCCTCCATCGGTCGCCAGCCGTGCAGCGGCCTCCGCGAGCCCCGGTCGAACGTGAAATATGCGCCGCCGCCGGCAGGCTGGTCGTGGAGTCTGTCGATCGGCATCCCTGCGAGGTGGCAATAGAGAAGCGTGCCCACTGCGCCGTGGCCGACGATGAGGATGTCTCCCATCGGCGCTGCCGCAAGTACGGCGTCGGCCTCCGTTACGATCCGCGTCTGGGCGTCGATGGCGCGTTCCCAGCCCCGCACGCTGTCGAGAGGCCGGGCAAAGAACCGATCGGCCATAGCCTCGAACTCCTCTGGCGGGAGAAAGCCGGTGGCGGAGCGGTCGTTCTCGTGCATCGCCGGCCGCGTGTCATGGAGTACGCCCAAGCCGGCCGCGAGAGGAGCGGCCGTCTCGACGGCCTTGCGCTCGGTACTGGACACCACCAGCGTCGTGCCCTGCAGACCATGCGAGGCCGCAAGGGACGCGACACGAGCGCGGCCGGCCGCGCTCAGTCCCCATTGGGGAACGGGCACGCCAGGCGCGACGTCCACTTGTGGGTGGGTGAGATAACGAACAAGGCCAACCATGCAGTCACGGGGAGCTGAGAGCTGTTGTCCTGGCTGTGTATTCGACGTTATGACTGCCACCATGAACCACGACAGTTACGACGATACGTACATCGCCGGAATTCTCTCGGATGTGCGCACCATCGCCATGGTGGGGGCGTCCGCGAACACATCGCGACCGAGCTACTTTGCGATGAAATACCTGCTCGGCAAGGGCTACAAGGTGGTTCCCGTCAACCCCGGCCTGGCAGGACAGCAGATCCTCGGGCAGCCCGTCATCGCTTCCATGGCCGATTTATCGAGCCCCGTGGAGATGATCGATATCTTCCGCAATGCGGATGCGGCGCTGGAAGTGACGCGGGAAGCCGTGCGCCGCAAGGATCAACTCGGCATCAAGGTCGTGTGGATGCAACTCGGTGTGCGCAACGACGTCGCTGCCCAGGAAGCCGAAGCCGCGGGGCTACGAGTCGTCATGAACCGTTGCCCCAAGATCGAATATGGCAGGCTTTCCGGCGAGATCGGCTGGGCCGGCGTGAACAAGGGCGGTCTGTCCTCCCGGCGGCCTTTGCTCGGCCGAGGAGTGCAGAACCAGGTGATCGGGGCGCCCAAGTCATGAACGGCGCCGGCGAAAGCATCGCCGTGTCACATGAACGAGCGCCGTTGGACGCCCTCCCACCGGAAAATTGGACGCGCTTCCTCGCGATCGTGGCGGCAGTACTCGTGGTTTGCGTGGCGTTCGGCGTGGCCGCGCAATGGAGAAAGAGCCACGATGGATACGTGCTCGCGGTTCTGGCACATGGCGTCGTGTTCTGCGCAGCCGTGGCGGTGGTGGTGCGACGGACACTGTGCCGGCGGGCGCTGTGGCTCATCCTGGCGGTAGCGGTCGTCCTGCGCGCGATCGCTTTCCATGTGCCGGTCGGTCTCACCACGGACGGTTATCGCTACGTCTGGGACGGGCGCCTGCAGGCAGCCGCGGTCAATCCCTATCTCACGGTGCCGGCGGACGATCGCCTCCGCAGTCTGCGCGACGAAGCAATCTATCCCAACATCAATGGCAAAGAGACCTATCCCACGATCTATCCGCCAGCGGCGCAGATGGCGTTCCTCCTGGGGACACGGCTGATCGACGGTATCGACGGCATCAAGATCCTGATGGCCCTGTGCGAAGGGGTGGTCATCCTCGGGCTGCTTCGGTGGTTGGCGATCATCGGATTGCCGCGTGAGCGCGTGCTGATCTACGCGTGGCATCCCCTTCCGATGTGGGAGTACACCTCTGCCGGACACATCGATGCGCTGGCGGCGGCGCTGCTGGTGCTGGCGATCCTCTCGGTATCGATGAAGCGCAGCGGTTGGGCCGGAGCCGCCTTGGCCGGCGTGGCTCTGACAAAGTACTGGCCGGTCTATTTCGGCGCGGCGTTGTGGGGGCGCTACGACTGGCGGATGATCGCGGCTGCCGGGACGGCCGTGGTGCTGCTCTACATCCCCTACGTGGCGCCGCAGATATACGGATTCGGCTTTCCGGGCGTGCCGATCGACACGGTTCTGGGCTCGCTGTTCAAGCACCTCAACGACGAAGGCTACAACCAGGAGGGCTGGGGCTTCTTCCTCGCTTACGCACCGCGCCATTTCGGGCTGTGGTCGATGTCGGGCAACCTCTACGCCAAGCTCGCTGCAGTGGTTCTACTCGTGCTCGCCGCAGTCATGGCGCTGCGCCGCAGGGCAGGCGAGCCTCCGTCGCCCGCCGCTCTCATCGTGCTGGCGACGGTGTTCCTGCTGCTGATCTCGCCTCATTATCCCTGGTACTTCGCCATCGCCGTCCCGCTTCTGGCAGCCAAGTGCTGGCCACCGCTGTTGTGGGTGACGCTCGCCGTCACCGCGATCTACCTCGAGATCGACTACGTCTGGCTGACGCCATACCCGCGCTTCAAGGTCTACCTCGCGATTTACGGAGGCTTTCTGGCGCTGGTTGCGTGGCAAGGCTGGCGCGCGCTCAAACGAACAGGAAGTCCGATGCGGTGAGCTGCGCCGCCTGAATACCGGTCAGCGTGATGCTGTCGCCGCCGAATGTGATTTTGGCATCCGCGCCGACTTGAGTGATGTTCAGCTGCGTGAACGAGGTCACGCCTGAAGCGGCAGCGAATTGGATCTTGTCGGCTTTGCGCGTGAAGTCCGTGATCGTATCCTGGCCCCAGGCGCCGGCGAACTTGTAAATGTCGGAACCGGTGCCGCCGGTGAGGACGTCGTTGCCCGTCCCGCCCTCGAGCTGATCGTTGCCGCCGCCTCCGATCAACGTGTCATTGCCGCCAGCGCCGAACAGCACGTCGGCGCCGCCGCCCCCGTCGAAGCTGTTGGCAGCGGACGTGCCGAGGATGGTGTCGGCAAAGGAGGTCCCTTTCACACCCTCGATGGAGATCAGATCGGCGACGGCGACGCCATTGCTGGTCGCCTCGTACCCGCCGCCGGCGAGATCGACGGTGACGGCGCTGGCGAGCTTCGAAAAATCGACGGTGTCGAATCCGGCACCGCCGTCCGCGATGTCGAACCCCTGGGAGACCAGGAGACGATCTGCACCCGCGCCGCCATACAGCTTGTCGTCTCCGAGCCCGCCATCCAGAGTATCCGCCCCGTCGTTGCCGTAGAGCTTGTCATTGCCCGCAGCACCCAGGACCGTGTCATCGCCGCTTCCGGCGGCGATGGTGTCAGCGCCCGCACTGCCGGTGATCGTGTCGCTTCCCGCGCCGACCTTGTATGCCCACAGAACCGTGCCAGGCGGTTGCGCGGGATCGGGCTGTGTCACGCCGTCGATGCTGACGCCCGTGGTGGCGATCCAGCGATCGTTGAGCGCATCGGCGTCGTCGAAGTCCTGGAGGTAGCCGGAGATCTTCACTGGTGCGCTGCCGCCATTCCCGGCGATCGTGTTGGCCGCCAGAACCGCGCCGCTGACGCCCTGGAGCGCGATCCCATCCATGACGTTGGTGGTCACGGAGACTCCCGTGATGGAGACGTCGTCGACCGCCCGGATGTCGATGCCTGCGCGCCCGTTGCTGGTCACGTAGCCGCCGACGATCGAGATGTCGTGCGTAAACTCGCGGATCTCGTTGTCACCGGTCTGCACAACGATGCCGCTGCCGGCATTGGCGAACGAGTCGTTTCCGATCATGGTGACGTCGTGTGAACTGGTCACGACGTTGAAACCGTGCCTGCCGTTCGCAAACGCGACGTTGTCTGTCATGGTCACGTTCGAGCAAAAATCGAGCACGAAACCATCGAGGCCGTTGTGGTGCGCCCGGCATCCCGTGATCGTCATGCCGACCGTCTGTTCGTGCGGATCGAAGCCGTAACGGGAACAGTTCGCGATTTCGACATGATCGAGCGTGATGCCGGTGTCCGCTTGCGCTGTGCCGGGCTTCGGCCCGCAGTAGAAGCCATCCACGTCGCCGCTGGTGGCGCCGCTGTTGCCGTCGATCGACAGATTGCGGACGGTGACATTCGATGTCGTGGAGTATGTCCCGTCCGGGAGTGTCTTGCCGCTGTCGGTGCGAACGATACCGGTGACGCCGCCGGAGCCGTCCGCGAGCTTGAGTGTAGTCAGCCCCATGCCCGCGCCTTCGAGCGTGGTGTTCGACCCCATGCGCAAACACCCGTCGGCGGACTTGCCGGTCCCGCTCACGATCCAGGTTCCAGCGGAAAGGGCGATGCTGCCGCCGCCGTGTTGCGTGGCCCCGTCGAGCGCAGCTTGGATGGCGGCTGTCTGGAACGCCGAGGAGGATGTTTCTGCGACCTCGATGGTGCCGGAGGTTCCGTCGGCGCAATAAAATGAAACAGTCGGCATTGCAGGCCTCCCGGGCAATGTGATGCGACGGGGAGTTGCAAAGGTCGTACCGGGGAGCTGGCCTCAACCATCCGGCGAGGCCTACGCCAGCAGGGTTACCCCGGCTGGCGCCGGCGGGACGAGAGGACGGCCAAGAGCCCATCCACGTCGGCGACACTGTCGATGACGGCGTCGGCATGGGGGGCGAGATCTTCCCGGCCGCTGGTGCCGGACAGGACTGCGATGGCGAGGCCCGCGGACGCGTTTCGGGCGGTTTCGATGTCGTGGATCGAATCGCCGATCACGGCGACTTCGGCAGGCGAGGCGCCGATCGCGGCGGCGAAGGCCGTGACCATCCCCGGATGCGGCTTCGCACCATAGCCGCTGTCGCAGCCGGCCTTGAACTCGAACCAGTGCAGTATGTCGTGCCGTGACAGAGAGGCTTCGATGCCCGCAGCCGTGTCGTTGGTCGCGATGCCCATGCGGAAGCCGCGCTGCGCCAGATGCTCCACGGCATCACGAATGCCGTCGAGGAGAACGGCATAGCGCGCACCGCCCTCGCGGAACAATTCATCGCCCAGATCGTAGAGGTCTGCGGGTGCTCTCGGGCCGAGATGGTCCTTGAGCATTTCGATGATGCCGGAGAGGCCGGCGGCGGCCCAGGTCGCCCCCGGCACGACACGATCCGTGACGGGGTCGTGGCCGCCGATCGTGAGCAACTCGTCGCGCAGAGCCTCGTCGCCGCCGGCGGCCACAAGCGCAAGCTCACGGTTGATCGGAATCCACGTGCGCCAGTAGTCGAGCAGAGTGCCGTCCTTGTCGAAAAGCAGGCCCTTGATCGGCGGGGTTCGGCTCATGCTCTGCAAACCTCGTCCTCGTTGGAGCGCTCATGGTGGCTCAGGTCGGTCAGGGTGGGCGACTTTCCCGAGAGTGGATTGTCAGGATCCCAGGCGATCTTCACTTCCTGAAAGCGGGCGTCGAGCGCGTCCCAGATCAGAAGGCGCCCGGCCATCGTGGTGCCGATGCCGAGCAGTTCCTTGAGGGCCTCGGTCGCCTGCAACGTGCCGATCACACCGACGACGGCGCCGAGCACGCCGACCTCGGCGCAGTTCGCCACGCTCCCGGGTGGCGGAGCCTCGGGGAAAATGCACCGGTAGGTGGGATAGGGCTGTCCGGCTGCATCCTTCATGTGCGGCTTGAAGGTGGAGACGTAACCGTCGAACGGGCCGACCGCGCCGAAGACGAGGGTGCGGCGGGCGAGGTAGCAGGCATCGGACACGAGATAGCGTGTCGCGAAATTGTCGGAACCGTCGAGAACGAGATCGTATCCGGCGATAAGACCCAGCGCGTTCTTCGCGGTGATCCGCTCTGGATGCCGCTCGACGCTCACATGCGGATTGATGCGCGCCACGGCGTCCTTGATGCTGTCGACCTTCAGTCGGCCGAGATGGGCACCGTCGTGGGCGATCTGGCGCTGGAGGTTGCTGAGCGAGACGGTGTCGTCGTCGACGACGCCGAGCGTACCGACGCCGGCCGCAGCCAGATACAGCGCCAGCGGCGAGCCGAGACCACCGGCTCCCACGATCAGCACCCGGGATGCCTTGAGACGCTGCTGTCCCTGTCCCCCGACATCGCGCAGCACGATGTGACGCTTGTAGCGCTCGATCTCTTCGGGTGTGAGCATCTCCTCCTCACTTCGCTGCAGGTCCAGGGACGCGCTATGCTTAGAGCATGTTTCGCCTGCGCTGACAGCGCTCGAAACATGTTCCGAGATGATGTGGGCGGCCATCCCACATGAATTGGGCTTGAATGACGTGTTCAGAACAGGGTCAGTGCCGCGCCCTTAACCTGCGTCCACCCTGTCAACTTCCCCGGCGTGATCCTGGGGCCGGGCGCGCAGGGTCGCCCGGCCCTGCTTTCCCCGGATGCCCCGATCCCGGGAGAGGGCGGGCGGGACGTATGGTCGCGTGACGCCGACCGCTCGCGCCCCTATAAACGGCCAATGGCCTCGCTTCGCAGAAATCGCAGGCTCTCCCTGTTGTTGGTCTACTGCCTCTTCCTGCAGGCGTGGGCTGGCTTCGGCACGCGGATCGAAGCCCGGGAACACCGCCTCTCGGAGGCGAACTTCTGCCAGTCCCACGAAGACGCCCCGGGCGGTGGAGCCCAGAGGCTGCCGCCCGGCGGACCGCAAACGACCTGCGAAGACCACTGTGGACTCTTCCAGACGATTGCGGCTCCTCCGGCTGTTGCCACCGTGCAAACGAGCCTGGCCGTTCCCACTCGGACACTTTCCTGGCCGCCGCAGTTCGTCGTCGGCGAACCCGTGCCGGGCCTGGCCCAGCCCCGAGCTCCCCCTGCGTGAAGGTTCGAACCCGCTTCACGAACATCACGCACCGGAGATCCAGAAAATGACATCGTCCTCTCGTCGCCGCGCGCTCGGCGTGCTGGCGGTCCTGTGTGCCGCCCCATTCGTCGGCACCGACCCCGCTCAGGCCCAGCAGACCATCAAAGCCGGAAACCTCGTCATTACCGCGCCATGGCTGCGCGAGCCGCCGCAAGGCAGCAGGGTTGCCGGGGGCTTCATGAAGATCACGAACACCGGCAGCGAAAGCGACCGATTGATCGGTGGCACCGCCGCGTTCTCGAAGCGGCTGGAGGTGCACGAGATGGCCGTCGTCGACGGCGTCATGCGGATGCGCGAACTGGCGAACGGGATCGAGATCAAGCCGGGTGAAACCGTCGAGCTGAAACCGGGCGGCCTCCACGTCATGTTCATGGAAATCAACGATCGTCCGCGCCAAGGCGGCACGGCCGCCGGCACGCTGGTCTTTCAGAAGGCCGGCACCGTCGCCGTCAACTTCGACGTGACCGCGCCGGCGGCCGCGGGTGGGCACGGCGGCGCGAAAAAGCACTGAGCACCAGATGACTATTCTTCGAGTTATCCGATGGATCGCATGGGGCGCGGTCGCCATCCTGGCGGCCGTCGCCACCCTGGGAGTCTTCGGCTACAAGCTCAAAATGCCCGATCAGGCGCAGATGCCGATGGCGGCCGCGGTCGGAGGCCCCTTCGCCCTGACCGATCAGAACGGCAAGCGGGTCACCGACAAGGATCTGCTCGGCAAGCCCTTCGTGGTCTTCTTCGGGTTCACGAATTGCCCCGACATCTGTCCGACGACGCTGCTCGAACTCACCAACCGAATGGAAGAACTCGGGCCGCTCGCGGATAACATCCGCCTCGTCATGATCACGGTCGATCCGGAGCAAGATACTTCCGATCACCTCAAGACGTATCTTTCGAACTTCGATCGCCGCTTGATCGGACTGACGGGCACCGCGCGCGAGATCGCCGACGTCGCCCGCGCCTACCGGGCCATCTATGAAAAGGTGCCGACCAAGGCCGGGTATACGATGAACCACACGGCAACGGTCTATCTGATGGGTGCCGACGGGAAGTTCAAAGGCACGATCGCGTACCAGGAAAAACAGGCCCTGCAGCTCGAGAAGCTGAGGCGGCTCGCCACCGGGGGCTGACCTTCCCCGAAACGAAGCGACGCGGCGCAACCAGGATCGCGCCGCGTCGAAATGGCATCAGCAAGTAGGCGCGGCCTTACTTGATGTTGTTGGCAACCTTCTTGAACGTGCCGCTCACGTTGGTGCCGAGCGTGGTGGCGTCCGAGATGATGGCGACAGAGACCAATGCCGCGATCAATCCGTACTCGATGGCCGTCGCCCCTGATTCGTCCTTCATGAAGCGCTTGATAGTCAGCATATTCTCACACCCCCCCCTTGTTTTCGGCCAGATTTTATACCGAGCAGCGATCCCTGCAGTGGGAGTCCGCCACCTGTCATTCGATCGTGGAACCTGGATACCGGCAATTCATTGCGCCGTCGTTAATGTGACGGCGGATCGTCTAATGGCGTTCAGAACGAGAAACTTTGTGTTGGCGGAGAAAAAAGACTTCTATCCGTCGGTCAAGTTCCGGTTGAGGAACGTTTGCGGTAGCCCACGGCAGCCCAAAGTCCGCCGAACACGAGGGCCGCGACGAACACGCCGACCGCCGCACGACCTGCCGTCGAGAAAAATGGCAGACGCACCAGCGCACCGAACCACAGCAACAGGATGCCGGAAAGCGCTGCCGCAAATGCCGCGATCACCAGCTTGGCGAGCTGGTCTGCCCGCCGGCCCATGGAATAGCCGACCAGAATGACGGCCGGATTGAGGGCCGCAAAGGCCAGCACCAGCCACAGGCTGACATCGGGCTGGGCCACGGGCGGGATTCCGCCGATGCCGGCGGAGGAGGGGGGCGCCTGGAGGAGGACCGCTACGAGCGTCACGGGCGGTTGCCGCCGCCTGAGGAGCCGGCCTCGATCTCGTCGCGCAGCTTCTCCTCCTCGTATTGGATGAACCACCCGATCATCTGCCGCCAAAGGGCTTCGCACAGGTCGGGGGGCACGCCACGTTCGGCCGCCCGGGTGCGGACACGGTCGATGACCTGCTGGTTGCGCCAGGGCACATTGGCTTCCTGCTTGGCGGCCAGTTTGATCTGCCAGGCGCGCTCCACGTAGCCGAAGCGCTCCCCGATGAGGTCCACGAGCGCCTTGTCGATCCGGTCGATCTCGACGCGAACCTGGGAGAGATCGGTGCATTCGGCGGGCGGGAGGGCACTCATGGGACGGACCGTGCTTGAGGCTTCAACGTTCCTGTCCTCCTAGCGCAGTTCCCCATCGGCAGGAAGCGTGCGCTGGAGGAGGGGCGCGGGACAACGGTCGCAGCGGCGGACGATGCCACAACACTAGCCGCGACCCGCGCGGGTCGGATAGCTGGGTAATCTCCGGGGTGAGCGCGCCACGTCAGCCGTCGATGCCGACGACGAAGCTCACAACGGTGGCACAGGAGCCGCCGATGTTGAGGGTCTGGAAGCGCTTCGCGCCCGCAACCTGATAATCCCCCGCCGTGCCGGTAACCTGCCGGCAGGCATCGTGGACCATGCGGGCGCCGGTCGCCCCGACGGGGTGTCCGCCGCCGATCAGTCCGCCCGAAGGATTGACCGGGATGCGGCCGCCCATCTCGACGTGGCCGGCCTCGACGGCCTTCCAGCTCTCGCCGGGCGCGGTGATCCCGAAGTGGTCGATCGCCATGTATTCGGTGGTGGTGAAGCAATCGTGGGTTTCGATGCCGCTGATGGCCGCGATACCGGAGATGCCGGCGCGCCGCCAGGCATCGGTGATGGTCTCGCGAACATGGGGGAAGACGTAGGGCTGGCCCTGGCTGCGCGCAATCTTGTCGTGGAATCGAAGACTGCCGTTGCGATGGCCCCAGCCGAGAATGCGCGGCAGCTTCGCGGCCGACGATCCCAGACGACGGGCGTGCTGGTCGGCGAAACGGGCGGAGGCCAGCACGACGGCGCAGGCGCCATCGGTGATCTGACCGCAATCCTGACGGCGGGTGCCCGGCTCGATCACAGGGTTGACTTCGTCGTCGTCGGTGAAGGTCTTCTCGTTGAACGACCACTTGCGCGTCTGCGCATTGGGATTGCGCTTCGCGTTGGTGTAGTTGATTTCCGCGATCCGATTGAGATGGCGGCGGTCGAGGCCGTAACGGCGCTCGTACTCCTGACCGAGCAGGCCGAACACGGCAGGCCACATGAACGTGCAAGCGATGTCTTCCTTGCCCTGCCAGCCGGCAGCGTTCTGGTTCTGCGACGAGACGTCGCCGGGAAGATTCTTCAGCTCCTCCGCTCCCACCACCAGCACGCAGTCGTAACGGCCGGATTCGATCTCGGCCATCGCGGTGAGGATCGCGAGCGAGGCGGAGGCGCAGGCCCCTTCGTGGCGCATCGCGGGTATGCCCCACAACTCCGGCACGACCTGGGCCACCATGGCGCCGAGGTGGGCCTGATTGCGTTGCAGCTCCGCAAAGGCATTGCCGACATGGATCGACTGGACCTGGGAGGCGTCGAGCCTGCAGGCATCGAGCGCGCCGAGGGTCGCCACCCGGATCATGTCGGAGATGTCCTTGCCTTCGCGGGACCAGACCTTGGCGAAATCCGTCTGGTGTCCGCCGAGTACATAAACCGGGGCTGTCATGGCTTGCTCCCTCAGGACGTTGACATGGCGAGGAACCGCGCGCGCGCGGCCGCATATTCGCTGGCGAGCCGGTCGACGATCACGCCAGCCGGCTCGACCGACTTGATCGTGCCGACCCCCTGCCCCGCAGCGAAGGTCTCGCTCCAGCGGGCGGGCTTCTTGGCATTGCTGTCGTAGTGACGATCGATGGCCTCGGCGGGGTTGTCGGGATCGTATCCGACATCGCGCAGCGACTGCTTGAGCCACGACGCGGGCGTGCCGGTGATGCCGGCGCTCACCACGATGTCGTCGATCGAGGCAGCGACGACCAAATCCTTGTGGCGCTGCTTGGCGATGCTCTCTTCCGCCACGATGAAGCGCGTGCCCATGTAGACGAGGTCGGCTCCCGCAGCGATCGCGCCGGCGACGCCCGCGCCGTCGGAAATGCCGCCGCCGACGATCACGAGCCCGTCGAACTCGGCGCGGACCGCCGACAGGAACGCAAAGGGAGAGAGGAACCCGGTGTGGCCGCCGGCGCCGACGGCGACGCAGGCTAGGCCGTCTGCGCCAGCCGCAATCGCCTTTCTCGCCAGGCCCATGTTGATGACGTCGGCGACGACGATGCCGCCGTAGCCGTGCACGACCTCGATCGCGGGCTTGGGCGAGCCGAGTGCCGTGATCACGATCGGCGGCTTGTACTTCGCGACCAGGTCGAGATCGGCGGCAAGTCGCGTATTGGTCGAATGGGTTATGAGATTTGCGGCCCAAGGGCCTATCAGCGCACCCGGGCGCTCCGCCCTGGCCCGCTCGAGCCCTTCGGTGATCGCGTGCATCCATGTGTCGAGGTCTTCGACGGTGCGCACATTCGGCGTGGGGAACGCACCGACGATCCCGGACCTGCACGCGGCCACGACCAGCTCGGGACCCGAGACCAGAAACATCGGCGCGGCGACGACCGGCAGTCGCAGAGGGGGCAGGGGGGACGTCAGCTTACGCATCGGATCTAGCCTATCGGTCTGAAAGCCAGGAGCGCAAAGCGAGAGACAGTGGACCGGGCCTCTCGAGCGGCGACATGTGCCCGCAATCGTCGAGAAACTCCAGTCGCGCATGAGGCATGAGGCCCCCGATCTCCAGGGAGCGCTGGGGCGGGCAGATCATATCACTGCTGCCACACAGGACGAGCGCGGGAATGCGCGTGCCCGAAAGTGTGGAACGCCGATCGGGTCGTTCGGAAACGGCCCGGCATTGCAGCGCGAAGTTCTCCGCCCCGACCTCGCGCCACATGGTCAGCAATTGCGACGCGAGCGCCGTATCCCCGGCGCGCGACGGCGCGACCGACCCCGGCAGCATTCGCTGCAGAACGGAGTCGAAATCTCGTCCGGCGGCGCGCGCCGTCTTGGCCATGACCTCGGCGGTGGCGGCGTCGGCGGGCCCGGCCTGGGTATCGATCAGTGCGATCCGCTCGACCCGCTCCGGCGCGTTCGCCAGAATCTCCTGCGCGACGTAACCGCCCATCGAAAAGCCGACCACGGCGTGTCGCCCCGCACCAGCCTGCGCCAGCGCTCGCGTCGCCATCGCCGCGATGCTCGAGAGGCCGTGATAGTCCGGTATCACAATCCGGGCGGCATCGCTCAGCGAAGGCGCCACATCGCTCCACAGCCGCTCATTGTTGAGCATGCCCGGCAGGAGAAGAAGAACAGGCTTGGTCATCCCGTCTGCTCCCGGTTCCGTGCGATCTCGGCCTCGATCCGGCTGCGCAGTTCGCGTTTGAGGATCTTCCCGACCGGGTTCCGCGGCAGTGCATCCACGACCAGCAGGCGCTCGGGCTGCTTGTAGATCGCGATCCGCTTCTCCTCGCGCAGGAAACGGTTGACGTCGTCGAGGTCGACGCGCGTGCCGGGCTTGGGCGCCACGACGAGGCAGACCCGCTCGCCCATGATCGCGTCGGGCAAGCCGATCACCGCCGCCTCGCGCACGCAGGGGTGCTCGAGAGCGAGCGTCTCGATCTCCTCGGCCGAGATATTCATGCCGCCGCGCACGACGATATCCTTCACCCGGCCGACGAAGCGATAGTACTGCGAACGCTCTCCCGCGATCTCGAACAGGTCCCCGGTCCGGTAGTAGCCGTCCGAATCGAACGCGCGTGCGCTCAACTCCGGCGCCTTCCAATAGCCGGAAAAGATCGTCGGCCCTCGAAAGCACAGCTCGCCCGGTATCCCGGGTTCCGTGATTTGCGCGCCGGTCGCCGGATCGACCAGGCGGGTTGAAACCTTGTCGAGTTGGCGCAAAGCACAGGGCACGCCGGCCTGGCCGATGCGTGGGAAGTAGCTCGCACGGCGTTCGGGCTCGGGAATGTCGAAGCTCGTACCAGCGAGGGCCGCGCCCTCGTTGGAGCCGTAGTGATTGATGATCTCGACGCCGAAACGCTCCGCGAACCCGCGAACCATCCAGCTCGAAAGCGGCGCGCCTCCGGAGCCGATGCGCTTCAAGCGGCCGAAGTCGATGCCCGTCATGAGCTCGGGTTGCTGAAGGAGCATGTTGAGGACAGCCGGCGGCGCGACGATGTAGTCGAGCCGCTCCTCGCGCATCTGCTGGAGCAGCGTCGGGAGATCGAACGGATGGTGATGCACCACCGTGCCCCCGTGATCGAGCCAGGTCGCGATGTTCACCGAGACGCCCGACATGTTCACCAGCGGCGAGGGATTGAGCTGGCGGCAACCCGGCTGGAGCGCAGCGGCCTCGACGATGGTGGGTCCGATGACCAGCCACTCGTTGTGGCTGCGCGGGACACCCTTCGAGCGGGCTTCGGTGCCGGAGGTCCAGCAGATGGTGAAGACATCGTCGGCCGATGGACGGTACGCTGCCCTGTGCCGCTGCAGAGGAGCCGGATCCGCATCCCGTGCCATCACTGGATCCAGCGCAATGCATCCCGTGGGAACCGGTGACCCGAACGCCAGAACGGCGCGGAGCGCGTGGAGGTTCGCGCGGAGGCCGCAGATCATGGCGGCATGGGGATGCGCACCGATTCGAACCGCCGTCACGGCGACGCGGGCCTGCGTGTGCTCGAGCATGTAGGCCAGCTCGTGCTCCCGGTACTGAACGGGCAGCGGCGTGATGATGGCGCCGATGCGCGCGCAGGCGAGGTAGGCCACCGTCAACTCGACGATATTGGGAAGCTGGACCGCGACAACGTCGTCCTTGGCGACCCCGCTCTCCAGCAGCGCCGCCGAGAGCCGGTCGACATCGCGATCGAGTTCGCGATAGCTGAGCCGACGAGGGGCGCCGTCCGTGAAGGCCGGCCGGTTCGGCGGATCGACGACGGCTTCACGGTCGGGAGTGGCGAGGGCGTTGGCTTTGAAGCGGTCGTCGACGGTCGCCTCGCCCCACCAGCCCTTCGCCCTGTACTCGTCGATGCGGTGACGAGCGGCGATGATCACGGCGCCGGCGCTCCCGTCGCGGCCGGAGGCCGCCGCCGTGCTTCGAGTTGGGGTGTCGGTGATGGCATCGGGCTTCCCTCGCGGGCGACAGGTGACGAAGGTTACTTTGGCTACTAGACTGGACGCAAGGTGTGAACCGCCAACGCCGGGAACGAGCCATGGCTGAGCAATCTGCGGTCGCTGACGCGTCCGGCGTCCTGACCGAGGAAATGAGCGACCTGGCGATCACGCGCCTGAACGTGCGGATGATGGCGCCCGACGGATCGCTGCCGCCCGATACGCCCGATTGGATCTATCGGATCGACCACCCCTATCTGCACGGCGTGTTCGCCCCGACAAATGTCGAGTATGCCGCCGACGATCTCGAGGTGGAAGGGGAACTGCCTGCCGATCTCTACGGCGCCTATGTGCTCAATGGCCCCTCGCAGCGCTTCGAACCGATCAACCGATATCACTACTACGACGGCGACGCGATGCTGCGCGCCATCTACTTCCGTGACGGAAAGGCCTCGTTCCGCCAGCGCTGGATCCGCAATGAGGCCTTCGTGGTGGAGGACATCGCCGGCAAGAGTATCTGGCCGGGTCTCGCCGGTCCCTACAACCCGCGCCTGCCGGGATTCCCGATCAAGGACAGCTCGAACACCGATCTCGTCTTCTACGCCGGCAAGCTGTTGTCGTTGTGGTACATGGCCGGCAATCCCTACGAAATCGATCCGTTGACGCTGGAGACCAAGGGCAAGGAGACTTTCGGCGGCAAGCTGCGCCACACGCTCTCGGCCCATTCGAAGACCGATCCGCGCACCGGCGAGCTGTTCTTCTTCACCTACGCCGACAAGCCTCCCTACATGCGCTACGGCGTCGGTACGCCGGATGGCAAGCTGAAGGTCGACATCCCGATCGATCTCCCCGGACCGCGCTCTCCGCACGACTTGGGGCTCACCGAGCACTACGCCATTCTGCATGATCTGCCGTTCTTCCACGACGTCGAGGTGCTGCAGAAGACGAAGAAACGCATGGTGCGGTTCCATCGCGACATCCCAGCCCGCTTCGGCATCCTGCCGCGCGACGGCTCGGGGTCGGTGCGCTGGTTCGAGGCCGAGCCCTGCTACATCCTGCACGTGGTCAACGCTTACGAGGAGGGCGACTGGGTGCACCAGATCGGCTGCCGTCAGGCCGATCCCGAGTATCAGCGCGATCCCAAGGACGGCCCGCTCGCCTCTGCGCTCGCCCAGCGCCGCCGCACGCACGTGCTCTACCGCTGGTCGTTCAACATGGCGACGGGCGAGGTCAGGGAAGGGCCGCTCGACGATACCAACACCGAGTTCCCCCGCATCAACCCGGCCGTGCTCGGGCGCCGTTCCCGGCTCTCGTTCAATCAGCTGATGCCGGTGCCGATGGCGGGCCACATCCACGGCCAATGCCAGACCTTCGACGCGCTCGTGCGCTACGATACCGACACCGGCGCGTTCCAGCGCTGGGACTACGGCGAGGGCGTGTTCGGCAACGAGGCGCCCGTCGCGCCCAAGAAGGGCCGCGACCTGGCCACCGCCGACGAGCGCGACGCCTACGTGGTGAGCTTCCTCACCGACAGCAACGACTGGTCGTCGTGCTGCGCGGTATTCGATGCCGCCGACATCTCCCGCGGGCCGGTCGCCAAGGTGAAGATCCCGCGCCGCATCTCGGCCGGGTTCCATGCCACCTGGATCCCGGGCGAGGAGATCTTTTGAGCGGGGGCTGGGTGGTCACGCCGCTCAGGGTGTCGCGGCGAGGCGGGCAAGTTCGCGTCCCGCGCCTTGCATTGATCGACATTGACCAGTTGCCAGCGCTGCTGTTCGAATGGGACGTGGCGTGGGAGGCTGTGAAGATCAGTTCAGTTTGACAGCTTGATCCGATCGAGCCGCACCCGAAACGGGGGCAGTCGATGTCTGGCAAGGTTTTCATCAACTATCGGCGTGGCGACGACCCGGGTTTCACCCAGGCGCTGTATCAGCGTCTCGAAGATGTTCTAGGCGCCGATAGGCTCTTCATGGATGTCGAAGGCCACATCAGGCCCGGTGACGACTTCGTTCAGGTGCTCGACCGGCAAGTCGCTGCGTCCGACGTGGTTCTGGCCGTCATCGGCCCGCGCTGGACGGAACTCATGGCTGCGCGCCTCGCTGCAGCGGACGATTTCGTCACCATCGAACTGAAATCCGCCATCGATCGAGGCAAGCGGGTCATTCCGGTACTGGTGGGCGGGGCCGAGATGCCTCGCACAGACCAACTCCCCGCCCCCATTCAAGCGCTCGCGCGGCGGAACGCCGTTGGGTTGCGGCCAGAACGTTTCAAGGCAGACTGTCAGGGTCTTTTGACTGCCCTGGAACAGCAGTTGCTCGATGCGGAAGCCGAGCGCCAGGCGAAAAGCGAGGCGGAGCGCCGGGCAGCCGAGGACGCACGCCGGCGGCGGGAGGCGGAAGAGGCGGAGCGCGCCCGCGCAGCCGAAGAACGGGCGAGAGCACGGGCCGCACAGGGCCTCTCCCCGGCAGAGATCCGAAAGGCCGAGGAACTCGCGAGTTGGGACTACGTGCGCGCCCGCGGAGACGAGGCAGACGTGCGTGATCATCTCGCGCGCTTTCCCGGCGGCGTCACCGAGCGCAACGCCATGGCCAAGCTCGACGGGTTGGTCTGGAACGGCTTGGGCACGGATCCCGGGCTGGCAAGCCTGCATCAATACGTGGCCGCATTTCCGAAAGGCGATCACCTCGACGAGGCGAAGGCGCGGATCGCCCAACTCGAGAAGGCAGAAGCCGACGGGAAAGCGCTTGCCGACCGAAAGGCAGCCGAGACCGCAGCCTGGGGAGCCGTCGCGGCATCGAAGGTCCCGGAAGAAATCGAAGCCTTTCTCAAGCAATGGCCCGACGGCGAGTACGCCGACGCTGCACGAGCGCGATTGCGCGAACTGGCGTTCGGAGCGCTAGGGAAGAGAATTGCGAAAGTGCCGCCAGCTTTGACGATGGCCGTGGTTGCTCTTGCGCTGTGGCTGCTGTTGGCGTTCGCAGGCTTCGTGTTGACGGAGACGATCGACCGGATCGAGGTCGCGCTACTGCTTCTTACCCCGCTATCGGCGGCTATCGTGGCCGTCGCTCTCTATCTCTTCACCCCACGCACTCGGTGGCAGATTTCCTCTGCTGTAGGAGGGTCGTCACTCCTGGTGGCCGTTTGGAGTGCATTATCTCCGAGTCTACTTCTCTACGGTGGTTTGACTGCAGCAACGATGGCGGGACCGGTCATCGTGGAGCCTCGCGCCAGAGATTGGAAGGTGATGACAGCGTGCGTCGCGGCAGCTTTCGCGATCGGGTTGTCGAGCAACGAATCCTACGGCTTTGGTCTTTATCTGGTCGGTCTGCCAATTGCGGTGATGTGGGCAGCCGCCCTAGGTCACGTGTTCGCAAAGCAGGCTATGGCTGGTGCGCCCACCGAGTCGGTCAATTCTCCTCGTGTCCCTCACCCTGCAGAGTCGACCGTAGCTAACGCAGCCAACGGCAATGCGGATCGGCGAGCAACGGCGGTTCGATGGGCCAAGCGCTTGTTCTACTGGCTGATTGCTGTGGGAGCTGCCGGTCTTTGTGGAGGATTGCTGACAGACTTCGCCAGAAGCGAACTGAGTTGGGGCTCCGGCCCTGAAAGCGCAGCCCTGGGCATCGCTGGCGGCTTGTTCG
>CAYMEB010000034.1:0-29282 GCA_964389095.1 uncultured Hyphomicrobiaceae bacterium
CGACGCGGAGCGAGGCCTGCAGACCGATGGAGATTTCCGTCATCATGTCGGCGAGCTTCTTCTGGACGAGCTGCGTGGCCGCCAGCGGACGGTTGAACTGCTTGCGGTCCAGCGTGGACTGGCGCGCGCGATGGAAGCAGTCCTCGGCAGCGCCCATCGCGCCCCAGGAAATGCCGTAGCGGGCACGATTGAGGCAGCCGAACGGCCCTTTCAACCCGGAGACGTTCGGCAGGAGCGCGCTTTCCGGCACGACAACACCGTCCATAACCACCTCACCGGTGATCGACGCCCGCAGGCTGAGCTTGCCTCCGATCTTGGGCGCGGACAGGCCCTTCATACCCTTTTCCAGGACGAAGCCACGGATCTCGTCGCCATGCGCGGCGCTCTTGGCCCAGATCACGAACACGTCGGCGATCGGCGAGTTGGAGATCCACATCTTGGAGCCCGTCAGCCGGTAGCCGTCGGACACTTTCTCGGCGCGCGTCTTCATGCCGGCAGGATCGGAACCGGCATCAGGCTCGGTCAGGCCGAAGCAGCCCACCCATTCGCCGGAGGCGAGCTTGGGCAGATAGCGCATGCGCTGGTCTTCGCTGCCGTAGGCGTAGATCGGATACATCACCAGAGACGACTGGACCGAGTTCATCGAGCGGAACCCGCTGTCGACGCGCTCGATCTCGCGATTGACCAGGCCGTAAGACACGTAATTCGCGCCTGCGCAGCCATACTTCTCCGGCGTCGTGACCCCGAGCAGGCCGAGCTGGCCCATCTCGTTGAAGATCTCCCGGTCCGTGCGCTCCTCGATATACGCCTTGGCGACGCGCGGCAGCAGTTTCTCCTGGGCGTAGGCCCGCGCGGTGTCGCGGATCGCCTTCTCTTCCTCGCTCAGCTGATCGTCGAGGAAAAAGGCATCCGCCCAGTCGAATTGCGTCTTTGCGCTCTTGAGCTGCATGATGGGGCCTCGGTCATCCGGTCCAATTCAGGCCGCACATAAAGCAGAGGGCGCTGCAGCTGCAAAGAAATTTCAGGTCCGGCGGCATTTGCCGCAACGGATGGGGATTGCGCCCGCGTTGAGAAATGACGGAACTTGGGTGTCGATCCTCGTGTCCGCCCGGAGCGCGCGGAGAGCGTCGCCGGAGCGCCCGGCCAACCAGAAGGAGAACTGACGATGCTGAGGAAGTTTGCCGTCGTCGCCGGCTTGGCAGCCGGCATGATGATGATGCCGCAGGTGGCCGATACGGCCGAGGCCCGCCCCGGCGCCCGCGGCAAGCGCGTGCGGGTCGTTCACATCCACCGCGTCAGGCCGTACAGGGTCTACCGTCCGGTGCGCGTCTATGCGGCGCCGGTCGTGGTCGGAGGCGGATCGTGCGCCTGGCTGCGCAGGAAGGCGATCCAGACCGGCGCGCCGGTGTGGTGGTCCCGCTACCGGGCCTGCCGCGGCTACTGAACAAGACCGCGAGCCGCGGGGGACCGCCCCTCGCAAGGCCCAGTTGCCCGCGGGCCGGAGCCCGCGGGTCGTCTACAGCGTAGCGTGAGGCCCGCGCGGACGAGGAGTGTGTGGGCCGGCCGTCTCGGCTCAGGCCTTCGCGCTCGGACGTGCCGAAACTTCTGCGTGCCAGCGCGCGATGTTCTTCAGTTCAGGTCCGATCGCGACTTTTGCCGGGCGGGCAAAATCGACGGCGCAGAGCGCCGTGATGTCCGCGATCGAATAGGCATCACCGGCAACGAAGCGCTGCGAGCCCAGCTGCTCCTCGAGCAGCGCAAGTCCTTCCACGGCGCGCGCCCGATTGACCTCGGCCCACGCGGGAATCTGCGGCACCTCGAACTTCGCCATCGCAGGATGGGCATGCCGGAACGTCTGAGCGATCGGGAAGAGCAGGTTGAGTTCCATGCGCCGCTGCCACATCTCGACCAGGGCGCGGCCCTTGGCTCCTGTGCCGAAGAGCGGCGGCTGAGGGTTTGTTTCCTCGAAATAGCGGCAGATCGCGACGGATTCGGCGATCGAGGTGCCGTCGTCGAGCACCAGCACCGGAACACGCTGGAGCCGATTGAGCCTGGTGAACTCGGGTGATCTCAGCGAAGCCTCGGTGAATTCCACCTGCTCATAGGGAACACTGATCCCCTTCTCCGCGAGGAAGATGCGCACACGGCGCGGGTTTGGCGCTGTCTTGGTCTCGTAGATCTTCATGCGGCACTCCCGGATCGGTGGACGCCCCATTGGTAGCCGCCGCCCACCCGCGCCTGCAACGGCTCGCGCGCAACTCAGCCGGTCGCCTGCAAGTGGCCTCCGTCGACCACGAGCGTCGACCCGGTCATGAAGGCGCCAGCGTCCGAGGCCAGCAGCAGCAATGGCCCGTCGAGTTCTTCCAACTGTCCGAGACGGCCGAAGGGGATCGACTTGATCATCCGCTTGCCGGCCTCGGTCGACCAGTACTCGGCATTTATCTCGGTGGCGAAGTAGCCCGGCGCGATGGCGTTCACGCGGATCCGCTCGCGCGCCAGTTCGAGCGCCATCGAGCGGGTCAGCGAGATCACGGCGGCCTTCGACGCCGAATAGGGCGCGAGCGTCTTAAGGACCGCGAAACCGAGGATGGAGGAGATGTTGATGATCGACCCGCCGCGGCCGGCCGCAACCATGCGACGCGCGGCTTCCTGGCCGACGCGGAACACGCCGTCGAGATTGACGGCCAGAACGTCGCGCCATTCCTGCTCGCTGGTCTTGAGAAACCAGGAATGGGACGGAATACCGGCGTTGTTGACGACGATCCCGAGCGGACCGAGCGCGGCTTCCGCGGCGGCGAACGCACGCGACACCGAGGCCGGATCCGTCACGTCGAGGGCGACCGGTACGGCTTTTCCGCCGTCGGCCGCGATGCGTGCGGCGAGCGCTTCGAGACGGTCGGTGCGCCGCGCCGCGATCGCCACCGACGCGCCGGCCCGGGCCAGCACCGTTGCGAAATGCCGGCCCAGTCCCGACGAGGCGCCCGTCACCAGGGCCGCCTTGCCGGTCAGGGAAAGGAGATCTGCGGTCATCGCACCCTTCAACGCAATCGCGGTGTGGACGGCTCAGGCGCCGGGCACCTTGCCGATGAAATCAGCCTTGCCGACCTCGACGCCGTTGTGGCGCAGGATCGCGTAGGTCGTCGTGCAATGGAAGTAGAAGTGGCCCAGCGCATAGTTCGTGAGATAGGGCTGCCCCTTGAAGGTGACGTCGTTGCCGCGGATCTTCAGCTTGATGTCGCGGCCTTCAGAACCGTCGATCTGTGCCGGTTTGAAGCCCGCGATGAAATCGACGGTCTTCTTGATGCGTGCCTTCAGCTCCGCGAACGTCTTCTCGTTGTCCTCCCACGAGGGAACTTCGGCACCCGCGAGGCGCGCCGTGCAGCCCTTCGCAAAGTCGCAGGCGATCTGAACCTGGCGGGTCATCGGGAACATGTCGGGCGCGAGGCGGGCGGAGGTCATCACCAGCGGATCGATCTTCTTCGCCGCACACAGCGCCTCGGCCTTGTCCAGGATGGCGGAGAGCGCATTCAGGTACTGGGTGAAGACCGGCACGCTGGCCTGATACATCGTGAGCGACATGAGGTTTCCTCGTTCTTTCGATCCGAAAGCGGTTAAGTCAGCGATTTAAATCGAGCGTCGCAGCGACGTGCCCGTCAGGCGGCGTCCAGGCAGCACTTCTTGTATTTCTTCCCGGAACCGCACGAGCAGGGGTCGTTGCGCCCGATCTTCGGGGACGCGCGCCGGAAGGTCTCGACCGCGTGGCCATGATGATGGTGGTGATGATGATCATGGCCGCAGCCGCAGGCGTCGTCGTGCCCGTGGACATGATCGTGGCCATGGTCGTGGGGCTGCGCGGCCGGCACATGAGCGTGGTCATGCGCCTTGTGGTGGGTACGGTCCTGATCCGACATCCTAGTGTCCTCGATTGCGCGGTCGCCGACGCTTGGCGGCGACACCTGTCCGCCGCCTGTTACCACGCCCGCCTGCGGCCCTCCAAGCCGGTGCCCTTGCCCCGCGGGCGAGACGGCGGTTAAGTCAGCGCAAGACGTTCCGTCCCTACGCCCAGCCGAGGCACGGCCAGCCCACCATGCAAGGCCCCCGTAAACAGCCCCCCGTCGACGGCCTGCGCGGACGCGGCCTCGCTGCGATCCGCAATGCGATGATCGAGAAGAAGCTGACCCAGGCCGATCTGGCCGACGCGGCGGACTGCCACGAAAAGACGATCCAGAACCTGCTGGCAGGCAAGTCGGTGCGCATGCAGACGCTGTTCGACGTCTGCATGGTGCTCGGGATCGATTTCGACGCGGTCAAGTTGTCTTACGGGCGCGAGGGCTCGCCGGACGCGGTCCCGGAAAGCCCCGAATCCGGGGGGGGCGTCGGCCAGATCGCGCCCACCTACATGGGCGCCTATAGCCGCGCCGGCGTCGATCAGTACATCGGCAGCTATCTTACGCTGCGGCCGTCTTTTTCCGACCCGACCGGAATCGTCGCCTATCGCACGGACATCGCCTGGGATCCAGAATGGCCCAGTCTCGTGTTCGAGGAACGCGATCGGCCGGACCGGCCGTTCTCGCACCGGGGCAGGCTCTACATCCCGGCCTCTTCGAGCTTCATCCATCTCGTTTCGCTGACCAAAGGGGCCATGCGGATGGTCCTGATCTCCCAAATCGATCAGACCGGATCTATGCGGGGGTTGATCTCCACCCTGCACAAGCGGGCGGCCTCGTTCGTGCCGATTTCCGCCCCGATCGTCTATCAGAGGCAAGCCGACTTCGCCCCGGGCGACCTGGGGGATATCGCAGCCGGGCATGCACGCCACGCCGGCTATCGCGAGATGCTCGTGGAGGCGGAGAGAGCCGGTTATGCGCGCATCGTGACTGTTGCGGGCAGGCCGCCGGAATGAGATTATCGACCGCGACCGCCCGGCGATGCCGGCGGCATCGAATGCCAAAGGGAGGCAAGGCTACATGACAAACGTCAATCGCCGGAAATTTCTGAAAACCGCCGCTGCAGGTGGCGCCGCCACGGCAGCAGTCGCCGCGCCGGCCATCGCGCAGTCGATGCCCGAAATCAAGTGGCGCCAGACCGTGAGCTGGCCCAAGTCCCTCGATACGCTGTACGGCGCCGCCGATCTCGTCGGCAAGCGCGTCGCCGAACTGACCGACAACAAGTTCCAGATCCAGACCTTCGCAGCCGGCGAAATCGTTCCCGCTCTGCAGGTTCTCGATGCCGTGCAGCAGGGCACGGTGGAGTGCGGCCACACCGCGCTTTACTACTACTTCGGCAAGGACGACACGTTCGTGTTCGGCTCGGCGCTGCCGTTCGGCATGAACATGCGCATCCAGAACGCCTGGCTGCAGCAGGGCGGCGGGCAGGATCTGCTGAACGAGTTCCTGAAGGGCTACAACTGCTACTTCATGCCGGCCGGCAACACGAACTGCCAGATGGGTGGCTGGTTCCGCAAGCCGATCACCAAGTCCGACGATCTCAAGGGCTTGAAGTTCCGCCTCGGCGGCTTCGCTGGCAAGATCATGCAGCGCGTCGGCGTCGTGCCCCAGCAGATCGGTGGCGGCGACATCTATCCTGCGCTCGAGAAGGGCACCATCGACGGCGCCGAGTGGGTCGGACCGCACGACGACGAGAAGCTCGGCTTCTACAAAGTCGCCAAGTTCTACCACTACCCCGGCTGGTGGGAGCCCTCGTCCACGGGCGGCTTCATCGCCAATACGGCTAAGTGGAACGAGCTTCCCAAGCTCTACAAGGAAGCGCTCACCTCGGCCTGCGCCGAAGCGAACAACTGGACGCCGGCGAAGTACGACGCCTCGAACCCGTCGGCCCTCAAGCGCCTGGTCGCCGGCGGCGCCACGCTGCAGCCGTTCACTCCAGAGGTCATGGACACCTGCTACAAGGCCGCCCAGGAACTCTACAAGGAACTCGCCGAGAAGAACGCCGCCTTCAAGAAGATCTACGACAGCTACACGTCCTTCATGGCGGACGGCTATCTGTGGCACCAGATCGCCGACTTCACGATGGACAGCTACATGATCCGCTACCGCAATCAGAGGACCTGATGCGGCAGCCGGTGATTATACCGGATGGGGCGCGCCGAACGGCGCGCCCTTTTCATTTAATCGGAGCCCGATGTTTCCGCCGATCTCGCGGCGGCCCTTTGCGGGATGCCGCGGGGCCGCTAGTCTCGTGTTCGTAAGCCTTTCCGCGGTCAGGGACCCATTCCCATGCGCTTGAACCCGCCATCGATCTTCATCTTTCTGATCTCGGTCATCCTGGCCATCGTGGCACTGATCTCGAAGTTCGGCGCCATCGGCATCAATATTCCCCGCTACCTGCCCCACCAGGAGTACTGGCTGGCGATGACCGCCTACGTGATCCTGATGGCCGGCGTCATCGTGCGCGGTCTGTGAGACCGGGCGCGGTTCCCGAACGAGCCATGCGATAGCCGACCCGGCGTCGTGCGCCCGCGCACTGGCTCGTGGCGCCCGCGATGGGTTAGTCGGGTCGACCGATCCACGCTTTACTGGAGCCGACGTGCAGGCCGATCCCCGCCCGACCGACACACCTGTTTCGCTCTGGTATGCCGCCCTGGTGCTGCTGCCGTTCGGACTGGGCTATTTCCTGTCCTACCTTTTCCGGGCCGTGAACGCGGTGGTCGCGCCCGACCTGATGCGCGAGCTGGGGCTGTCGGCCTCCAGCCTCGGCCTGCTCACGGCCGCCTACCTGCTCTCGTTCTCGCTCTTCCAGTTGCCGCTCGGTGTGCTGCTCGATCGCTACGGCCCGCGGCGCGTCCAGACGGGCCTGGTGGCGCTCGCAGCGGTCGGCGCGTTCCTGTTCGCGAAGGCCGACAGCCTGGCCGGGCTCTCCGCCGCCCGGGCGTTGATCGGCATCGGTTTCGCCGGCGCTCTGATGGGCGGGTTCAAAGCCGTGGTGATCTGGGTGCGTCCAGAGCGGCGCGCGCTGTTCAACTCGTTGGTGATGTCGCTCGGCGGCCTCGGGCTGCTGGTCTCGACAGCGCCGACGGAGTGGGCCGTGTCGCTGTACGGCTGGCGCAGCGTGTTCCTCGCGCTGGCTGCCGTCACGATCGCCGTTTCCGCGCTGATCTTCGTGGCCGTGCCGGAGCGGAGCAGCACGAGCACCGTCGAACCCCTCTCATCCCAGATCGGCGCCTTGGGCCGCATCTACCGCGACAGGGCTTTCCTCGTGCTCGCACCGTTCCTGGCGACCACTGCGGGTACCCACGTCGCGATCCAGACGCTGTGGGCCGGCCTGTGGTTTCGCGATGTCGCGGGCTTCGACCGTCCGGCGGTGGCCAACGGGCTGTTCGCGATGGCGGCTGCGTTCTTCGTCGGAATCCTGGCGAGCGGCACGATCGCGGACTGGTTCCGCAAGCGCGGTGTCGACGAGCTCACCGTGATGCTTGGATTCCTGGCGCTGTTCATGACGAGCCAGGTCCTGATCGTGGCCGATGTCGAGCCGTTGCGGATGGTCGCGTGGATCATCTTCGGCATGAGCGGGCAGGTTGCGGTCTTGGCCTATCCGTGGCTGTCGCTGCACTTCGGCGCCGCACTGTCGGGCCGGGCCAACACGGCCATGAACCTCGTATTGTTCGTGACAGCGTTCGCGGTGCAGTTCCTGATCGGAAAGATCATCGACCTTTATCCACGCACCGCGGCGGGGGGATACCCGCCGGTCGCGTATCAGGCCGCCTTCGGGGTCTTTCTGGCGGCACAGTTCGTCGCGCTCGCGCTCTTTCTCGCCAACAGGCGTCTGTTCAGCACGCGTCCGTAGCCTCTAAGGTCCCTGGCCAACCCAACCACTCAGGATCGGCGGCAGGAGGAAAAGATGACGACTTCGCAGATGTTCTCGCTCAAGGGCAAGGTCGCGATCGTGACCGGGGGCAACGGCGGCATCGGTCTCGGCATGGCCGAGGGATTGGCCGGCCTGGGCGCCGACGTGGTGGTGGCCGGCCGCAAGCCGGAGAAGTCGGAGGCGGCCGCCGCGGCGCTGGCCAAGCTCGGGGTGCGTTCGTGCGCGCTTCCCGTCGACGTGAGCGACGCGACCTCGTGCGAGCGTCTCGTCTCCGAGACGGTGGCGCGCATGGGCCGGGTCGACATCCTCGTGAACAACGCCGGCATCAACATCCGCAAGCAGCCGCAGGAGTACACACCGGCTGAATGGCGTGAGGTTCTGGCGATCAATCTCGACGGCGCCTTCTACTGCTCGCACGCGGCCTATCCCCATATGAAGTCGGGCGGCGGCGGCAAGATCATCAACATCGGATCCATGATGTCGATTTTCGGGGCCTCGTTCACGACGCCTTATGCGGCCTCCAAGGGCGGTATCGTCCAGATGACCAAGGCCCTCGCTTGCGCCTGGGCGAAGGACAACATCCAGGTCAACGCCGTGCTCCCCGGCTGGATCGACACCGAACTCACCCAGCGCGCGCGCCGCGACGTGGCGGGGCTGCACGAACGCGTCTTGCAGCGGACGCCGGCCGGCCGCTGGGGTGAGCCGGGAGACTTTCGTGGCATAGCGGCGTTCCTGGCTTCCCCGGCCTCGGATTTCGTGACGGGCGCCGCAATTGCGGTTGACGGGGGTTACTCGGTCCAGGGCTGAGGCCGAGACGCGGCTGCACCCACTCGAGGCGGCCCCGGCCGCCCTGCGACCAGCCGCGCGTGCCGCAACCCCGCGTGACAACCCGGCGTTCAGCTTGCAACCGGCGGCCGGATGGGCATTCTGCTCTGGTCGGAGGTCGGCTTACCCGGTACAATGCCGCGTTATGTCGCGCCACCGGAGCGTCGTGCGTATCCAGGGGTCAAGTATGTCGCGTTGGGTCATCGATGATTTCGGCGAGGTCCATCGCAGTGGATCCGCCACGTTCTTCGAGAAGCTCGGCAACGGACTTTCGGGAGACGAGACCGAAGCCTACGCCATAGAAAACATCGGCTGTATCGGCGTCTCGGTCGTTCGCAAGCAGCTGCATATCAAGTACCGGCCGGCGGTGGTCGCCGATCGTGCGGTCAGTGCGCTCTACTACATGCTGCACGACCTGCCCGACGGCCCCATCGCGA
Organism: uncultured Hyphomicrobiaceae bacterium; assembly: GCA_964389095.1. Taxonomy (GTDB): domain Bacteria; phylum Pseudomonadota; class Alphaproteobacteria; order Rhizobiales; family Hyphomicrobiaceae; genus JABFRJ01. The sequence goes on from CAYMEB010000034.1 coordinate 9,087, forward strand.
TCTCTTGGCTCGATCAGGTCTGGGGCATCGAGCGCGCAGGCTCTCGCGCCGCGGCCAAAGCCTTCATCTCCTACACGCTCGAGCTGCCCGTGCGCCGCAACCTGTGGAATGGGCCGCGGCTGCTGGCGCAGGATGCCCGCGACGCTCGCCAGCGCTGGAGCGCGGCGGCTCCCGTGTTCAACCGCCTGGTCGCCTCACAAGGCAGCGCCGAGGAGCGGCGCTGGCTGCTGAACAGCATCTTCCACGGCCGCTGGACACTGTCGGAGTACGACCGCGAGACGGACTTCGTGCGCATCCTCGACAACGGGCCGGGTTATCCGCCGCTCGATCCGGTGTGGATGGTGGACCCGCGCGGCCGCTCCTTCGGGGAGTTCCCGGACAAGGAGTTCGGCGCCTGGATCACCGCGTTGCACAAGCGGGTGGCGCAGAGCGGCCAGCCACTGGTCGACGGCGTCGACGCCATCGTGCGCTGGCCGAAGTTCGGCGACCTCAGGACCCGCTATTGGCGCATGATCCTGCCGCTCGACAGCGACGAGCGCTCATGCCGTCTTCTTAGCGTCACCGGCAACGGATCGGGCATCGATCTGAGGCCAAAGAACGTCGAGGAAACGCGCGACATCGTCGGTCATTTCGGTGGCGCTCATCCACACTAGGAGCCCGTCGTAGACTTCCTCTCCGTTCTCGACGTAGCGGAAGGACGGCTCGAAGTGCGTGTAGCCGTAGCGCTGTTGCAGGCCACTGCCGATCACCTCGGGCTTGAGGAAGCCGATCATGTGGTCGATGTTCCACAATGTGATCATGCAGGCGTGCGTGAGGCGCGGCATGACGGCTGCGAGCCTGAGGCCGCGATATTCGGGATGGACCCACAGCGCGCCGCAGTAGGCGATGCGCCCGACTAGACGGTCGGCCATCGGCGCGGTGACCTCGCACCCCGTGCGGCGGCCAGGCTCGTTCGATACCGGCGTTCGCATGAAGGAGCCGTCCTCCATGATGTGACGCAGCGTGCGGCCCGGCGGCAGGTCGTAGAACCGGCCCGACATGGACGCGACCATCTCACCGGCGGTGTTGCGAGCGACGAGGCAGAAGGCCGCTTCGGCGGGCACCTCGACCTTGCGGGCGTCGAACAACGGAATCAGCGCCCCCCAACGAATCCTCATGACGGGCGTGGACCTCGGCAAGCTCGTCGAAAGAAGCGAATCCCAGCTTGACGCCGCGCTCCTTGAGCCGCTGATCTGCATTCAGGAAGAAGCGTCCGAGCAGCCCGGGCTGGCCGTACTCGATGCGGAAGGACTGGAGGAATGGCGCGCCGAGGCGCGGAACCTGATACGGCCGAGAATTTGTGACGGCGCTGCCTTCTGAAATCGCCATGACGACTCTCCCTTATGCATGAATGCCTGCCGGCATCCAGCAATCTGCACGGGAGATTCGCTAGCGGAGATTGTAATCGATCCACGACTTTCGCGGGCTGGATGTGGCTTCGGCAGCCGCAATGGCCATGCCCCGGGCGGCCGGGCCGAGCGCGCCAACCGCAAATCAGGTCGTGGCGCTGCCGGGCGGCGGTACCGCCTGCTTCTTGTGGATCCAGTCGACCAGGATGATCGACGCCTCGTAGAGCAGGATCGTCGGCAGCATCATGGCGATCATCGAGAAGGGGTCGGGCGGCGACAGCACTGCGGCGACCGCCGTAATGGCAACGATGGCATAACGGCGAAAATCGCGCAGGTTCTGTCCATCGACGACACCGGCCCGCGCCATGATCGAGAGGATCACCGGGAGCTGGAAACAGATGCCGAACCCGATGATCATGGTCATGATCAGCGAGAGATATTCGGAGACGCGCGCCTCCAGCACGATCTGCACGTCGCCGGTGGTCTGCTCCATGCCGAGAAAGAATTTCAGCGCGAGCGGCATCACGACGAAATACACGCACAGGCCGCCGAGCGTGAACAGGATCGGCGTCGCGATCAGATACGGGATGAACGCCTGCCGCTCGTTCTTGTAGAGACCCGGCGCGACGAACTTGTAGATTTGATTGGCGATGATCGGAAAGGCGAGGCAGACCGCGCCGAACAGCGCCAGCTTGAGCTGCGTGAAGAAGAATTCCTGCGGGGCGGTGAAGATCATCTTCGCGGCCTGCTCGCCGCGCGCCCATTTGTACGGCCGCACCAGGACATCGTAGATCTGCTTGGCGAAGGCGAAGCAGAGAATGAACGCCGCGCCGACGCCGATGAGCGCGTAGATCAGCCGCTGTCTCAGTTCGATCAGGTGATCCATCAGCGGCATCTTGGAGGCCTCGATCTCGTCGTGGCCTTCCCGCGGCGCGGGCTCCTGGCTGCCGGGCTTGGTGATCGTCACGTCCTGCATGGCGGCCTCAGGCTCCGACCTTGGCGGGCTCGGGCTGCGCCAAGGGCGCAGGAGCTGGTGCCGGTGCGGCTACGGCGGGCTCGGCGAGCGGCGGCGCAGGCTGGGGCTGGCCGGCCTCGAGGCCGTTGAGCGGATCGTGCTGCAGCAACGGCGCCGCCGCTTCCTGCTTCACCTCGGCCAGTGCCGCGTCGACCTCTGCGTTGGCGCTGTGCACTTCCTGCTGGAGGCTGGTTTCGGCCTCGCTCACGGTCTTCTTCAGGTCCTCGCCGACGCCCTGGACCTCCTTGCGGAGCTGATCCAGCTCGCTTTCGCGCATCGCCTCGTCGAACTGGGAGCGGAATTCGGTGGCCTGACGGCGGATCATCGCGACGTACTTGCCGATCGTCCTCAACAGGCTCGGTAGTTCCTTGGGCCCGACGACGATCAACGCCACCAGGCCCAGGATCAGGAGTTTCGATGACGTGACGTCGAACATCGTGGTGGAGACCTCGCAAACACCCTAGTTCCGGTTTCCGGGCGGCCGGCTGTGGCTACCCGGACCCGGCCTCGGTGTGCCTGGGCGCATCGGTGGCGGCGACAGCCGCCCGGTGGTTCAGCCGACCTTGGTGGGATTTGCGCCCTGAGTCGGCTGATCGGCTGGCTTGGGAGCGGCGATTGTCTGCGATTCCAGAGGCTTAGGTTGTTCAGCTGGTTTCGCGTCGTCGTCCTTCATGCCCTTCTTGAAGCTCTTGATGCCTTCGGCCACGTCACCCATCACCGAAGAGATCTTGCCCTTGCCGCCGAAGAAGATGAGCACCACCGCAAGCAAGATGAGCCAATGCCAAACGCTCATGGTACCCATTTGATTTCTCACTTCTTTGCGGGCCTGTGAGCCCTCGAGACCGGTTGGGCCGCACTATCGCAGAAGCCTCGGAGCCGGGCAAGTCGGCCGGAGGCGGCCGCGGGCCGTTATCTCGCGGAGGCGCCAGGGGTAGCCCGGGGGGGAGCAGGGGCTCTCCCTCGCCGGGTCGAGGCCCCCGCATCCAACGCCCGGTCTGAAGGCCTCTCGTCGGGCCAGCGCAGCGTGCCCCGACGGCGCCCTCAGTGAGCGCGAAGCTAGGCGATCGCTGCCATCAGCAGGAGCTGGGAGCGCCAAGCTGTTGCAATGTGAAGGCAGCCCTCTATAAACGCGCGCAACGTGCAGGGAGCGGCGGTTCGCCCGCCGAGCCCTCGATCCCGACCGATCCGCCGATGCCCCAGGGCAATGGCGGTCCCGGTCACAGCCCCTCGTCCAATCCCGCCCAAGGCCAGCCTCTCATGCTGATCTCCCCTGCGTACGCCCAGGCATCCGCCAGCAGCGAAGCCCTATTGAACATCGTGCCGATCGTGCTGATGTTCGTGATCTTCTACTTCCTGCTCATCCGACCCCAGCAGCAGCGCGCGAGACAGCACCGCGAGACCGTGGCCAGTATCCGGCGCGGTGACACCGTTGTGCTTTCGAGCGGCATCATCGGCAAAGTCATGAAGGCCAAGGACGGTGAAAGCGAGATCGACGTCGAGATCGCCAAGGATACCGTCGTAAAGGTGATCCGCGGTACCATCGCGGAGGTCCGCTCCAAGGGCGACGCTCCCAAGGACGCTGGCTGAACCACGGATCTGGCCCACATCGAGAAGTCCGGCGAGCACTTCGGCATCCGGCCGACCTCGCAGCATCCACAGAGCGACGTTCCAAGATGCTTCACTTCCCGCGCTCGAAAGCCATCGCGATCTGCCTCGTGAGCCTCATCGGCCTGATCGGATCGATACCCAACTTCTTCGAGAAGTCCCGCGTGCTGACCTGGCCGTGGCCGCTGAACAAGTCGGTCAACCTCGGCCTCGACCTTCAGGGCGGCGCCCACTTCCTGCTCGGCATCGACACCTCCGTGCTGCGGCGAGACTGGCTGGAGAACCTCCGCGACGAAGCCCGCCAGAAACTGCGTGCGTCGCGATTGCAGACGACCGGCGTCGGCATTGCCGAAGGGCGCGTCCGCGTCACGCTCGCCAATCCCGCCGACTCCGATGCCGCGCTCAAGGAGCTGCGCACCATCGCGCAACCGCTCGAGAACGCCTCACTGACGGGCATCGCCACCCAGACGCTCGAGGTGCGCCGCGAGGACGGCGGCGTGATCATCCTGCAGCCAACCGAGCCGGGCATCCGTGAGCGCGAAGGCAAGGGGATCGGCGCCGCGATCGAGACGATCCGGCGACGCCTCGATCCCGACGGCACGCGCGAAATGACGATCGTGCGCCAGGGCCGCGACCGCATCCTGGTCCAGATCCCGGGCGTCGAGGACCCCAAGCTGGTCGAGGAATACAAGCAGCGCATCAAGGCCGCCGCCAAGATGACGTTCCACCTCGTGCATCCGACCATGACGGCCGAGGACGCCAAGCAGGGCCGCACGCCGCCGGGCTACAGGGTGTTTTCGTCGGCCGAGCGCCAGACCACCGAGGAGTTGCTCGAAGACCGTGCCCTGCTCGGTGGCGATCAGCTCGCCGACGCCCAGCCCGGTTTCGACCAGCGCACGACGGAGCCGATCATCTCCTTCCGGTTCAACCAGTCGGGCGCCCGCATCTTCGGACGCGCGACACAGGAGAACGTCGGCCGTCGCTTCGCGATCGTGCTCGACAACCGGGTGATTTCGGCGCCCGTGATCCGCGAGCCGATCCTTGGCGGCACAGGCCAGATTTCGGGCAACTTCACGGTCGAGGAAGCCAACCGTCTCGCCGTGCTCCTGCGCTCGGGTGCGCTGCCGGCACCACTGACCATCGTGGAGGAGCGGACCGTCGGCCCCTCGCTCGGCGCCGACAGTATCCAATCCGGCAAGATCGCCATGACGATCGGCACCATCGGTGTGATCGCGTTCATGCTGTTCGCCTACGGCCTCTTCGGCGTGTTCGCCATTGTCGCCGTTGCCGTGAACATCGCCACGATCATCGCAGTGATGGGATGGATCGGATCGTCGCTGACCTTGCCCGGCATCGCCGGCATCCTGCTCACGATCGGCATGGCGGTCGACGCCAACGTGCTGATCTACGAGCGCATCCGCGAAGAACTGAGAAACAAATCGACGCCGATCGTCGCCATCGAGAAGGGGTTCGATCGCGCGTTCGCCACGATCGTCGACGCCAACCTGACGACGTTGATCGCGGGCATCGTGATGTTCTGGCTCGGTTCGGGACCGATCAAGGGCTTCGCCGTGACGCTCTCGCTGGGCATCATCACCACGGTGTTCACCGCCTTCACGGTGACGCGCCTGCTGGTTTCCTGGTGGCTCGCCGTACAGAAGACCAAGAAAATCGAAGCGCCGCTATGAGCTGCAAAACACAGGATCGACGGGGACCGTTGCCATGGCCGTCTTTTTCAAGGGCGTCGACTTCTTTCCGCACGGACTGCGGATGCCGATCGTCCGCAACCGCCGCTACTTCATCGGCATTTCCTGGGCGCTGGCGATCCTCTCTGCGATCCTCATCTACAGCCCGGGCCTGAATTTCGGCGTCGACTTCAAGGGCGGCGGCATCGTTGAAGTCCGCTCGAAGTCCGGCCCCGCAGATCTCGGCAAGCTGCGCGAGGTCGGCAACGGTCTCGGCATCGGCGGCGTGCAGATCCAAGGCTTCGCCAATCCGAGCGACGCCCTGATTCGCATCGAGCAGCAGCCCGGTGGCGACGAGGCGCAGCAGGCCGCTGTTCGCAAGCTCACCGAGGCTCTCGGCGCGACCTACGATATCCGCAACGTCGAGGTTGTGGGGCCGGCGGTCAGCGCCGAGCTTAAGCAGGCGGGCATCATCGCGGTTGCGGTCTCCCTGCTCGGCATCCTGATCTACGTCTGGTTCCGCTTCGATTGGCAGTTCGCGGTAGCCGCCGTCCTCGCCCTGGTGCACGACGTCTTCATTACCGCGGGCATGTTCGCCCTGCTGCGCTATGAATTCGACCTGTCGGTCGTGGCCGCGCTGCTCACGCTGGCCGGCTACTCGGTCAACGATACCGTCGTCGTGTTCGACCGCATCCGCGAGAACATGCGCAAGTACAAGAAGATGTCGCTGTGGGATCTGATCGACCTGTCGATCAACGAAACCTTGTCGCGCACAGTTCTCACCGCCGGCACCGTCTTTATCGCGGTCCTCGCGCTGTATCTGTTCGGAACCTCGGTGATCCACGGCTTCGCGTTTGCGATGCTGTTCGGCGTCGTGATCGGCACTTGGTCTTCGATCTTCGTCGCTTCGCCGCTTCTGATGTTCTTCGGACTCAAGCGCGAGTCCGTGATCGGCGACGGCAAGCCCAAGGCGTGAGGCCGTCCCACGGCGAGTGGACGCGATGTCGACTGGCACCTACCCGGGGCGCGCGGCGATCGACGCCTATGGCGGCGGCGGGTTCCGATTTGCCGGAATGAGCCATCGCGGCTCGATTCTGTGCACGCCGCTGTTGATCCGCGCTCTGGGCGCCGCCACGCCGCAGCAACTCGCAGTCGAAGCCCTGGACCTGCTCCTTACCGACGCGGAAAGGCCGCTGGCGCTTCTGCTGGGGACGGGGCATGCGCAAGTTTTCATGCCCGGGGAGATTCGGCGACGCTTCGTCGATGCGGGCATCGCACTGGAACCGATGAACACGGGTGCAGCGGCCCGCACTTACAACGTGCTGCTCGCCGAAGGGCGCCCCATCGCCGCAGCGCTGCTCGCGGTCGACTGATATGAGCGACCCTTCGCCAGCCGAGAACAGGGAGACGCTCGCTGCGATCGCCCGCGAGCACGAGCCGGATCGTCATCTGGCGGCAGTGTTCAGCAGCGAGAACCTGCGCGGGCCTCAGCTCGCGCTGGCTGCCTACTGCGCCGAGCTGCGGCGGATCCCTCAGCTGGTGCGCGAGCCGATGATGGGTGAGATCCGCCTGCAATGGTGGCGCGATGCGTTGGCCCGGGCTGCCGGCGACGCGCGCGCCGGTCATCCGGTCGCCGACGCACTGGCGGACGTCATACGGCGCTTTGGCTTGCCGACTGGTCTGCTGGTCGCGATGACGGAGGCCCGCGCCTTCGATCTCTACGACGATCCAATGCCCGACCGAGCATCGCTCGACGGCTATCTCGCGAAGCTCGAATGCGCCCCGTTCGAGCTGGCCTACCGGGTGGCCTGCGGCGGAAACGCCCCGGCCGGCGCCGATTTCCGCACGCTGCAGGCCGCGGGAAAGGCGTACGGCCTGGCGCGCTGGATGCTGGAAGCGCCTGATGCCTTGTCACGGGGGCGCGACCCGCTGCCGGCGGCCTTGATCGAACCTTCGGATCGGGCACATGATGCGGGTGCGCACGATCGCATCGCGTCGGTGCGCCGCGTCGCCGATGCATTGCTCGCCGAAGCGGCATCGGCCCTTGGCGAGGCGCGTCAGGACGCCGCCGGATGGGAAGGGGAAAAGCGCAATGTGCTACTTCCTTTGGCCATGGTGCCGACCTATCTGGCGAAGGCACGGAGAATGATCGCGGAAGGTTTCGACCGGCGCCGAGATCCCTTGCCTCTGTCACGGGTCGTGAGGATCGGCTGGAGCCGATGGCGCGGACGCCTGTGACGGTGCGGGGAGCGGCGAGAGTGACCGAGGGCAATCGAATGACGTGGCATCGTCGAATGAGTTGGCGACGGGCGGTTGCCCTGGCTGCCGTGGCTGCCGGAATCGTCGCCGGGCCGGCAGTGGCATTAGCCCAGAGCGCGGCGGCTCCGCAAATCAATTGGCGCGTGGAGAACCCGTTCCGGCTCTTCACCGATCCACAGGACTCCGAAGTGCATCGAGCGACGTTCGAAGCACTCTCGGACGAAGAGAAACAGCGGCCCGTGCTTTCCGCGGAGCGCGCGCTCGCCGAGCGCCATCCGGACGGCTGGGCGGCGACGATGGTCAAGAAGACCTGCTGGGACCCCAAGCGCGTGCGCTACGGCTGCGCCGAGTATCCCGACTACGTCAATCCGACGAGCCACAAGGTCCGCGCGCAGATCGCCGACGTGAACGATCCCGGCGCTACCGATTGCACGTGGCTGACGACGCCGCTGGGCGGTCGGCGGCGCGGCGCCGCAATCACCGTGCCGTGCGACACGCCGGTCTCGCTTGAGATCCCCTACCCGGCCGGCGCGCGGATCACGGTGGAGATCGACGGGCGCCGGATCGCGGAGACACAGGCCAAGGTGCGCGACCTGTTCGTGGTCGGACTGGGTGACAGCTTCGCCTCCGGCGAAGGCAACCCGGACATACCGGTCCGCTTCTCGCGGGAGAGAACGACCGACTACGGCGAACGCTGGGCCGGCGCGCGCCTGGACGGCTATCCCGCGCGGGTCGGCGACTGGAAACAGGTCGGCGACCGCCCGTTCATCGCGGAGAACGCCCAGTGGATGGATCAGGCCTGCCACCGCTCGCTCTATTCGAACCAACTACGGGCGGCACTCCAGCTCTCGGTAGAGGATCCGCATCGGGCGGTGACGTATGTCGGCGTCGCCTGCTCCGGCGCCGAGACCATCTTCGGGTTGTTCCTGCGCTACAAGGGCAACGAGTGGGTGCCCAATCCGCCCCTGCTCTCGCAAATCTCCGCCGTGGCGGAAGCCCAATGCGGACGCGAGCCCGCGCAGGATTACGATCTGCCCGAAGCCTACCACATGAACGGCAAGCTAACCGAGCTGCAGGGCGGACTGGTTTTGAAGAAGTGCGATCCTGAGAAGGCGCGCCGCATCGATCTGCTGCTGCTGTCGATCGGCGGCAACGACATCGGGTTCGCGCGGCTGGTCGCCAATGCGGTGCTCGCCGACAGCTCGGTGCTGCGCAGCCTCGGCGGCTGGTTCGGACAGGTCCACGGCTTCTCCGAGGCCGCGAAGCAGCTCGACGACCTGGACGACCGATACAAGTCCCTCAATCGCGCCATTCACAACCTGCTGCACATTCCCTGGAACGAGTCCGACCGGATCGTACTCACGGGCTATCCGCCACTCTCGGTGATGGAGGACGGCAAGACGCTGTGCCCCGATGGGCAAGCCGGCATGACCGTGCTGCCGGATTTCCATCTGTCGGAGGCGAAGGCGCGCGAGGGCGAAGTGGCGGCCTCACGCATGCACAACATCATGAAGACCGCCGCCCGACAGCACGGCTGGACGTTCGTGGAGTCCCATCTGCGGCAGTTCCTGGGGCGCGGGGTGTGTGCGGGCTGGACCGACAATGCCTTCAACTCTGCGGACGATCTGCGCTTCCCGCGCATGGTCGACGGACGGTTCGTGCCGTACAACCCTGCTGACTGGCGCGCTTACGCGCCGCGCCAGCGCTGGTTCCGCACGCCCAACGACGCCTTCCTGACCGGGCACTTCCATGCCTCGCAAACGACGCTGCAATCGGTTCTGAAAAGCCAGGGCTACGCGTGGGTGCAGGTTCTGCTGGCCGCGACCTACTCGGGCTCCTTCCACCCCACCGCGGAAGGCCACGCCGCGATCGCCGACAGCGTCCTCGAACAGGTTCGCGACGTCGTGAAGCGGCCGCTTGCGAACGCGAAACCCACTTCGCGCCGACGCGCCGAGGCCCCGAGCGAGTGAACATCCGCGCCGCGCGGTCGAACGCGCCACGACACGAACAGCAGATCAGCAGGACCCAGCGATGACCAAGCCCACCTACGATTGCCGCAAGTGTCCGGGCTTCTGTTGTTCGTACCCGATCATTCCGATCACGCGACGCGACCTCGAGCGGCTGGCCTCCCACTTCGGCCTCGACGTGGAGACCGCGGCGAAGCGCTTCACCAAGCCGGCGCAAGGCCGCAAATACGTGCTGCGCCGACAGCCCGACGAACACTTCGGCCGCATCTGCCGTTTCTTCGATACGGAGAAACGGCGCTGCACGATCTACGAGGTGCGCCCCTCGACCTGCCGCGAATACCCGACGCAGAAGCGCTGCGGCTACTACGATTTCCTCAGTTTCGAGCGCTCGCAGCAGGGCGACAAGGCCTGGGTCGCGCGCACCGATTCCGCCGATTGGAAATGACCGTTGCGGTCAGGCCGTGCGTGGCGTCACTCCGCACCAGCGCGCGATGAAGAGCGCGATTGCGCGCGTCACCCGCCGCACGCTCTCGATCTCGACGGCCTCGTCGATGCCGTGAATATTCCGGCCGGTCGGGCCGTAGACCAGCGTCGGAATGCGATCGTACAGGACGGTCACGCGGGCATCGAGGTAGGCCGGGTTGGAAAAGGATTCGAGCGGTCTGGCGAACAGCTCCTCGTGCACGGCGGCCAGCGTGCGCTCCGCCTCGCTACCTTCCCGAAGCTCGAAGCCTTCGCAGAAGAAGCCCGTCCATTCGACCTTCGGCGGGTTGTTGGCGAAGGCGGGATCGCGGCCCGCGAGCCCCGCGATGCAGGCTTCCACTTCCCGGCGCAACTCCATCGCCGGCGTTCCGGGATACATCGCGAACCGGCAGTGGATGCGGCACCAGGCCGGCACCATCGAGTTCCAGTCCCCGCCTTCGATGCGGCCGATGTTGAGATTGAGGGGATGCTCTTGACCGGCGAAGCGCGGATGACGCCTGGCCGGATCGTTCGCCTCTCTCTCGAGCTCTCGCAGCGCCGCCACCACGCGGTAGGCGGCATCGATCGCATTCGTTCCCGACTGCATCACACTCGTGTGGGCCGGCTTGCCGCTGACTGTCACGGAGAACCAGACGACGCCCACATTGGCCCGCGTGATCCTCAGATCGGACGGTTCGGGACAGATCACGGCGTCCGCCTTGTAGCCGCGCACGGAGGTGGCGAGCGTGCCGTTGCCGGTGCTCTCCTCCTCGACGACGGACTGGATGTGGACCGCGGCCGCCGGATCGAGCCCGGCCGCACGGACCGCATCGAAGGCGAAGATGGCGGCCGCAAGTCCCGCCTTCATGTCGGCGGCGCCCCTGCCATGCATCCAGCCGCCACGGATCACCGGGTCGAACGGCGCGATCTCCCACATCTCCGCCGGGCCCGCAGGCACCACGTCGACGTGGGCGTTGAGTATCAACGAGCGCCCCTGCTCCTGGTTGGGACGCCACGAACCGACGACGTTCCAGGCATTGTCATAGCTGACTTCGGCGACGGGCGAGAAACCGGGATGGCGCCGTAACTCGGCCTCGTCGAGACGCCAGCGGTCCATCGCGAGTCCGCGCTCCTTCAGGGATGCGAAGACGAAGTCCTGGACCGTCGCCTCCTCGCCGCGTAGCGACGGCCGGCGGACCAGTTCCTGCAGGAAAGCCAGCTCGCGGTCGAAGGCGCGATCAATCTCGGCGAGAATACGTTGCTCGTGCGGCGCTGCGGATGTGCTCATGTGCCCAACTCCCGAGCGGCCTCAGATGGCCGGCGTTGCGCTTCTGGTGCCGCTTTGACGGGTGATGCTGGCGATCCAGACACCCGCCATCATCGCACCGAGAAAGACGAGACCCGGTCCCAGCATCGGCCGCGAGAGCAGCGGCAGCGACGCGACGGCTGGCCCTGGGCAGAGCCCGACCAAGCCCCAGCCGATGCCGAACAAGGCCGATCCGATCAGCAGGCGACCATCCAACAGATCGCCCGAAGGTACCAGCCAGCGGTCCGATTGCCATGGATAAGGGCGCTTCGCCCGGACCCGGTAGGCCACGAACATCACCGGCAGAGCGCCGACAAAGACCATCAGGAGGGTCGGATCCCAGCGCCCGGCGCGCATGGACCAGACGTCGAGAAAATTCAGCACTTTTTGCGGGTTCGTCATCCCCGCCACGGCGAGACCGATTCCGAACACGATGCCGGCGAGGAGCGCGAGCGCGATCTGCATGGCGATCTTCCTCAGATCACGTGGCGCACGACGAAAACCGTCGCTGCGGCGAAGGCCATGAATACGCCAGTGGCGACGATCGAGCGGACCGAGAAGCGCGGCAGGCCGCAGACCCCGTGCCCCGATGTGCAGCCGTTGGCGAGCCTCGTTCCGAAACCCACGAGCAGGCCGGCAACCACCAGCACGGGGAGGCTGCCCTTGACCAGGGGCGGATTGAACGTCGACGGTAGCGCCAGCGTCACGATGGACGCGCCTATCGGCATGCCCAACAGAAACGCCACAGCGAGCCCATATCCGTTGGAGCCGGGCCGGACCAGGGTTTCGAGCATGCCGGAAACACCGGCGATCCGGCCGAGAGCCAGCAGATAGACGGCGGCGGCAAGGCCGATCAGCACGCCGCCGACCAAGCCGGCGACAGGCGCGAAGTTTTCCATTTTCGATACTCCATCGAATTTCAGCCGTCGCGCCGCCGGCCAGACTCGGCCACGACCCAGCGTGTTTAGTCCATTCGCGCGGTCCGTCGCAATCGTCCGGCGGCCGGACGACCGCCGATCCGAAACGGCGCAGAGATCATGCAGAAAAGGCGTGCCGCCACCCATGGGGCTCAACGGATCGCCGCATGCCCCCTGGACACCTGCCGGGCCGACCGACATTCTCCCGCGCGTCCCCCGTGCCAAGCTCTCACCGGTTGCCGCCATGCCAAGACCCGCTGCCTCCAAGGCGCTCGCGCGCTTCACCGTGCTCGACCTCACCCGCGTGCGATCCGGTCCCACCTGCGTGCGCCAACTGGCCGACTGGGGCGCCGACGTGATCAAGATCGAGATGCCCGAGCACCTCGACAGCGGCGAAGGCTTGGGTGGTCCGCGCCACGGTTCCGATTTCCAGAACCTGCACCGCAACAAGCGCGGCCTGACGCTCGATCTGAAGTCGAAGACCGGCATCGACGTCTTCAAGCGCATGGCGGCCAAGGCCGACGTGATCGTCGAGAATTTCCGGCCCGATGTGAAAGGGCGCCTGGGCATCGACTACAAGAGCATCGCTAAGATCAACCCGCGCATCGTGTATGCGTCCATCTCGGGGTTCGGTCAGGACGGGCCGTATCGCGACCGCCCGGGCTTCGACCAGATCGCCCAGGGGATGGGCGGCCTGATGTCGATCACCGGAGAGCCTGGCCGCGGGCCGATGCGCGCCGGCATTCCGATCGCAGACATGAGCGCCGGCCTGTTCGCGGCACTCGGCATCCTCACCGCGCTGCTCGAACGCGAGGTCTCCGGCAAGGGCCAACACGTCGAGACCTCGCTGCTGCAGGCGATGACCTTCATGCTCGATTTTCAAGGCGCGCGCTGGCTGAACGAGCGGCAGATCCCCAAGCAGGCCGGCAACAACCACCCGACCTCGATTCCGACCGGGGTGTTCCGTACGAAGGACGGACACATCAACATCGCCGCGTCCGGTCAGCAGATCTGGGAGCGGTGCGCGCGCGCGATCGGCGCCGATGCTCTCCTCAATAAGCCCGACTACAAGACCGGAGCGCTGCGCTCGAAGAACCGCGACGCGCTCAATGCGGAGATCGAACGCCATACGGCGCGGCGCACGAGCGCGGAATGGGTCGAAATCTTCAGCGCCGCTGGCGTTCCGGCAGGACCGATCAACGCGATCGACGAGGTGTTCGCAGACCCGCAGGTCCGCCATCTGGGCCTCGCCGAGGAGATCGAGACTGGCGACACGCGCGGCACGCTTCGCCTCATCGCGCAGCCGGTGAAGCTGTCGCGCACACCGAGCCGCCTCGCGGCTGCGCCACCCGAACGCGGCCAGCATTCGGCAGCCGTGCTCAAGGCGTTCGGCTTCTCGAAGGAAGAGATCGCTGCGCTCAAGAAGCAGCAGATCGTCTGAACTGCAGGCTCAAACGATCATCTTGCCGGGGTTCATGATATTGGCAGGATCGACCGCGCGCTTGATCGCGCGCATCAGGTCGAGCTCGACGTCGCTCTTGTAGTGGAGGTTCTCGGCCAGCCTCAGCCGGCCGATGCCATGCTCGGCGCTGATCGATCCCCCGAGATCGCTTACGATGTCGTGCACGATGCGGTTGATGGCGCCGCGCTCCGCCTTGAAACGCGCACCATCCCAGTTCAGCGGCCGGATCGGGTTGTAGTGCATGTTGCCGTCGCCGACGTGTCCGAACGCGCAATGGCGCACCCCGGGATAGGCCGCCGCCACGGCCGCGTCGGCCCTGGCGATGAACTCGGGGATCCTGGAGACCGGAACCGAGACATCGTGCCCGATCGAGCCGCCCGCGCTGACCTGGGCCTGCGCCATGTCCTCGCGCATCCGCCAAAGCCGTTGCGCCTGCGCGCTCGAACCAGCGATCAGCGCATCGCGGACCAGCCCCGCCTCCATGGCATCCGCGAGCACCTGCGTCAGCGGCTCGTGCAGTGAGCCCGGCGCGCCCTGATTGGCGACGTCCATAAGGACGTACCAGGGATGCGTCTCACCCATGGGATCTTCGTGGCCCGGTACGCCGGTCAACAGCAGATCGATGATCTGGCGGCAGATCAGCTCGAAGGCGGTGATCTGCTCGCCCATGCGCGCCTTCATGAATCCGAGCAGGGCGACGCCCTTTGCCGGGTCGTCGATCGCGATCCAGGCGGTCTCCTGCGCGGTGGGCTTGGGGAAGAGACGCAAGACCGCCTTTGTGACGATGCCGAGCGTGCCCTCGCCGGAGATGAAGAGCTGCTTGAGATCGTAGCCGGTGTTGTCCTTGCGCAAGCCGCGCAGGCCATTCCATATCCGCCCGTCGGGGAGCACGACTTCGAGGCCCAGCACCAGGGCGCGTGTATTGCCGTAGCGCAGCACCTGGACGCCGCCGGCATTGGTCGAGATGTTGCCGCCGATGCGGCAGGACCCCTCGGCGCCGAGGCTGAGCGGGAAGAAGCGGTTGGCCTTGTCGGCCGCGTCCTGGATCTCCTTCAGGACCACGCCGGCCTCCACCGTCATGGTGTCGTTCTCGAGATCGACATCCAGGATGCGGTTCATGCGCTGCGTCGAGACGATAACCTCGCTCATCGTTTCGTGCGGCTGGCTGGCGCCGGTCAGGCCGGTATTGCCGCCCTGGGGAACGATCGCCGTGCCGGTTTCGGCGCAGATCCTCACGATGGCCGCGACCTCATCGGTCGTGCGCGGCCGGAGCACCACGGGAACCCGACCCTTCCAATCGTCCCTCCAGCTCACGCAATAGGGCGCGACGTCGCTTTCGCCTTCGATAACACCGGCCGGACCGACGACGGCCTTCAGCCGGTCGATGGTCGAAGCAGTGACGGGAACGGCGGCTTTCATGGCGCGGTCTTCTCGACTACAGGATTGAGATCCGCCGCAGCACATATCAGATCGATGACGTCGAGCACAGATCAGCGCCTGCAGAGCGACCGTGACGCCAACGGTCACAGTCCGTCCAACCGCTTCCGGGCACTGGTCGGCTACCGGACGCAGGCTTGGCGCGAGGGCTACGGCGAGATCGCACTCGATATCCGCGACGATCACATGAACAGCCTCGGCATCGTGCACGGGGGTGTCTATGCCGCGCTCCTCGACGCGGCGTTCGGCCAGGCCGCGTGCTGGTGCGCCGTGGAGGGGAACGTGCGCTCCGCGGTCACCGTCTCGCTCAATACGGTGTTCCTGGCGACGATCCGCACCGGCCGGCTCGTCGGCTACGGCCGCGTGGAGCACGTCGAAGGGCGCATGGCCACGCTGACCGGAGAGATCGTCGCCGACGACGGGACGCTGTGCGCCACCGGTCAGGCGGCGTTCCTGCACATGCCGGGCAGCGAGCACCGCGACGGAGTACCGCGCAAGGGCCGCTGACGGGGAGCCTCGTCAGGGCTTGAGGCTGGCCGCCAGGCGGCCCCAATCCGCGAGCTGAAGCCGGCCGGCCAAGGTGTAGGCGCCCATCTCCGGCTTGAATATCGAGATCTCACCCTCGCGCACGTCGTACCATTCCTTGCCGAATGCCTGGGTGATGTTGGCGCGGTGCGTAACCAGCAGGCGATTGGCGCCGGGTTCGACGGCGGTGGCGACGAGCTGGCGGAGCACGGCGGCACGCCGCCGGTTCTCGTTGGGACTCTCCACCAGCGAGCCTTCGGTCAATTCCGCGACCGGCTTGGCCTGCTTGAAGCCAGCCAGAAGCGCGGTCTGAAGGCAGCGGTTGAAACGCGACGTGAGCACTTCCCCGATCGGAACGCCGAGCTGGCGCAGCCAGTTGCCGAGGTTGATCGCTTCCTGACGGCCGTCCGCCGAAAGTTGCTGCTGCGCCCTGATGTTCTTGAAATTAAGCGGGTCACGGTCGGCCTTGTCGGGCTCCGCGCTCGGATTGCGCATGACGAGCACGTAGCCGCCACTCCGCAGGCCCGCGACGAGTTCGGCTTCTCCCGGCTTCACCTGTGCGATCGCGTGGCCGACCGCGGCAGAGAGCACCATTCCGGCTCCGGCCAACGCGACCGCGATCGCCCGCAACCCTTTGCCCACTGCCCCCGACATAACGACCCGTTCCCGATGCGACGGCCACCCAGCATTCTGCGGCCCGCCTCGCAGCCCGACCGCAATTCGGCCGCGTACCTGCCCAGGAAATGTGGCGAATGTCGAGAGGGTGCAGCGGCTTATTGCCCCAATGGCAGGTACAGGCTATGGGGCGCGCATGCCGAACCCAGACCAGAGCGAGGACATCCGCGCTCTCGCCGCAGCCGTGAAGCGGGGCGAGCGCCGGGCCATCAGCCGCGCCGTCACCGAGGCCGAGAGGGGCGGTCCCGTCATGGCCGGCCTGATCCGGGCGTTCGGCGCGAGCCTCGGTCGGGCAGCGGTGATCGGCTTCACGGGGCCGCCCGGCGCCGGGAAATCGACCCTGGTCAACGCCTACGTGTCGCATCTTCGGCATGGCGGGCGCACAGTCGGCATTCTCGCGGTCGATCCGTCCAGCCCGGTTTCCGGCGGCGCCATCCTGGGAGATCGTATCCGGATGTCGGCGTCGCTCGACGATCCCGGAGTTTTCATGCGCTCACTCGCCTCGCGCGGCGCCCTGGGTGGACTATCGCCGGCAGCCGTGCGCGCGATCGATGCCCTCGACGGTGCCGGCATGGACGTGATCGTGCTGGAGACGGTCGGCACCGGTCAGAACGAAATCGACGTCGCCGAGGTTGCCGACGTCCGCGTGGTGCTCGCCGCGCCGGGGCTGGGCGACGGCATCCAGGCGATGAAAGCGGGCCTGCTGGAGATCGCCGACATCCTGGTGGTCAACAAGGCCGACCGGCCCGGCGCGGAGGAAACGCTACAACAGTTGCTCGGCGCACTCGCCTTGCGCAGCGGACCGCGGGATTCGGTGGCTGTGCTGAAAACCGCGGCGGTCGCCGGAACCGGCGTACCGGAGCTGGCCGACGCAATCGAGCGTCTGGCGGCGGCGCGCATGCAGACGGCACCGCAGGACCGCCGGCGACGGCGCGCGCGCTACCTGGTGGCACGGGCCGCCGCCGAACTTGTGGCCGCCCGGATCCGGCGCGGCGATCGGCGCCTCGACGCCCTCGCCGACAATGTCCTGGCCGGAAGCATGTCGCCGGACGCCGCAGCAGCGGCTTTCCTCGATCAGGACTGATTTGGCGTAGCGCCGTCCGCAGGTCGACTGCAGCGCTCCCGGCTCCACTTCCAGGACCGGCCATAGGCCGTGATCGGCTCCTCGACCCAGCGCGTCAAGGCCCAGCCGATCGCCAGAGCCAGCGGCACCAGCGCGATCGACAGCGCGAACTGCTGCCAGGTGGCGATGTCCGGCGTGGTGCCGAACACCAGCCCGTGCGCCACGCCGAGCACCGCGAGATGCGTCATGTAGGTCGAGTACGAGGTATTGCCGAAGAAGCGGAGCCAGCCGGCTTCCAGCCGCTTCGCCTCCGGCGCGCCGAGCACGATCGAGAGGATGAAGGCGCCCGACGCCGTCGCGATCAGGGCCGTGCCGATCACGTCGGAGACGCGGCTTTGCTTGCCGAGCGCGATCTCGAGCAGCATGGCAGCCACCAGCAAGGCGATCGGCATCCAGCGCAGCAGCGTCATGTGGCGCGCCCAGTCGATCCCGGGCGTACGCAGGAGCTTCGCAGTGATCATCCCGATCAGCAGGCAGTCGCCGACGGCGGGCATCATCACCCGCCCGGCCATGGTGGGCAGCAGCTCGCCCCAGAAGATGGCGGCGCGGTAGCCGATGCAGAGCAGCACACCAAAGATCATCACCTTCAAGAGGTGGCGGGCCGGGGTGAAGACGAGCAGCGCGGGGGCGACGAGATAGAAGATCTCCTCGACCTGCAGCGTCCAGGTCGGCGCCAACCAGTGCGGGCCGATGGTGTCGGTCGAGATCATGAAGAAGTTCTGCGTGAAGGTCAGATAGGACCAGAGCGGGAACCAGGCGTGGATGTCCGCCCACGGCTGGTCACGCCACACCCACAGAGCGGCGAAGATCGCCAGAACCGTCACCACGTAACAGGGGATGGTCCGGCACAGCCGGCGCACGTAGAACACGGAGAAGAAATTGACGTGGTGCATGCGGTCGAGGATCAGGCGGCCGACCAGGAAGCCCGACAGCACGAAGAAAACGATCACCGCGGTCCAGCCGAAGCCGAGCGCCTTTATGCCGTTCGGCACTTCCGCGAAGTAGTGCGAGACGACGACGGCCAGCGTCATGATACCGCGCAGCCCGTCGAGCGCGAGCACGCGGGCCTCGACGCCGCCCTTGGCCGCCTCGGCCACCACTGCCGTACCGATCTGCGCGCCGTCCAGTGGCGCGCCGGCGACGGCGATGCTGCTGCCCGACGACATGACTGCCTCCCCCGCGTAAAGCAGCGGAATGGTCGTCTGTGTCGGTTATCAAAGTGTTTACGGGCGCCCTTGGGGGCTCGCCCCGCTTTACTTCATTGGACGTCCGAGGCGCTCGCGCACGTCGTCGTGATAGTGGTCGTGGCCGACCTTGAACTTCAGGCCCAGCCTGAACACGTGCATGCTGGGATCGTAGGAGTACTGGGTCGTGCCGATGGTGCCTTCCCAGGTATCGAACGCGATGTTCAGGTACTCGGCGGCCAGAATCCACGGACCGTGGTCGTACTCGATACCGCCGCCGGCGGCGAGGCCACGCTTCGTGAACGCCGCGCGGTTGGCGACCTCGCGGACCTCGGCGCCGATGAACCCGACGCCCACGGTGCCGTAGACCAGCAGGTCTTGCCTGAGGAAGAGACCGGCGCGGGCCCTGAGCGTGGCGAGGTAGTCGACCGAGGTCTCGGTCGAGGAGAAGCTCGCGTTGCCCTCGGTGGCGGCGATGTCCATCTCGACGCCGGCCGACCAGAGACCGCGGCGAACCCATTCGAGACCAGCCTGAACGCCGCCGCCCCACAGACCATGCGACCGCGATTCCTGGATGATGGCGGTGCCCGTGTTGGCGTTCAGCGCAGTGTCGGTGTCGGCGTACATGACGAATGCGCCGAACCGGACCTGATGGCTGGCATCCCAGTTCTGCGCCGCGGCGGGCGCGACGAGCGCAGTGGCCCAGGCCAGCAGGGCAAAGGCCGACGACTTGACGCTCCTGAGCATCGCGGTTCTCCTGTCTGCGGTTCGTGTCCCACCCCAACGGGGCGCGCGGCTCCTTGCCGCTCTAACTCGATTCTGGCGGGCGAAGGGCAGGCATGGCAGTCAGCGCAGGCACCATCGAGATGCTGAAGGAACTGCTCGGGCCGCTCGGCGCGATCGGCGTGCGGCGCATGTTCGGCGGTGCCGCGATCTACTGCGACGGCCAGGTCTTTGCGCTGGTGGGCGAGGACACGGTCCACTTCAAGGTGGACGATGCGACGCGCCCTGATTTCGAAGCGGAAGGATGCGGGCCCTTCACCTACGCCCTCAAGGACGGGCGCACGCAGCACCTGACGACCTATCACCGGATCCCGGAGTGGCTGCTGGACGAACCCGACGAACTTCTGGGTCTTCCTCCGGTGACGACCGCCTTGTCGGAGATCGGCCATTGACCGAGTCTGCT
>CAYMEB010000035.1:0-29146 GCA_964389095.1 uncultured Hyphomicrobiaceae bacterium
CCATCTTGGCGTTCTGCTCGACCAGAAGAATGGACGTTCCCTGCTCCTGGTTCACGCGCTTGACGATGCCGAAGATCTCCTTGACCAGCAGCGGCGACAGACCGAGCGAGGGCTCGTCGAGCAGGATCAGCTTCGGCCGGTTCATGAGCGCGCGACTGATCGACAGCATCTGCTGCTCGCCACCGGAGAGCTGCCCGGCCGGCTGGGACAAGCGCTCCTTCAATCGCGGGAAATAGCCGTAGATCCGCTCGAGGTCTTCCGCGATCCCTTTCGAATCCCGGCGCAGATAGGCGCCCATCGTCAGGTTCTCGGCAACGGTGAGGAACGGGAACACCTCGCGCCCTTCGGGAACGTGGCTGAGCCCCAGACGTACGATCCGGTCCGCGTCCATGCGGGTGATCGGCCGCCCTTCGAACTCGACAGTTCCCTTGAGCGGATCGAGGACGCCCGAGATGGTCTTGAGAATTGTCGTCTTGCCCGCCCCGTTCGCGCCGAGAACGGCGACGATCGATCCTTTCGGCACCTCGAGCGAGACGCCGCGGATGGCCATGATCGGCCCGTAATAGCTCTCGATGTTTCGGACGGACAGGATCGGCGGTGGCATCGACGCTGCGCTCATCACTCGCTCCTCACGTGCCCAGATACGCGGCGACGACGTCGGGGTGGCTCTGAACCTCGGCCGGGGTGCCCGTCGCCATCACGCGCCCGTAGTTGAGCGCCATGACCCGATCCGAGACCCGGTTCACCAAGCTCATGTCGTGCTCGACCATCAGAACCGTGATGCCCAGTTCGCTGCGAATATCGCGGATCCAGAACGACATGTCGGTCGTCTCCTCGACATTCAAGCCAGACGACGGTTCGTCGAGCAGGATCATCTTGGGCTCCGAGCACAGCGCGCGCGCGACCTCCGTCACCTTGCGCACGCCATAGGGCAGCCCCGCGATCAACTTGTCGCGGTAGGCCTGCAGATCGAGGAAATCGATGATCTCCTCGACCATGGCGCGATGTGCACGCTCGGCCGATTTCACGTTCGGCAGAAACAGCAACTCCTGCCAGAGCTGGGTCCGAGAGTGGCAGTGGCGCCCCACGAGGAGGTTCTGCAGGAGGCTCGCGTTTTCGAAGAGCTCGATGTTCTGGAAGGTCCGCGCGATGCCGAGCTTCGAGATGCGATGCGGCGGCACGTGCGTGATGTCCTTCCCCTCGAAGAAAAGACGGCCGCTGGTCGGTTCGTAGAGGCGCGAGATCAGATTGAAGATCGAGGTCTTGCCCGCGCCGTTGGGACCGATGATCGTGAAGATCTCGCCCCCGTTCACTTCGAACGACACGTTGTCCACGGCCTTCAGGCCGCCGAACTGCAACGAGATTCCATCGACCTTGAAGAGCGGGCCGGACGCCTGCGGAGCCGCGCTGGTCATCGGTTGCGCTCCGTCTTGACGTAGGTTTTCTGCCGCTTGAACGTGGCCTTTTTGTACATCGGGAACATCTGGAAATAGAGCTTGATCTTCAGCCATCGCCCATAGAGCCCATAGGGCTCGAACAGGATAAAGAGCACGATGATCAGCCCGTAGATGGCGCCCTTGATGCCGGGCGCCGAGGCGATCGACGATGTTGCGCTCTTGACGCCGGCGGCGGCCTCGGCACTCCCCCCGAAGGTTCGCACGAGGTTGGACAGCAGACCGGGGACGTCGTCCTTCAGCCAGGTCAGGGCCGGGTCGATCATCACCATGAATATCGCGCCGAGGATGGCTCCGTGCAGGCCGATGGCGCCGCCGATGATGATGACCATGATGAACTCGATGGACAGCAGGAGCGTGAACATCTCCGGACTGATGAAGCTCATCTTGTGGGCGAACAGGCAGCCGGCCAACCCGGTTATCGCGGCGCTGATCGCGAACGCCTTGACCTTGTAGGCGGCGAGGTTGATGCCCATGCTCTTGGCGGCGGTTTCGCTGTCGCGGATGGCGATGAAGGCGCGGCCGGTGGGCGAGCGCATGAGATTGAGCGTGGCGAACACCACCATCACCAGCACCCCGAGACACAGGTAATAGAACGCGTCGCTGTCACGCGGCACCGGCGTACCGAACAGGTTGAGCGTGCGCACGCGCAGGCCTTCGTTTCCGTGGGTCACGCTCTCCCAGCGCGCGAGAATCTCCTCGACGATGAAGCCGAACGAAATCGTGGCGATCAGCAGGTAGATGCCGTGCAGCCGCAAGGCCGGGAATCCGACGATGGCGCCGACCGTCCCGCTCAGACATCCGGCCACGATGAAGTACTGCCAGAAGGTGAACCCGCGCGCCTGCATGTAGGCGGCAGTGTAGGCCCCGATCGCGAGAAAGGCCGCGTGCCCGAGCGAGCCCTGCCCCGTGAAGCCGGTGAGGATCATCAGCGCCACGCCCACGATCGCGTAGATGAAGACGAACACCAGCTGGCTCTGAAGGTACTGCGAGATCAGCAGCGGCGCGATCAAAAGAACTGCGAACAGCGCGATGTAGGACCACCAGTGCCCCGCATGCTGGAACAGCCTGATGTCCTGGTCGTAGTTGGTCTTGAATAGAAAGCGCATGGTCACTCTTTCGCTGCGTGCGCGCCGATGCGCCTCGGGCCGTCCGCAAGGTCGACGTGGGGGAACTGGGACATCGCTCTCACACCTTCTTGCGACCGAGCGCGCCGAACAGGCCCTCGGGCTTGAGAAGAAGCATGATCAGCAGCACCAGATAGGGAGAAGCGTCCTTCCAGCCGCCCGGCAGGTAGAACCCGGCCATGGTCTCGATCACACCGATGATCAACCCGCCGACGACGGCGCCGGGGATCGACCCGAAGCCACCCAGGACCGCAGCCGGGAAGGCCTTGAGCCCCAGGACCAGACCGACATTGGAATGGACGAACGTGATCGGAGCGAGAAGCACACCGGCACAGGCCGCCACCATCGCGCTGATGGCCCACACGAGGGCGACGACGCGCTTCACCGGAATGCCCATGTAATAGGCGGCCAGCATGTTCTCGGAGGTCGCCCGCATCGCGGTGCCGAGGCGAGTCTTGTTGAAGAACAGCCAGAGGATCAGGCACAGGATCACCGTCGCGACGATGACCGACAGTTTGTCGTAGGCGATCACCAGATCGCCGATGCGCAGCACGCCCTTGGAAAAAGGCGTATCGATCTTCAGGTCGTCGGTGCCCCAGATCATTCCGGCCAGCGCGCGCAGCAGGAAGCCGAGGCCGATCGTGGCCATGACGATCGCGAATGCGGGGTAGCCCAGGATCGGCCGCACCACCAGCCGCTCGATCGCCATCCCGACGACGCCCATCGTCAGCACGGCCAGGAGAAACCCGTTCCAGTAACCGAAACCGAGAAGCGTGATGTACGTGTAGGCGAAAAAGCCGCCGAGCATCATGAGTTCGCCCTGGGCGAAGTTCACGACTTCGGTGGTCTTGTAGATCAGCACGAAGCCAAGTGCGATCAAGCCATACACGCAGCCGAGCGCGAGTCCGCTCACCAGCTGCTGCATGAAATCCAGCATGCCTACCGTTCCCTCCCATCAAGCCGTTTCCGGCTCTGATGGCCGGATGGATGGCACGAGCTACCTTCGTATGATGCGCCGGGTTCGTCAATCGCAAGACGATCGGCCTTTCTCGCGCTCGCGTGACGTGACAGGCTGCCCCCGAGCAGCAGTACGGACACCAGCGAGACCCGAAGGCGGAAACACCATGAACCCACCGGCCGCGCCTGGACTGACCCTGATCGCGAGCCTCGACGTGGACGTCGGGCCGGTGATCGACGTCGGTGTCACGCCGGCGGGCCGGCGCCGCATGGTGCCGATCCTGGGCGGACGGGTCGGGGGACGGCTGGAAGGGCGCATCGTGCCCGGCGGCGCCGACTACCAGATCGTCGAGGCCGACGGGCTGATTCGGCTGGAGGCGCGCTACGTCATCGAACTGAAGCGTGGCGGCCTCGTGTTCGTCGTCAACAGCGGGGTGCGCCACGGCCCGCGCGAGCTGATCGCCCACCAGCTCGCGGGCGAGGCCGTCGACCCGGAGCTGATCTACTTCCGAACCGTCGCCCGGTTCGAGACGGAGGTGGGCGACCTCCAGGGGCTCACGCGCTCCATCGTCGTCGGCAAGGCCGAACGCCACCCCGACCGCGTCGCGGTTCATTTCTTCGTCGTAGATTAGGTTGCGTTCGTTGACAGGCGTGGGCCGCGTTCCCTAACAGGTCGGGATGTGCACCTGTCGGGTGGGCGAGGAGTGACTGACCGGGTCAGCCGCCACGGCCACGAGCAGAAGCGGCAAGGATCGCGGACCGCGCTGAAACGGCGTCCGCCAGTAGGTTCGACAGAAATGACCAATCCGACGCAATTCGCCGACGCGCCGCTTCGCCCCGTCGATCTTGGGCCGGCGGACGTCCAGATCGAGCGGCGCCCCGACGGAACCATCCTCGCCCGATCCCCGCACCCGCTGCCCAAGCCGGCGCGGACCATGACGGATTGGCTGGAGCATTGGGCCGTCAAGGAACCGGGGCGCTATTTTCTGGCGCAACGGGACGGAGCCGGTCCGTGGCACTCCCTGACCTACGCCCAGACCCGGCATGCGGCACGCGCGATCGCCGGCGCGTTGATGAGCCGCTCTCTGTCCGCGCAGAGACCCATCGCAGTTCTGTCGGCGAATGATCTGGGGCAGGCACTGATCATGCTCGCCGGGCAGTACATCGGCGTTCCCGTCGCGCCGGTATCGCCGGCCTATTCGCTGATGGCCTCCGACTTCGGCCGGCTCCGCGTGGTGCTCAACAACCTCAGTCCGGGGCTGGTCTACGTTGCCAGCGGCGCTCCCTTCGCCAAGGCGCTCGCGGCCGTGGTGCCGAAGGATGTCGAGGTGGTCTACGGTGTCGACGCGCCCGTGGGGCGCGAGCGCGTGACCGCACTGGCCGACCTCATCGCGACCGGGCCGTCTCCGGCCGTCGATGCCGCGAATGCGATCGTCGGTCCCGATACGGTGGCCAAGTTCCTCTTCACCTCCGGTTCCACCGGCGTTCCCAAGGGCGTGATCAACACCCAGCGCATGCTGACGTCCGATATCGAGATGATCACCGCCGGGATGCCCTTCGTGCGCGCGACACCGCCGGTCCTCGTCGACTGGCTGCCATGGAGCCACACGTTCGCCGGCAATCACAACTTCCATCTCGTGCTCCGCCACGGCGGCACCCTCTACATCGACGAGGGACGCCCGCTGCCCGGCGCGATCGAGACGACGGTGCGCAATCTCAAGGAGATCGCCCCGACGGTGTACTTCAACGTGCCGCGCGGCTTCGAGATGCTGCTGCCGCGGCTGGAAGCCGACAAGGATCTGGCGCGACTCTTCTTCAGCAGGCTCCAGGCGATGTTCTACGCCGGGGCGGCGCTGCCCCAGCACATCTGGGATGGACTGCAGCGCGTGGCCGTCGCGACGACCGGCGAGCGGGTCGCGATGATCAGCGGCCTGGGCTCCACGGAGACGGCACCGGGGGCGATCGGCTCGACCGCGAAATGCATCCGCTCGGGGATGGTGGGCCTGCCGCTCCCCGGAGTGGACCTGAAGCTGGTGCCGAACGCCGGCAAGCTGGAGGCGCGGATCAAGGGGCCCAACGTCACCCCCGGCTACTGGAAGCAGCCCGAAATCACGAAGGCTGCTTTCGACGAGGAAGAGTTCTACAAGCTCGGCGACGCGTTGCGCTTCGTCGACGAGAAGGATCCATCGCTCGGGTTCTGGTTCGACGGCCGCGTCGCGGAAGATTTCAAGCTGACGTCGGGGACTTGGGTCTCCGTCGGCAGCTTACGCACAGCGGTTGTTTCTGCCTGCGCGCCGCTGGTCCGCGATGCCGTCATCGCGGGGCATGACCGGGATGCGGCCGCGGCACTGCTCATTCCCGAACTCGAAGCGTGTAGAACCGCGGCTGGCCTGCCGGCCGCAATGTCGGCCGACGAGGTCTACGGCGCTCCCCGGCTGCGGGAGGTGCTTCACGAGATGCTCAAGACCTACAACGCGACAGCGGGCGGCAGTTCAAATCGCATCGCCCGGGCCGCGATCCTGACCGCGCCGCTCTCGATCGACGCCGGCGAGCTGACGGACAAGGGATCGATCAACCAGCGCGCTGTATTGGCCCGGCATGCACCGCTCGTGGAAGCGATCTACGCCGCCAAACCAGCGGCGAACATCATCGTCGTCTGACCGGACAGGATAGGCGGTCCGCGGGACGCGGCATCGCACCTCACAGATGCGGCACGAGGCGCGACAGCTTCCAGTCCATGCCCTGAAACGACATGCCCGCGGTGAGGTCCGGCTTCGTTGCCGAAGCATCGCGGGCGACCGAGACCGAGAAGGCCAGCGGACCGTCGAACGCAAAGCCCTTGAGATTGCCGAGCCCGATCGGCTGGCGCGTCGATGCCTGCTGGGGCGGCGCGGGGGCAGGCTGCGGAGCCGGGGCGGGTGCTCCGCCACCGAGCCCAGGTACACCCGGGATGCCCGCCTTGCCCAGGATCTGTCCGAGGCCGCCGGGGATCTGCAGGCCGCCACCGCCACTACTGCCGGCGGGCGGCATGCCGGGGATGGCGCCCCCGACTTTCTGCATCTGCTCCGCGATCACCTTCTGGAGCGCAGCCGCGTTGGCACCCTCCTCGACGACCCGGATCACCATCTGTGGCGTAACCATGGTCGCGAGGACCTGGTCGGTGAGACGCGGCACGAGTTGCTTCTTCATGTCACCGGCGAGCACACCGCCCACGAGGCCGCCGGTTCCGCCGCCGCCCGCCTGCTGGATCTGAGCATCGATGTGCTTCTCGATCTGCGCCCCGACGAAAGGCCTCAGCGACTCGCGGACCGCCGGGAAATCGACCTTGGATTCAAGGAGGCGCGCGTCACGGATCTCGATCGCCTGACGCAACTGCCAGCCGGTCCATGCCGGCCAAGCGACGTAGAAACCCGAGAGGCCGAGCACGACGAGGAACACGAGCCGGAACATGGCGAGCCTCCGTTTCGGAGCCGCGCCAGCGGCCCGCTGCAGAAAAAACCTCGCCAGAGTTCGGACCGATGCGGTTCTGGCGCAGACGTCAGGGTATCAGCGCTTGCAGCTGGCCAGGAGCTGCTCCCGCCGTTGAGCTTCCGACTTCCATTTGTCGGGATTGGCCAGACACCACGTCAGGTGTCCGCGAAGATCGGAACTCCAGCCGTCTCCGGTGAAGCCGCACTTGCGCTGCTCGTTGTCCTGCTGCTGGCGCAAGGCCGTCTTCGCGTACCAATCGCAGTTGGACTGTGCTTGGACCGTCTGCCCTCCGGCCCAGGTCGCAGCGAGCGCGCCGGTGAGTGCGAGGACCACGACTCGACGCATGCTCAGGATACTCCCTTCAGTGTTCCCAGTTCGGAACCGATTTGAGATCTGACGTTATCGCTCCGCAAATGAACTGGTCGTGAACGATCCTGTCTCCCCGACGCAGGATAAGCCGCAGGACCGGAACCGTCCACCGACGGCGGAACGGAAGGAGAATCAGGCAGCTCGGGACTGCGAGCCGACGACCGTGCCGAGGGCCGCGATCAGACGCTCGGCGTCGGCGGCGTCGGTGGTGGCGTAGACGAGCGTCTCGCCGCGGGCGGTGATGATCTCGACCCGGTACATGCGGACCCGGGTGAGCCAAACGACATCGTGCAGCGCGCTCAAGCCGATGACCATGAATACCGCGGCAGCCGCCAGGAGGCGATATTGCCAATCGTGGCCGAGGACCCCGATCAGGAAAGCCGCGCCCAATCCAGCGAACACACCGAGAACGGCGAGGGCCGGCTTCCAGTCCTTCCCACCCGCGTCACTGGCCAGAAAGCCGCGAATTTCCGCTACCGGTATCGCACGTTCGGCGAGGCGCAGGGT
Organism: uncultured Hyphomicrobiaceae bacterium; assembly: GCA_964389095.1. Lineage (GTDB taxonomy): Bacteria > Pseudomonadota > Alphaproteobacteria > Rhizobiales > Hyphomicrobiaceae > JABFRJ01. The sequence continues at coordinate 7,886 of CAYMEB010000035.1, forward strand.
CGCCCCGATGGCCGGCGTGCGGTCCTGGGCGACGAGTTCCCAGGTCGGCATCAGCCCGAACGGGCGACTGTGATGTGATGTCAGCGCGGCCACAGCGCACCCCCGGCGGCAGAAGACGCAGCTTGGCGCGGGGTGGGTTTACAGAACGTCAACACGGCGGGCCGCGCGGCCGGTGACGGCGGCGGCGGCTTGTGACAGAAGATGGGGAAACACCCTGAAGGGCGCTCGATGTTCACCACCTTCTTCCACGAGCTCAAGTCCGCCAAGGTTCCTGTGACCTTGAAGGAATACCTGACACTGCTGGAGGCGCTCTCGGCCGACCTCGCCGACCAGCGGGTGGAGAATTTCTATTATCTTTCGCGCGCCTGCCTGGTGAAGGACGAGCGCCATCTCGACAAGTTCGACCAGGTGTTCGGGCACGTCTTCAAAGGGCTCGACCTGATGAGCGAGGCGGTCGAGCAGCGCGCCCAGATCCCCGAGGAATGGCTTCGCCTCGTCACCGAAAAGTTCCTGACCGAAGAGGAGAAGAAGAAGCTCGAGGCCCTCGGGGGCTGGGAGAAGATCATGGAGGAGCTGAAAAAGCGCCTCGAGGAGCAGAAGGGCCGCCACCAGGGCGGTAACAAATGGATCGGCACGGGCGGCACCTCGCCCTACGGCGCGTACGGATACAATCCGGCCGGCGTCCGCATCGGGCAGAAGGAAAACCGGAACAATCGCGCGATCAAGGTGTGGGACAAGCGCGACTTCAAGGATCTCGACGATACGGTCGAGATCGGCACCCGCAACATCAAGGTCGCGCTGCGGCGGCTACGCAAGTTCGCGCGCGAAGGCGCGCACGAGGAACTCGATCTCGACGGCACCATCAAGGGGACGGCCAACAAGGGCTATCTCGACATCCACATGCGGCCGGAGCGGCGCAACACCGTGAAGGTGCTGATGTTCTACGACGTCGGCGGCTCGATGGACTGGCACATCAAGGCGGTCGAGGAACTGTTTTCGGCGGCCCGCACGGAGTTCAAGCACCTGGAGTTCTTCTATTTCCACAATTGCCTTTACGAGAGGGTGTGGAAGGACAACGCGCGACGCTGGAGCGAGACCACTCCGACCTGGAAGGTGCTGCACACTTATCCTTCCGACTACAAGGTCGTCTTCGTCGGCGACGCCAGCATGAGCCCGTACGAGATCACGGTGCCGGGCGGCTCGGTCGAGCACATGAACGAAGAGCCCGGTTCCCAATGGATGCGGCGCGTGACCGACATCTACCAGCACGCGGTCTGGCTCAATCCCGTGCCCGAAGAGCAGTGGAGCTGGACGCCCTCGATCCAGCTCATGCGCCAGCTCATGGACGACCGCATGTTCCCGCTCACCCTCGAAGGGCTCGACGGAGCGATGAAGGAGCTGATGCGATAAGGCCGCCGGGGAGCGGCACAGCCCTCATCCGCTCCGCTCGTGGAAATGATCGTAGATCTTCTGGGCGAGTTCGGCGTTGATGCCTTTGACCGCGACGAGGTCGGCGACGCCGGCGCGCGAGACGGCCTTGGCCGAACCGAAGTGGGCGAGCAGAGCGCGCTTGCGCGTGGGGCCGATGCCGTCGATCTCGTCCAGAGGATTTGCGCCCAGGGCCTTGGCGCGCTTCTGGCGATGGGCGCCGATGGCGAAGCGATGGGCCTCGTCGCGCAGACGCTGGACGAAGTAAAGGACCGGATCGCGCGGCTCCAACATGAAGGAGCGTTCGCGGCCGAGAACATGGAAATGCTCACGGCCGGCGTCGCGGTCGGGCCCTTTCGCGACGCCGACAAGCGCGACCCCCGTGACGCCGAGCTCTGCGACCACCGCCTGAGCGACGGCCAGTTGCCCCGGCCCGCCGTCGATGAGGACGAGATCCGGCCGATCGGGCAGATCCTCGGTGGCAGCCGCATCCTCGGCGGCACGATCCTCGGGATCGACCGCGGCCTCGTCCAGAACGCCGGGCTCGACCGTGCCGACATCGGGTTCGGATGCACCGGCGGGCGCCAGCGGCGCGTCAGGCTTCTCTTCCCCCGCGATCCGCTTGAAGCGGCGCGTGAGGACCTCCCGCATCATGGCGTAGTCGTCGCCGGGCGTCGTATCGTCGGACTTGATGTTGAACTTGCGGTAGGCCTGCTTGGCGAAGCCCTGGGCTCCCGCGACGATCATCGCGCCGACGGCGCTCGAGCCCATGATGTGGCTGTTGTCGAAGACCTCGACACGACGCGGCACGCGCTCGAGCCCGAAGCGTTCCTTCAGGCCTTCGAGCAGGCGCAACTGCGAACTCGTCTCAGCGAGACGCCGTCCCAGCGCCTCGCGCGCGTTGGTCAGCGCATGGTCGACGAGACCAGACTTCGCGCCGCGCTGTGGCACCCGGATCTCGACCTTGCGGCCGGCCTTCGAGGAGAGCGCTTCCTCGAGAACGGCGTGGCTGGGAACCTCGTGGCTCATCAGCAGCAGCCGGGGGATCGGCTTGTCGTCGTAGAATTGGGCGACAAAGCTGTCGAGGACCTCCTCGACGGGCAGCGAGCGATCGGCCTTGGGATAGTAGGCGCGGTTGCCCCAGTTCTGCCCCGTGCGGAAGAAGAAGACCTGGATGCAGGTCTGTCCGCCCTCTTGATGCGCGGCGAAGACGTCGGCTTCCTGGACGCCCTCGGGATTGATGGCCTGGTCGGCGGTTACATGGGCCAGCGCCCACAGGCGATTGCGGAACTTGGCGGCCTGCTCGTACTCCTGATTGCGCGCGGCCTCCTCCATCATCGCCTGGTACATGCGGCGGACATTCTGGCTCTCCCCACGCAAGAAGGCGACCGCCTCGTCGACGAGACGGGCATAATCCCCGGGCTCGATCTCGCGCGTGCAGGGACCGGCACAACGCTTGATCTGGAAGAGCAGGCAGGGGCGGGTGCGGCTTTCGAAGATGCTGTCGGAACAAGAGCGCAGCAGGAAGGCGCGCTGGAGCATGTTGATCGTGCGGTTGACCGCGCCGGCATTGGCGAAGGGGCCGAAGTAGTCTCCCTTCGTCGAGCGCGCACCTCGGTGCTTGAGTATCTGCGGTGATGCGGTGTCGCGACGGATGAGGATGTAGGGAAACGACTTGTCGTCCCGCATCAGCACGTTGAAGCGCGGGCGGAACCGCTTGATCAGATTGGCTTCGAGCAGCAGTGCCTCGGCCTCTGTACGGACCGTGACGAACTCCATGGTCGCGGTCTCGGAGATCATGCGTGCGATGCGGTTGGTGTGTCCGCCCAGACGGGCGTAGTTCGACACGCGGGCTTTCAGCGAGCGCGCCTTGCCGACGTAGATCACCTCGCCTGCCGCATCGATCATGCGGTAGACGCCCGGCGAGCCGGGGAGCGTGCGCAAGTAGGATTGAATGACGGCGGTACCGGTCGGCGCCGGAGTTGCGGCGGCCGGCCCTGGCGCATCGTCTCGGGCATCGGAAGTCATGGCGCCTATGTATGGCGCGTCCTCGTCCCGGTCCAGCGGGCGATATGGTCAGCAACCGGCGAGCGCGCGAATTTCCGGCGTATTGGCGAGGCCCTTCAACGTGGCGCACGCGCCGACCGAGGAAGAGGCCGGCGGCGACGTGGCCGGCCGGCGGGCCACCGGTGCCGGGGCCGGAGCAGCACGCTTGGGCTTGGCCCTCGGCGCGGGCTCGTCCGGTTCTTCCCGCGGAGCATCAGCCACACACCGTCCATTGCGCTCCCGCTCGCCGCGACCGCAATTGAGCGGACAGGCGCGTGTGCTGCGCGAGCGCAGGGCCGAGAGCGCCTCCGCCGTCGGGCCGTCCGAGGGAACTTCCGCCTTCGTGGCACGCATGAACTCACGCAGGCCATTGCGCACGTCATTGTCCCAGCTGCTGTTGCCGGGGAGGCCGGCCTCGCAGCCGACTCGAGCGAGTTCGCTGCGAATGGATCGGGTGAGTTCCTCGTTGCGGCGCGCCAGATCGGCGGCGGCGGCGATGCGCCGCGCCTCCTCTGCGGCGGCGGCCGCCGCCGCGACACGTTGTGCTTCGACGGCCTTGAGGGCCTCCTGCGCGCGGCGAAGCTCGTCGACGACCTTGCGCATCTCCTCCTCGCGCCTGGCCTGCTCGGCCTGACGGACGCGCTCCGCGGCGTCGATCTTCTTCTGTTCCGCGCGCCGGCGCGCTTCGGCAGCGCGCACCTGATCCTGCGCGGCCCGCGTTTCGATCATCGTCAGCCGAACAGCCTCGTCGCGCTTGCCCGCCTGTGGGTCGAGTGGAGCAGGCGGTGTCGTCGCGCGGGCGGCTGTGACACGGGCCAGAGCCTCGGTCGCCCGCTTCGAGGCGGGAGCCAATTCAACGGCGCGCGTCAGATCGGCGAAGGCTTCTTCGATGCGGCCCGCGGCCTCGAAGACGTGTCCGCGCACGACATACCCCGACGATTCCTTGGGCTGCAGCGCTACGGCGCGGTCCGCGTCCGGCATCGCAGCCTCCGGCCGGCCGAGACGCAGGTAGGTCCAGCCACGCAGCGCATAGCGTTCTGCGTCCGTCGGATCGAGACCGATGGCGATGTCCAGATCGTTGACGGCGCGCTGGCGCTCACCCTTCCCGATGGCCGCCAGCGCGCGCATGGCGTAGGCCGAGGCAGCAACCGGATCGTGATCGATGACAGCTGTGAAGTCGGCGACAGCGCGCTCCCACTCCTTTCTGGCCAGAAGCGCTGTTCCGCGCCTGGTCAGCAACGGCACTGAGGACGGGTCCAGAACGAGGGCAGAATCGAGGGCAGCGACCGCGCCCGAAGTGTCGCCCACCGCGGTCAATGCCTCGGCCCGCCCGAGAAACGCCATGGCATGTTTCGGATGGGCGCGCGCGGCGTCGGCGTAGGCTGCCGCGGCCTGCTCGTTCATTCCGAGCGTCAGCAAGAGGTCGGCCCTCTGCATCAGATACTCGAGGTCCTCCGGCGCGAACCGCACCGCGGTCTCGAAATCGGCGCGTGCGCGGAAACTGTCTCCGCCCGCGAGATGCGCTTTGCCACGAGCGAAGACGGCCTCGGCGTTGCCTGGATCGAGGGCCAGCTGGGCGTCGTACTCGGTGATGGCCCGTGCCGTGTCACCGGCATCGAGCGCCAAACGCGCCCTCAGCGCCCGCGCGATCGGATGGGACGGCTCGAGTTGCAGGGCGGCGTCGAGGTCGGCAGCGGCGTGTTGCCGCTCGCCGCGCGCCATGCGGAGGCCCGCTCTGGCGATCAACGGCTCGGCTGCCCGCGGCTGCAGGCGGACTGCTTCGTCGAGATCGGCGAGCGCACCTGTTGCATCGCCCGACTGCTGACGCAGGCTGCTCGACTCGAGCCTCACCTGTGCATCCCCGGGAGCGAGGCGGATCGCGGCTGCGTAGTCGGATATCGCTTCGGCATTGCGGCCCTTGCGCACGTAGGCTCGAGCCCGGGCGACGAGCGGCTCGGGATCCGAGGCCGAGGCGGCGACGACCGCGTCATAGTCGGCGATCGCCTTGTCGATGTCCCCCTTGGCCAGCGCGGCCTCTGCACGGTTCATGCGCGCAGACAGGAACTGGGGATCGCGTTGCAGAGCCTGCTCGAAGTCGTCCATGGCTTCATCGAGCCGACCCGATGCCGCGCGGGCGAGGCCGCGCGCATTGTGGTACTCGGCCTCGCGAGGGTCGAGCCGAATTGCCGTCCCGAAATCCTCGATCGCGGCGGCGATCTCACCCTTGGCGAGCCGCGCCCGGCCGCGGCGGAGGTAGGCATCGGCGTCGTCACCGTCGAGTGCGATCAGCCGCTCATAATCGGCCAGCGCTCGTTGATGCTCTCCAAGAGCGAGCAGAAGATCGCCGCGACGGGCCAGGGGATCATACGCGTCGGGCGCGGCCTTGACCGCCGCATCGAGGTCGGCGAGCGCGCGGTCGGTCTGCCCCTTGGCCATGAAGGCGGCACTACGTCCCCCCAGCGCCTGGGGGAGTTCGGGGGCCAGCTTGAGCGCCTCGGTATAGTCGAGAATGGCGCGGTCGTGATTGCGCCGATCAGGGTCCCGGGCGAAGTTGAAACTATCGGCACGGGAGGCGAAGGCCTGAGCGCGCTCGGCGGTCGTGCGGCGAGGATCGGAGATCAGCGCGGTGCAGGCATCGACATCGCGCCGCTGGTGACAGAACCGGACGTCGTCCTCGTTGGAGGACGGTGCCTGCGCCTGCAACACTTGCGCAGGCATCTCGCCCGTGGCGCGCGGATTGAAGCGGGCTTCGGCTCCGGCGGCTAGCAGGCACGCCGCGACGACGGCAAAGCCTGCGACGCAACCCATTTCGCGCTTCGTCATGGCGCTACCTCGTCCGCTGTCGCGTCTGTGGCCAACTCATTGCTCTTCGCCGTGGATCAACCGGTGGAGCCACTCACGATCGGGCGTGAGGCCGCTGTCGCGCGACACGCCGAGGACGTGGTTCACCGTCGGCAAACGGCAGCCACGCACGCCGCGGTTGTTGACGCTGGTGTCGACCCCGTGGATCTCGCATTCGTGCGGCCTGAGCCAATCGCGCTCACGCATCGGCCCTTGCTTGGCACCCGGACGATCATCGATGCAGTGCGCGATGGGAGCGCCGTCCGACAACCAATCCAGTTTCGATCGAGCCGTCCAACCGTCGGTGAAGCGGGTCTCTCCCTTGCACTCCTGCCAATCCATGAAGGGAAGGCCGTCCTCCCTGCTCTCCATCGCTTTCATCAGCCGGTCCTGGTTATCGATCAACTCCTGCTGGCGTCCCATCTCGCAACCGATGCTCACCCGGAAAATTCGGTTCGGCGCCTCCGTCTGCCAGTCCGCACAGTTCCCAGTGGACGGCCGATCGTGGATCCTGGGATCGTAGTCCTCGGCTCTGTATGCACGGCCGGTGATCGTACCGGGGGCATATACCGAGATCAGAACCTGGTTTCGTCCGATCGTAACCGGCTTGCCGAAAGCGGGCCGGAAGACGATCGGCTCACCCTGGTTGTAAGGCTTGTCCGGTGACCAGCCGGCGGTCTCCGCGCAAGGCCACGGCCGATTGTCCTGCCTCGTCCCACCGCTGCCGCCCGAAGAGACCCAGTCGCGGCTGGTGATCGTGCTCTCGTTGCGCCCGGCTCCCCTGGGGCAGGTCATTTCGGCAGGCCGCCAGGCGTCTGATCTTTGTGCGAGCCGCTTCTGGTCCTCCTCGTGCTTGCGTTTGCGCGCTTCGAGTTCCTCGATGCCGATCTTCTCACCAGCCACCCATTCCTGATCCTGGGGAGCGCGGTCCGCGCGCGGCTGCCCGGTTTCGGCGGACGGCGCGGCCTGGGCGGGGGGCGGCGCGATCATGCCGAACACGCCCCGGCTGGTCAGCGCATAACTCGCGTAGCTCCAATAATTCGTCTGCGTCGTGCGGATCGTGCGCTGCTCGTAGCGGTAGGTTGTGACGCGCGGCGACGTCGTCGTCGCCCGGGACGGCTCACCGACGTTCGGCATCTGATACTGCGGACTGGGCACGTTGCGCCTGGGATCGTAGACGCTCACGGTCGGCTGCGGTGTCCTCACGTCTGAACGATCCACGCCCGCACGCGGCTGTTGAACGACCCAGTTCTTGTGGACGTTGCCATAGAGGCGCTGATCGGCGCCACGACGCGCTTCCCGCCGTGTCTCGCGATTCGCCTGTACCGCAGCTTGACGTGCGCGCTCGAGTTCCTGACGTGCACGCTCTGCCTGGGCGCGCGCGGCCGCCGCCTGGCGCTCCATATCGGCCCGGATACGCTCGCGTTCGGCATTCAACTGACGTTCGCGTTCGGCCAGTTCCTGCTCCATGCGCCGCCGCATCTCGGGTCCTGGCTGGCACTTATCGTTCGGAGCGCACTCGTAGCCGTCCTGACAATACTTGGTGACACGCGTGTTTCCGCGCATGAAGACGCGACAGACGACCCGTGCATCGTGACGTAACGAGAGGGTTCCGGCGTGTGCCGGTACCGAGGCGTCGACCGGCGGGGCAGCGGCAGCGATCCGCGAAACGCAGACCATCAGGAGGACGGTTCCGAGCGAAAGACTCCAGGAGCCGATCGAGCCGCGCTGCCGGCCACGTAAAATCCGGCGCCAAGGTTCCGGCCACAGGCAATCTCGCAACATGCGCAGCCTCCCTGCCATAGGGCTCGCAAGTCGGGACGATTTCACCTGGACGGTGATGCGTCAAGCAATCGCTTACGCGTACGTCGCAGCCCCGGACGGGGTGAATCGATTCGTCCGTCGTCCGCTCGAGTGGCCCGCGGACGGGCCCGCCTGCTGGGGCGGCTCGTCGCGCAGTGCACCAGAAGTTCGGGTGCTCACCTGCAAGCGGCATGAGAAGCTTGCGATGCGGGCGGGGCACGTCACAGGCGGGCGTGCACGCGGCGTCCGGCCCGATCAGATGATCTTCTGGCCGGTCTTCTTCCAGTCGGCGACGAACTGGGCGAGGCCTTTATCCGTGAGCGGATGAGCAACCAGCGCCTTGAGAACCGACGGCGGAACGGTAGCGACATCGGCGCCGATCATGGCCGCGTCGCGCACATGTCCGACGGTGCGGATCGAGGCGGCGAGGATCTCGGTGCCGAGGTCGGGGTAGTTGTCGTAGATCTGGCGGATCTCGCGGATGAGGCTCATGCCGTCATAGCCCATGTCGTCGATGCGTCCGATGAACGGCGAGACGAAAGTCGCTCCGGCCTTGGCGGCGAGCAACGCCTGATTGGCCGAGAAGCACAGCGTGACGTTGGTCATGATGCCGTCGCCGCTGAGCGCCTTGCAGGCCTTGAGACCGTCCCAGGTCAGCGGCAGCTTGACCGTGACGTTCTTGGCGATCCTGGCCAGAACACGGCCTTCGGCCAGCATGCCCTCGACGTCCGTCGCCGCGACTTCGGCAGAAACGGGCCCGTCCACCACCGCGCAGATCTCCGCGACGATTGTCTTGAAATCGCGCCCGGCCTTGGCAACCAGAGAGGGATTGGTCGTCACGCCATCGAGCAGGCCGGTGGCCGCCAGCTCCCTGATTTCGGCGACATCGGCGGTATCGACGAAGAATTTCATCTCGATTGCGTCCTTGCTCGTTCGATCTGTGACCAGCTTACCGGTGGTCGCGGATGCGGGATAGCCGGGTAATCTCCCAGGGTCCAGCCAGAACGCTACTTGGGGGAGCGTTTGCGGCCACGGGCGGGCAGGAGCGGCGGTCCGGGCGGCGGGGCGACGGCTTCGGGAACGTCCGCTGGCTGGCTGTCGAGAATGCGACCGAGCTGGCGCTTGAGCACGTCCTTCACGGGCTCGGCAGCGGCCAGGATTTCCCTGTAGCGGTGGAAGTCGATGACGGAAAAATGGTCGACCGGGCAGTCGACGTAGACATCGGGGTGGCGCGCTTCCAGCTTGGCCCTGACGATCGAGCGCTGGAAGATCTGGGACGATCCCATGATGACCTCCAAAGCCGAGGGATGGCTCGGCCGCTCCTCGACCGCGACCGTCCCCGGAGCGTTGCCGGAAACGTCGACCGCAATCGTCACATCGGCGCCGGGCGCAACGAGATCGAAGGGCAGCGGATTGACCAAGCCGCCGTCGACCAGAACGGCCCCGGAGATCTTCACCGGCGTGAAAATCGCCGGCAAAGCCATGCTGGCGGCTACCGCCGGGCGGAGCGGTCCGGCCGAGAACACGAGCGGCTCTTGCGCGTAGAAGTCGGTAGCCACGACCTGGAAGGGGATCTGCAGCTCCTCGAAACTGCGCGCGACCTTGCTCGGCAGAACCACCTCCATGAGGGCTTCGGGGTCGAGCAGCGCTGGCCGTATCGGGATAATGCTCAGGAACTTGAGCACGGGTTCCGCGCGGGCGGAGAACAATTGGCGCACCAGCTCGAAGCGCTGCCCCAGGACCTCCTCGGTGTGGGCGCGCAGGTGTTTGCCCGACAGACCGGAGCAGTAGCCGGCGCCGTAGATCGCGCCGATCGAAGTGCCGGCCACGACCGCCGGCTTCACGCCGAGTTCGTCGAGCGCTTCCAGCGCCAGCACGTGGGCCAGTCCCCGAGCGCCGCCGCCGCCCAGTGCAAGGGCGATGCGCCGTCCGGACTGTACGGGCAGGCCCGGCCCGCGCAGGGATTTGGGGACCACGGGGCGAGGCGGGGCGGGCAGTCGCTCGGTCATGCGGGACCCCATCTGTTTCGGCGGCTGGCGGGAAGATGGGCACGCCGGTCCGGTTTTGCCAACGGCCAGCCCCACCCGGACGAAACGGCAAGCCATGCGCGTGCGTCGGTTTGCCTACCGTGCGCAACGGCCTGGATCGTTCCTCACAGCCCGATTAGGGTGCGCCCAGCAGATCCGCTCAGTCGACATCGGGAGCCCCCATGCCGCGCAACCCCGCCCGCGAACGCCTGGAGAAAGGCGAACTCGCCCTCGGAATTGGCCTGAGGCAGGCCAGGACCGTGGACATCGCCGCAGCCATGGCCACGACCGGCCTCGACTGGCTGTTCATCGACCTCGAGCACGGGACGATGCCGCTCGATACGGCGGTACAGATTTCGGTGGCCGCGAACGCGGCCGGCATCACGCCCCTCGTCCGCGTGCCGCACGGCCAGTACGACATGGCGACGCGCGCACTGGACGGCGGCGCCATGGGCATCGTCATGCCTCACGTGGACACGGCCGAGGAAGCCCGCACGATGGCGGACCGCCTGCGCTATCCGCCGGCCGGACACCGGTCGGTCGCGGGCGCCATGGCGCAGTTCGAGTTCCGCAGCGTCCCGCTCGCCGACGCGACGCGGGAGATGAACGCGCGGCAGCTTCTGGTGGCCATGCTGGAGACGCCGAAAGCGATCGCGAACGCCGAAGCGATCGCAGCGGTCGAGGGGATCGATGTTCTGCTGATCGGCACCAATGACCTGTGCATGGAGATGGGTCTGCCGGGCCAGGTCATGCACGCGGACGTCGCCAAGGCCTACGGCGTCGCCGCAGCCGCCTGCCGCAAGCACGGGAAATGGCTCGGCATGGGCGGCGTCTACACCGAGGAAGGGATTGCGGCCTACACGCGGATCGGAGCGCGCATGGTGCTGACCGGCAGCGATCTGTCCTACATGATGGCGGCAGCGGGTGCCCGCGTCGGGGCCGCGCGCGCACTTTCGCTGTGAGCATCGACAGAGTTCTTCCACACACGCAGACCTTTCCGGAGACGACATGTCCGCACTCGACGCAATCCGCGGCTTTCACGCCGACCTCACCGCAATCCGCCGCGATTTTCACGAGAACCCGGAAATCGGCATGGAAGAGCATCGCACGGCCGAGATCGTCGCCCGGAAGCTCGCAGAATGGGGCATCGAGGTGCATCGCGGGGTCGGCAAGACGGGCGTGGTCGGAGTGCTCCGGCGTGGCGAGGGGCGCAGGATCGGCCTTCGCGCCGACATGGATTGCCTGCCGATGGAAGAACAGACGAACCTGCCTTACCGCAGCAAGGTCGCGGGCAAAATGCACGCCTGCGGCCACGACGGGCACACCACGATGCTGCTCGGCGCGGCGCGCTATCTCGCCCAGTCCAAGACCTTCAAGGGCACGGTCAACTTCATCTTCCAGCCGGGCGAAGAAGGGATGGGCGGCGCGCTCGCCATGCTCGACGACAAACTGTTCGAGCGTTTCCCCTGCGACGAGATCTACGGCATGCACAACCGGCCCGGGATGCCGGTCGGGAAATTCGCGATCAACAGGGGCCCGTCGGCCGCCGGCGGCGCTTTCTTCGACATCAAGATCACCGGCCTCGGCAGCCACGGCGCGCGCCCCGAGGCGGGCATCGACCCGGTACTCGTCGCGGCCCATGTGACGACTGCGCTGCAGTCGATCGTGTCGCGCAACGTGCGGCCGCAGGAGACGGCGGTGCTCAGCGTGACGCGGATCGTCGGCGGCGACGCCTACAATGTCATCCCGCAGACGGCGACCCTGTCGGGGACGGCCCGCGCCTTCTCCAACGAGGTGATGAAGCAGATCGAGGCCAACATGCGCCGTATCGCGAAGGGCGTGGCGCAGGGCTTCGGCGCGGACGCGGAGGTCGACTTCCGCCTGATCTTCGCGCCGCTGATCAATTCCGAGGCCGAGACCGACGCGATCGCGGACACCGCGGCCGCTCTGGTGGGGGCGGCGAACATCGACCGGTCCAAGGACCCCAGCATGGGGTCGGAGGACTTCAGCTTCATGATGGAAAAAGTGCCCGGCGCGTACATCCAGGTCGGCAACGGCGACAGCGCCGACCTGCACAACCCCGCCTACAATTTCAACGACGAGGCGACGCCGTACGGCGCAGCCCTCTATGCCTCTCTGGTGGAACGACGGCTGGGCGGCTGAGGCTCGCGACCGGCCGGCGGCGCGCCACGGCGTACTAACCACGACTGTTACCGAAACTCATTCGCCTGAGACGGCATATTGCCGCCGCAGAACGCCCTGACTATCTACAGGCGTTGCCGGGCGACAAAGGAGCCGTCCGGCTCGCTCCGGACGGAATGCCGTGTCGCAGCCGCGGAGCGGCCAAGGGCGCCGGATAACTTCCAAAGCAGGGACGTAAAGCAGACTTCGACCATGGCACGCGCCATCGCACGAACCTTCGCGGACGACATCGCGATCGACCTGGGGACCGCGAACACGCTGGTCCACGTGGCCGGTCGCGGCATCGTCATCGACGAGCCCTCGATCGTCGCCGTCAGGACCAGGGGCGGCGTGCGGGAGATTCTGGCCGTCGGTCAGAACGCGAAGCTCGTCGCCGGGCGGACCCCGGAGGCGAGCGAGATCCTGCGGCCGATGCGCGACGGCGTGATCGCTGATTTCGTGGCGACCGAAGAGATGCTGCGCCAGTTCATCAAGCGGGCAAAGACGATGCTGGGCTTCCGGCGCCCGCGCATCGTGATCTGCGTTCCCTCCGGTGCGACCGCGGTCGAGCGCCGCGCCGTGTTCGAGACGGCGAACTCCGCCGGCGCCCGCAAGGTGCTGTTGCTCGAGGAGCCGGTGGCCGCAGCACTCGGCGCGGGACTGCCCGTGGACGAGGCCGGCGGAACCATGGTGGTCGACATCGGGGGCGGCACGACCGACATCGCCGTCCTGTCGCGCGGCGAGATCGTGCAGTCGCGCTCGCTGCGGCTGGCGGGCAATGCGATGGACGAGGCCATCATGCGGCACGTGCGCCGCCGCCATCACCTTCTGATCGGGGAAGCGAACGCCGAGAGGATCAAGATCGAGGCCGGCACCGCGTTCGCGGTTGCGGGCAGTTCCGCGACCGAGATCCACATCCGCGGGCGGGATTTGCGGCAGGGCCGCGCCAAGTCGGTCGTCCTGACGCCCGCCGACGTCGCCGAGGCGCTACGCGAACCGATCGACGAGATCGCCGATTTCGTCCAGCGCGCCCTCGAGGAATTGCCGCCGGACGTGTCGAGCGAGGCTTGCAAGCGTGGCATCGCGTTGACCGGCGGCGGCGCGCTCCTCGACCGCCTCGACCAGGCTCTCGCACGGCGGCTCGGCATCCGCTTCGTCGTCCCGCCGGAGCCGATGCAGTGCGTAGTCAGGGGCACCGCGCTCGTGCTGGAGCAGCTCTCACGGCGCCAGCATCTGCTGATCAAGCCGTGAGCCGCAGCGCACCGGCTCGTTGGATCAGAACGAACTCATCGGCTCTTTCAGGAAAGCGATCTCCTGCGGAGACGATGTGCGGCCCAGAGCCTCGTTGCGGTGTGGAAACCGACCGAAACGCTCGATGATGCGCTGATGGGCGAGCGCGTAGCGGTCGAGCTCGGGATCTCCAAGCGTGGCGATCAGCGCGACCGAACGCGCCTGGAGCGCCAGCTCCTCCGCATGCTCAAACGGTAGGTAGTAGAACAGCCGCCGCTCCTTCGCCGTGGCGGCGTCGTGCCCTGCCGCGATGGCCTGCTCGGCCAGCGTGACCGCCTTGGCGTCGGCTGAGAAGGCCCGAGGACTACCGCGGAACAGGTTGCGCGGGAACTGGTCGAGGGCGATCACCGCGGCGAGCGAGACGGCAGGGGTCGCCAGAAGATCGTCGAGCGCCGTGTCGAGCACGGTCTCGTGCACCGACAGAAAACGCGCGCGGATCGCGTCGTCGACGGCGGCATCCTTCGTGAACCACTGCTTGGGCTGCAACTCGCCGAACCAGAAACCCAGGATGTCTGCGGCCCAGGTCGGCGCGGCGTTCGAGGGATTGGACATGGCGATTGGGCTCCGCGCGTCTCGGGCATCATACACAGGCGACGACCGCCTGCCGGCAGGACGGGCGCCGGTCTCACCTGTGCTTCCTCAGTCGGCAATTCCTGTCTATCGTACAGGAGCCGTTCCTTCCCAGTCACCCACACCAGTGCACCGACCGCCAGATGTCCCTGCTCACCGTCGACACAGTCACGCGCAGCTTTTACGGCGTTCACGCACTCAACGGGATGACGATGGCGGTCCCGCGCGGCGGGATCACGGGGCTGATCGGGCCCAACGGTGCGGGGAAAACCACGCTGTTCGGGTGCATCAGCGGGATCGTGCCGGCGGACGGCGGCCACATCGTGTTCGATGGCCACGACATCACGTGCCTGCGGCCGGACCAGATCACGAAACTGGGACTCGTGCGCACGTTTCAGATCGCCCGCGGGCTGCCGCGACTGTCGGTGCTGGAAAACCTCATGTTGTATGGCGCCGCCCAGCCCGGCGAAGGCCTCGCCGCCGCATTGCTCCGGCTGCGGCCGGCGGTGGCGCGGGAAAAGGAGCTGCTGGAGCGTGCCGCCGCGATCGCTGCGAGGCTCAACCTCACGCGGGTCATTCACGCACCGGCGTCGGAGCTTTCGGGGGGGCAGAAGAAGCTTCTGGAAATCGGCAGGGCGCTGATGGCCGATCCAAAGATGATTCTGCTCGACGAGCCCGTGGCCGGAGTGAACCCCACGCTCGCCCGCGAGATCGGGGAGCATCTGCGCGGTCTCGCAAGGGAAGGCATAACCATCCTGCTGATCGAGCACCACATGGACATGGTCGCGCGGCTCTGCGACCGGGTGATCGTGCTTGCCGAGGGACGTCACCTCGCCGAAGGCACGTTCGAGGCGGTCGCGAACGATCCGGTCGTTCAGGAAGCCTACATGGGCCGGCGCAAGCGGGCGGGAGCTTGAGATGGGCACCCTCTCCGTCAGCGGCGTTGTCGCCGGGTATGGCGCGGCCGACGAGATCCTCAAGGGCGTCGACCTCGAGGTGGCAAAAGGCGAGATCGTCTCGATCATCGGTCCCAACGGTGCCGGCAAGTCCACCCTGCTCAAGACGGTGGCGGGTCTCCTGCGCCCCAAGAGCGGATCGATCCTCCTGGACGGGCGGCCGATCGCGGGCCTCGAGCCGCGCGAGATTTCCCGGCTGGGCATGGCCTACGTTCCCCAGGAGCACAACATCTTCCCGACCATGACTGTTCGCGAGAACCTCGAGATGGGCGGCTACGTCGATCCGGCAGGCGCCAAGGCGCGCATCGACGGCGTGATGGAGCGCATGCCGGTGCTGGCGCAGAAGCGGCGTCACGCGGCCCGTACCCTGTCGGGCGGCAAGCGGCAGATGCTCGCGATGGCGATGGCGCTGATGGTCGAGCCGACGGTGCTGCTGCTGGACGAGCCATCGGCCGGCCTCTCGCCGATCGCGGCCGAACGCCTGTTCGATGTCGTGCAGCAGATCAATCGCGAAGGCCGGACGATCGTGATGGTCGAGCAGAACGCCAACGAGGCGCTCGCGATCTCGCACCGGACCTACATTCTCGTAGATGGCCGCAACAGCCGTTCCGGTCCCTCGGCGACGCTCGCCGCCGATCCGGAAATCCGTCGCATCTTCCTGGGTGGAACGTGAGCCGCCGCGCCGCTCACGGGAACGCAGGACACGGGTCGGCCGTTCAGTAGAACAGCGACGACACGCTTTCCTCGCGCGCCGTCCGCGCGATGGCCTCTCCGAGCAGCGGGGCGATCGAGAGGACGCGGATGTTCTTGGCCGCAAGCACCGCTTCGGTCGGCTGGATCGAGTCGGTGATCACCAGTTGCTTGATCGACGAATTGGTGATGCGCGATACGGCGCCGCCCGACAGCACGCCGTGGGTGATGTAGGCGTAGACCTCGGTCGCGCCCTCGGCCAGGAGCGCATTGGCGGCATTCACGAGCGTGCCGCCGGAGTCGACGATATCGTCGATCAGGATGCAGCGCTTGCCCTGGACCTCGCCGATGACGTTCATCACCTGGCTTTCACCGGGACGCTCGCGGCGTTTGTCGCAGATCGCGATCGGGCAGTTGATGCGCTTGGCGAGCCCGCGCGCGCGCACCACGCCGCCGACGTCGGGCGACACCACGACCAGGTTCGAGAGATCGAACCGCTCCTCGATGTCGCGCCGCATTACGGGGGCGGCGAAAAGATTGTCGGTCGGAATGTCGAAGAAGCCCTGGATCTGGCCGGCGTGGAGATCGAGCGTCATCACGCGGTCGACGCCGGCGCGTTCGATCAGGTTCGCCACCAGCTTGGCCGAGATCGGGGTGCGCGGCCCCGAGCGGCGGTCCTGACGGGCATAGCCGAAATAGGGGATGACGGCCGTGATGCGGCGGGCCGACGAACGCTTGAGCGCGTCGACCAGGATCAGCAGCTCCATCAGATTGTCGTTGGCGGGAAAGGACGTGGACTGCACCACGAACACGTCTTCGCCGCGCACGTTGTCGTGGATCTCGACGAACACTTCCATGTCGGCAAAGCGCCGCACGGAGCCGCGGGTCAGGGGATGCTTGAGCACGCCCGAAATGGCCTCGGCGAGGGGACGGTTCGCGTTGCCCGCGACGATCTGCATACGTGCGCCGTCGCCCGGCCCCCCACCGCCAGAGCGGTCTCTCGCGTCGAAAGCCATGGCGATGTCTCCGTCCTGTGAGGAACAGGCGCGCTATAGCAAGCGCCTTCGAGCGTGTAAACGATTGGCGGCGCCGCATTCGCAGACAGGCGGGGACAACTGTGTTGCCCCGGCGCCTGCCAGTGTCAATTCACCCCTGGCTCTGGCGGCCCGGCAGCAGTTTCAGGATGCCTTGGGCGGCAGCAGCGGCGGCGTCGTCCGCCGTGCGGCCCCACTGGCCGTCGAGCGAGCCCTCGGCGATGTCGTTCTTCTGCGACACCGTTCCGACGCGCTTGCCCTGAGGATCCTTGACGTTCCAGTCAATCTGGATCGGCTGCTTGCCGTCGCGGGCCGTGCCGACCTTGACCACGCCTTCGACCCGATAGGCGTTGGCAGCCTGCTGTCCCGCGATGGAGACGCCGCTCTTCTGCAGTTCGCTCTGGATCGCCCGTGTGAGCGACAGCGCACCGTCACCCGGCGCACCGGTGACCGACGGCACGACCGCGGCAAGCTCGGGGCCCCGCGCCGAAACCGTCTGCTGGACAGGCGCCGCCGTCTGCTGTGGCTGCTTCGCTGCGGCGGAGGGCGGCGTCGAAGCGGTGTTCATCGGAGAAGCGGCAGTCACGCCCATGCCGCCAGGCTGTTGCGCCGGAGCGGCGGCGATCGCAGCCTGCTGGGGTTGCGCCGTTGCGAGCCACGAGGACAGCGAGGTCGCGGATTTCTGCGCGATGCCTTGCGTGACCTGCGGCGTCACCACGCTCCACGGGTCCTTGTTGCCGCCGCCAGCGACGATCTCTTCGCCGGTGATGCGGTTCACGCGCTTGCCTGCGGCGTCGGTCACGTCCCAGAGGTAGGAGACTTTGGTGTTCGCTTTGTCTTGCGCCGCCACGATGTAGCCGCGCAGCGTGTAATCCGAAGCTTCGCCGGATGGCACGATCGTCACGCGCTGCTGACCGGCGGCACTCGCGAGATCCTGCCGAAGCTGGCGCGCGACCGTGTCCGGCGCACCGATGATCGGCGCCATGGCGACGCGTGTCGCGGCCGGCTGCTGCGGCTTGGCCAATTGCGTTTCCGGTTGCGGCGCACAGGCACCGCAGAACAGCGAGCCGCCCGACTCACAGCCTGCAAGGCCAACGCTCGCGGCCACGACTGCGACGCAGATCGCGCCTACCCGCCGTTTCCGGCCCACGGTCAAATTCTGGATGGTCGTCACCGTGACGTCCCCCTGCTGAAAGGACACAAATGCCTCCGGTCGCCGTCATACTGACCTAGCGGCAGCCTTCCACCGGTACCCACCGTGAAGCCTGTACTATCGGAGCATGCATCCGTCCAGCTAGGGCCATGAACGGAACCAGACTTTTCGCTTTGCAGCGTATCATTTCGGGGCATTCCGCTGTGGAAAACAGCTTCAGGCGATCATAATGGCCGAAATCTGACGGCCATAGTCGGCCTCTTTGCAATGCGTGGTGCGCCGATAACTGAAGAATCGGTCGCCGTCGGAGTACGTGCAGCGGTCGAGCATCTCGACCGTGCCGACCCCGGCCGCGCGCAGGCGATCGACCACGAAGCGGGGAAGATCGAATCTGGACCGCTCGGCGCCGGCGGGGCGTGCGAAGTAGCCGGCATAGGATGGTTCGGACCCGATGAACCGGGCCTCGAACTCCGGCCCCACTTCGTAAGCTTCGCGCCCGATGCAGGGCCCGACCACCGCGCTGATCCGGCGGCGATCGGCCCCGAGCCGCTCCATGGCAGCCACGGTCGCCTCTCCGACGCCGCCCAGGGCCCCCTTCCACCCCGCGTGCGCGGCCCCCACGACCTGCCCATCCGCGTCGGCGAACAGGATCGGTGCGCAATCGGCGGCGAGCGCGCCCAGCGCAATGCCTGGAACGCGCGTGACCATCCCGTCGGCCTTGGGCCGGTGATCGCCGTCCCACGGCGCGTCCACCGTCACGACGTCGGGCGAGTGCACCTGATGACAGGTGATCAGCCGCTGCGCCTGGGTTCCCAGATGAGCGGCGACGCGGCGGCGGTTTTCTTCGACGTCGGCGCGCTGATCGCCCGAGCCGAGACCGCAATTCAACGATGCGTAGATGCCGCGCGAGACCCCGCCCTCACGCGTGAAGAAACCGTGGCGCACGCCAGCAACCGCGGCCAGGGCTGTGGCAGTCAGGGGGCGGACCATGCGGGGACCTCGAGCTGGAACGGCGCGGCAATCCGGCCTCGATGTACTGCGCTTTGAAGCCGGGCGGAACCCGCTACTCCCGCGCGACCAGGGTCGCAGCCCGGCGCTGCGCGTCCGTGATCCGCGCGCCCTCCAGCCTGGCCCTTGCGATCACGGCCCCGTCCAGGCGCGCGCCGGTCAGGTCTGCGCCGGAGAGATCGGCCTCGGTCAGATCGGCACCCGAAAGGTCCGCGTCCGTCAGATCGGCGCCCACCAGACGCGCCCGGTCGATGCGCGCACCCGCGAGCCGGGCGCCGGCCATGCGCGCACCCGACAGATCGGTGCTGGCGAGGTTCGCGCCCTCCAGCAGCCAGCCGCGCATGTCCAGCCGTACGTCCGGCCGCGCGGCGCCCGCCCGGCCCACCGTCTCGGAATAAAATGTCGCATTCCGGAAGAAGCTGTCGCGGACCTCCGCCTCGGCCAGCCGCTCCAGCGTGAGCGTCGCCCCGGTCAGGTCGGCATGATCGATCAGCGCGCCCTTCAGCTTCGCGCCCTGGAGGTCCACCCCGCGCATCGAGACGCAGGGGTGCTGCAGCGATGCGACGTTGCGCTCGAAATCCGTGCGGCAGCCGAACACCGCCCGGCGCAGATCCGCCCCGGTCAAGCGGGCGTTGTCCAGGCGGGCGCCGCTGAAGCGGGCGCGGTGCAGGTCGGCGCCCTCGAAGTCGCCGAACTGGAGATCGCGGCCGCTCAGATCGATGCTGGCTTCGCCGCCCTCCTCGTTGCCATCGCGCACCAGATCCTGTCCGCGCAGGCTCAACGTGCGCGCGGGCCGCAGGCTCGCTGCCCGGAACCATGGATTGCGCAGGAAGGCTTCCACCGCCGGGCCCAGCTGGCGATCGAGGAACCCGCCCTTGATCGTCGCCAGGGTGCAGGAGAACACCACGGCGCCGGCGAGCACCACGACCGTCGCCAGGAACGAGAGCGGACGGTGATCCGCGATCCAGCGCAGGGCCTTCCGATAGGGCTCGGCGGGCCGCATCATCACCACGCCGAGCACACAGAGCATGACGACGTAACCCAGCAGCGCGGCGCGGTGGCCCATCGTGACGGCCTGATCGCGATACGGCAGGAACACGCATTGGATCGCGAGCAGCAGGCCCACCGGCAGTGCGACGAACGAAACCCAGCTCATGGCACTCTGCACCCTGGCGACCGCGCCTCGGCGCTCGGGGCCCGCGACCACCTGCGTGAGAAAATAGCCGTCGAGTTCGAGGCGCAGGGGATGGGAGCGATCCTGCAGCGGCTCCTCGCGCGCGACTGCCACGTCGAACTCGTGCGCGCGACGTGCCAGCACGACGTGCTGGACCAGAACGCCCAGCATCAGAAACAGCAACACCAGCGGGGCGAACACGAACAGCCGTTCGATGTCGATCTCGACCTCGAGCAGCGGCAGGGCCACGGCGGTTCCCGTGAGCAGGTCGCGGTGGCGCACGCCGGCGATGGCGACGCAGAGCCACGCGATCACCGCCAATGCAGCGAGCCACGACGTACGCGCGAGGCTCGAGGCGTCGTTGATGGCGACCAGCAGGCTGTAGGGGTTCACTGGCACCGGCCGGCCGTCGGCAGCGCCGGAGCCGGCTGCCCCAGGACCCGTCGTGCGCGGCAGGCGCGCGCTCTGAAGCCGCCGGACGCGGCGCATCGACCTTTTCATGGCGCGATGCTAGCCCGCCACGCGCCGGGCCGGAAACGTCCGACGTCGGGGAGGGTAACCGGAGCAGGCCAGGGCGATTGCGTTCATGCCACTCTCCCTCCCCCCGCTACTGGGGAAGGGCCGGGGATGGGGGGGACGGGTCTGGATGGGGGTGGTGCTCGCTCCTCCCCGCCTGGGGACACTCCCCCGGTCGATCCCACCCCCGCAAGGGGGGAAGAAAGTCGCAATCCAGATTCACGTCGCGAGCGGTGAATTGAATTGCCCCGCCCGAGTAGGCGCGCTCAGCCTTTCTTGCCTTCGAGCCGCAGCACGTGCGGGCCTTCGCCGGTGGTGAGCAGGCCGGTCTCCTGGTAGATGCCGAGCTTCGCGCGGCTGTCGGTGATATCGAGGTTGCGCATGGTGAGCTGGCCGATGCGGTCGGCCGGGCTGAAGGCCGCGTTCTCGACCTTCTCCATACTGAGGCGCTCGGGCTGATAGGTTAGGTTCGGGCTCTCGGTATTCAGGATCGAGTAGTCGTTGCCACGCCGCAGCTCCAGCGTCACCGCGCCGGTGCTCCCCG